>CAZCVY010000412.1:0-4284 GCA_964501985.1 uncultured Acidobacteriota bacterium | reverse complement strand
ACACGCTAGCTCGCGCGATCCAGGCCTTCCTTTCAGGTCTTCGGGCGGGCATGAGTATACACCTGTATGGGTACAACGCAAGCGTGGCGTTGCATTCGTCGCGCGAGGAGGGGACGTAGCGCGGGCATCCTGCCCCCTGTCTCGGGAGCGTCCCGCTCCCGTTGTGGCACGGGCGGGGCGCCCCTGCCCCAGCCGGCACGATGCCCGCGCTCCCAGGGCCGATGGCTCTCAGCGCTCCGGCACACCAAAACAGTAGAGGGTGGAAGTATGGTCCACCGCATACACGCGGCCGTCGGCAATGGCCAGGCCGCTGAAGTGAACCCAACTGCTGATCGTGTTGGCGCTTTGGTAAAGGACCTGGCCAGTCTTGGCGTCGAGGGCAAACAGAACCGCGTTGTGCGTGTTCTGGCTCCGCTCCTGGTCGGTCAGCAGCTTTCTGCCGGGAACGAAAATGATGCTCGGTCCGGTGACCTGCTGCGTGTTCTCGCCGGTCGAGAGAACAAAGATCACGCCGTTGGCGATGGCGACGGGTTCCGGCACATCAAAGTCGCTGGAAATCCAAGCGGGAGCGAGGGTCGGTTTCTCGGTGGACGAATCAGTTTCCACCTTGAAAGCCATAATGCTGCCATGCGGGGTCGGGCCTTGCGTCGCGGGAAAGTGTGGCGCCTCCTTCGAAGCCGGCCCCCAGACGGGCACGTACAGCCACGTGCCGCCATCCTCGTCCCGCCAGGAGGAGAGCTCTCCCCAGATGCCCTTCATCTCAAACTCAAGATCGTCATTGGCGAGCTTCTGGCGGTAGAGCGGCGTTTGGTGATCTTCCGAGCCCAGGGAATCCGCGTCGAGCAAGTAGAGTGCCCCCTCCTTGCCGCCCCCGGCCACCAGGCGGTGGTTGCGGTAGGGGAACCAGAGGAGGCTCGATGCCGCAATGTCCAGATCGTACTGGGAGATCTTCCGGAAGTTAAGGGGTGAATAGTAGTCGGTAATCTCGAGATCCTCCGGACGAGCGGCAAGCAGGCTGCTGCCGTATTCGCCTTCCGAGGGATTAAACTCGCCGTCGCCGGTGGAGGCGTAAATCCGTCCGTCCGCGCCAATCGCCACTCCGCCGCGGCCCCAGATTCCGGCGCCATTCTTCGCGACCAACAGATCGTGAATCACCGGCCGATTGGGGTGCCGGATGTCGAGCGAGTAGATTCCCGATCGCGCTCCGCCGCAGCCCTGCGAGATCGACGTATAGACGATATCGTTCGAGAGGTTCAGGCTCCAGTCCTTCGAGTAGGCTGGGACAAACTGCACAGGGCCGATGCGCGTCTGGCCCGTGCCCAGGTCGAGACCGTAGAACTTACCGTCTACGGCAATGACGTATATCAATCCGCGGGCCCTATCGATGGTGGGCGTGGCGTTCAGATTGTTCGGACACAGCCACATGCCCTCATCCTTCGGAAGCACGTGCCTCTCAAAGGTCCGCGTCCAGATCAACTCGCCGGTGCGGGCATCGATGGCATTGATATTATCGGAGCTTCCCGCCACGTAAACCAAGCTTCGGATGCCGGTGGGAGTGACGACCTTCTCCGTCACCACCGGAGCCGTGAGCGCCGTTAACGAGAGCGCCTCGTTCTTGATCTGAGTTTTCCAGAGTAGCTTCAATCCGGAAACGTTTTTGACGTTGAGCGAATCTTCCTCCGCGGCCCAGCCCGAGCGTTGAGGGTCGTGACCAAAGGTCGGCCAGTCCGCCGCCCAGCTTCTGATGCCGAGCAAAAGGCAAGTTAAGGCCAGCGAGCCCAAAGCGAGTCTGATGATTTTCATGTTTTTTCCCGTCCGCTAACGTACACCGGACCAGAGCGGAGGACAAGGACTTCATTGCCGATTTTCGATTGCTGAACACTGTAATCCTCGATCGTCGGTCGAAAATCGGCGATCGGCAAAAAGGGGATTCGTGGAAACGTAGCGCGGACCTGTTTTGTAGGTCCGCGGCTTTTCTCTTCAATCTAGACTGAACCTTGCCGTGCTGACTGCCGACGGGTTCAATCGGCAATCGACAATCGAAAATCGGCAATCGCGAAACGGGCGGGTGCGTCATCGCGCATTAGGCAGCAGGCCCTTTTCGACGAGCACCGGCGGCCGGCGGTGGTGTGTGGCCTGCTCATACGCATACGCCCAACCGAGCAAGTCGCCGTCCTTCCACGGCCGCGAGGACAGCTCCAAGCCGAAAGGGAGCCCACTGGGATAAGATCCCCCGGGAACGACGACGGCCGGAACGCCGATCATGTTGACCCACCCCGTGTCGCTGTGCGGACCTTCGCTAATCTTCCCGTCCTGCGGCATCGTCTCATCCGGCGGAGGCATTTGCGTGGCTGGGTAGACAAACCCGTCAAGGTGCAGGCGATCGAGCGTTTCGTTGTAGATGTCCAGTGCCTTCTGCCGCGGGACACGCACGTTGGCGTCGGCCCCGGGGTCACTCTCGAACAAGGCTTGCACGATTGGCGGCCGATCCTTTGGGGCGGCCTCATCCATGCCGCCAATGATCGTGGCTGGCAAAGGAGATCCCACAGCCTTCTGATACTCGTCGGCCGAATGATATTGTGCCGGGCCAAACTCGGCGAGGAACTTTTCCGTTCCTTCGCGAATATAAGGAAGGGTGCCGACGTGAGCGACGGTCGCGGCAAAGCTGTCAGGCAGGATGGAATCGTCGAAGACGACGGTGGCCCCCGCGGCGCGTAGCCCTTCGAGCGCTTTCATAAAGGCCGCGCGCGTCTCCGGCCTTAAGGGCAAGCTAGCGTCGGCCATGGCTGCGGCGACCTCAGCCGTCGACTCGGAAGCGCGAATGCCCTGAAATGGCGTCCCGGTTCCAGCAAGAATGAAGGCAGGAACGCCGAAGCGTTTACCTTTGAGCGCGTCTGCTTTCAGATATCGAGTGTAAGGGCCGGGCTCAGCTTTGGCAGTGGACCCGACGCTGCGGGGATCGAGGGGATCTTCTCCGGCGATGACGCCAAGCGCGATGGCTGCATCGGTCACGTCGCGGGCGATGGGGCCAGTGTTATCGAGCAGCCAATCGAGCGGAGCGATGCCGGCGATGCTCACGAGGCCGCGGGTGGGGAAGACCCCGACGACGGAACTGGTGGCCGCCGGCATCCGGATCGAGTTGCCCGTGTCGGTTCCATTGCCAAGCAACGCATAGTTGGAGGTGACGGCGGTAACGGTGCCTCCCGAAGACCCGCCGGGGCTGAAGCGCACGTCGTAGGCATTCCCGGTGCGTCCGAACGCGGTGCTGCGATTGGTGTCACTGGCGGCAAAGTCCGGCATGTTTGTCTGGCCGAGGATGACAGCTCCCGCCGCACGAAGCTTGGCGACGATCGTTGCGTCGCGGGGCGCGATCAGTTCATGGCCGGGAATCATGTAGCCTTTCCATCCATCCGTGGTCACCAGCCCTTTCACGCTGGTGTTGGCCTTGATGACAATCGGAACACCCCAAAGGGGTCCGCGCACAAAACCGCTGCCGCCAGCTCTTGCTTCCGCGTCCTCGCGAGCGGCGGTGGCGAGCGCTCCAGGCGCGTCCACCGTCTGCACGGCGCGATAGATCCCGTTGTATTTCTTAATGCGCGCCATGTGCCAGCGGACGACTTCCGTAACGGTGTACTTATGGCTGCGGTACAGTTGTTGCAGTCGGGGGATGGTGACCTCAAGCAGGTCGCGATCCATCGTCGCCGGCGTGGTGCTTGGCCTAACCGTTGGGGCCGCGGTCTGCGCGTAGAGGCACCCGGCCCTGAGCAGGGTAAGCACGATAAGGAGATGGACAGAGCTTGCTCGAATCTTCATGAAATCCTTTAACGGAGATAAATTCTTCACCTTCCGGCGGAATAGCCCTGCCAAAGATACTCCAGAGCCTCAGCCAGGGTCTGCTGTTTCACGGTGCGGTCAGTGTGGCCGGCATTGCGGGCGAAAACGAATTGGTAATGATAGCCTTTGGCCGCAAGCACTTTCGCCATATTTTCATTGGCGACGACCCAGTCGTGCATTCCGTCGCGCATGACATTCGGGTTGAGAAGATCCCGGTCGCCGACTTCCATCCAGATCCGTAGCGGCTTGGGCGGACTATTGGGGATAAGGTGTTCATGAAATTCCCATGCGCCATGCGGAGTCTCGGCGTTATACGGCCACTGCTGATTGACGTAAGTGCCCGAGTAGGTGAGTACGCGGTGGTATAACTCCGGATGGTACCAAGCCATGATCAAGGCGCAGGAGCCGCCGGAACTGCCCCCCATTGTCGCGCGGCCGTCGGCGTCCTTG
>CAZCVY010000411.1:0-4305 GCA_964501985.1 uncultured Acidobacteriota bacterium | reverse complement strand
GAGGGCGTCTTCATCGACGAGTCGGTAGCTTTGGGCATGCGCCGCCTCAGCATCATCGACCTCGGCGGCGGGCACCAACCTGTATTCAATCGGGAAAAGACCGTCGTTGTAGTATTCAATGGAGAGATTTATAACTTCCACGAGCTTCGGAGCCGGCTGGAATCGCGCGGCTATCATTTCCAAACGGAAAGCGATACGGAAGTCATTGTCTACGCGTACGAGGAATGGGGCGAAGATTGCGTGGACCACTTCGAGGGAATGTTCGCGTTCGCCCTCGCGGAAACGTCAAAGTCTACGCGCCGAGGCAATCCGCGGGTCCTGCTCGCGCGCGATCGTCTTGGGATCAAGCCGCTCTACTACGCGCTCGTTGATGGCAACTTGATTTTTGCCTCGGAAGTCCGGTCTCTCCTTGCTTCCGGCCAGGTCGAGCCAAAGCTTTCGCAAACCGCACTCCGAAGCTATCTGCTGTTCGGTTCGGTCGTGGAGCCCATGACGCTGGTCGAGGGGGTGTATTCCTTGCCTCCTGGGCACCGGATCACCCTTTCAGCCGCCGGCCAGCACGCTTGCGTCCACCCGGAGCCTTATTGGGATTTCGCCACATCGGCATCTCCCGCGCTCGAAACCAAGAAGCAGGAACGAGGCTCGGCGACGGCTTTCCTGCGATCGTTACTGGAAGAAGCTGTTGAGTCGCATTTGATTGCCGACGTGCCCGTGGGGGTATTCTTGAGCAGCGGCATCGATTCCACCGCGCTGGTCGCCCTTGCTACGCAGAAGAAAGCAAGCCTGAACACGGTCACCGTGGTTTTTCCGGAGCAGGACTACAGCGAGGCCAAATTGGCCCGCCGCACAGCGCAGCGATTCGGAACGAATCACCAGGAACTCACTCTGAGTGGGGACGACATGCTAGCGCGGCTCGGCGATGCGGTCGGCGCACTCGATCAACCCAGCATGGACGGTATTAACACCTATTTTGTTTCCTGGGCGGCACGGCAAGCCGGCCTCAAAGTCGCACTCTCCGGTTTGGGCGGCGACGAGATTTTTGGAGGGTACAGCACGTTTCGTTCGACCCCGGAAGCGCAATCCGTGGCTTCGCTCGCTCAGACGGTGCCGGGAGGGTTTCGATCGGCAATGGCCTCAGCAGCGGAGGGGATTCTGGGGCATTTTCAGAAGAAGGATTCGCATCGGAAAATGGCGGCGCTATGGCGAGACCCCAGATTCCTGCCCCATCCATATTTTTATACCAGGCTCCTTTTCACCCCGACCCAGGTGTTGGGATTGCTGAGTGGTAATGGTTTAGGCTCGCCGGAACCCTGGCGGGATTGGCTCGAGCAAACCGCGCAAGGATCGAGGCAACTTGACGATTTTACCGCCGTCTCGTGTTTGGAATCCCGGTCCTATATGGTCGATACGCTTTTACGTGACACCGATTCGATGAGCATGGCCAACTCTCTCGAGGTGCGGGTGCCCTTTCTTGACCATGCTCTGGTCGAGTTCGTGTCCAGGCTCCCGGGATCGATCAAGCGTCGCGACGGCCGAGCCAAAGCGCTGCTCGTTGACGCTCTGGGCGACCTGCTGCCCGCGGAAGTCATTTCTCAGCCGAAACGGACCTTCACCCTCCCGTGGGAGCATTGGCTCCGGAGTTCGCTCGGGAAACAGGTGGGAACAGAACTTCAGAACATTTCACCGCCGCTACAGCAATGCCTCAGCGGCCACGGTGTTGGTAAAGTCTGGAAGGACTTCTTGAAACGCCAAACGAGCTGGTCCCGCGTCTGGAGCCTGTTTGTTTTGAACCGATGGGTGGACCACCACCTGGTAAGCTGATTCGCGGATTCCTGCCCGAGCGTGGACCGCGCTACACCCCGTAAACCTATGAATATCCTGGGCATCAACGCATATCACGCCAACGCCTCGGCGGCCCTTGTTTGTGATGGACGGCTGATCACGGCCGTCGAGGAAGAACGCTTCAACCGCGTAAAATACGCGGCAGGCTTCCCCGCGAACGCCGTCCGGCACTGCCTTACCGAAGCTGGATTGACCATCAAGGATATCGACCACGTGGCCGTTCCCCGCAACCCTTGGGCGCGGATCGCGACGAAGCTCTTTTACGCCGTTCGCATGCCCCGCTTTACTCTCGACCGCTATAAGGCCCTGAAGCATTTCCGGGGAATTCAGGAGGATCTCGCTGCCGCGTGTGATATCGACCCGCAGGCCATTCGCGCCCAGCACCACCGCATTGAACACCATGTGGCGCACCTCGCCAGCGCCTTTTTCGTCTCGCCCTTCGAGAGGGCCGCCGTGCTCTCGACCGATGGACTTGGCGATTTCGCCAGCACGATGTGGGCAACAGGAGTGGGCAACAAGCTCAATGTCCACGGAGCCGTGGCGTTTCCCCATTCCCTGGGGCTCTATTACACGGCGCTGAGCCAGTACCTGGGTTTCTGGAAGTTTGGCGACGAGTACAAGGTGATGGGGCTGGCTGCGTACGGTGAGCCCGCGCACGTGGAGGAGTTGCGCCGGGTGGTTAAGGTCCACGGCAGCAAGGGGTTTGCTCTCGGGCTCGAATATTTTTGCCACCACCGGACGGGGCCGGAAATGACCTGGCAGGAAAATGGCAAGACTCCCGTACTGGGTCAGTTGTTTTCCCCCTACCTCGAGGAGCGGCTGGGAAAGACCCGTCCGGCCGACGAACCCGTGGGCAGGAAACACCAGGACCTTGCTGCTTCGATGCAGGTGGTGCTGGAAGAAGCCTACTTTCGGCTGCTGAACCAACTGCACAAGACCGCTCCGCAACCCCAGGTTTGTTTGGCCGGCGGCGTCGCCTTTAACTGCGTTGCCAATGGCAAGATTTTTGACTACACTCCGTTTTCACACGTTTACGTCCAACCCGCCGCCGGTGATGCCGGACTCTCGGTGGGGGCGGCTTACTATGTCTATCATCAAATCCTCGGCCAGCCGCGGACCTTCATCATGGACCACGCCTACTGGGGGCCACAGTTTACACCGGAGGCCATGTCCCTGGCCTTGGAAAGCAGCCAGATTCATAGTTTGGGCTCTCCCGTGCAAAAGCTTCCCGATGACGAGTTGATGCGCCAGACTGCCCAACACCTCGCCGACGGCAAGATCGTGGGATGGTATCAAGGCAGGCAGGAGTGGGGTCCGCGGGCCCTCGGAAACCGGAGCATCCTCGTCGACCCGCGCCGGGCGGAGATGAAAGACATTCTGAACCAGAGGATCAAACACCGGGAAGTCTTTCGTCCGTTCGCTCCTTCCATTCTAGAGGAGGCTACAGGGCAATACTTTGAGCGCTCCCACCCCTCTCCCTTTATGAACCTGGCATACACCGTGCGCCCGGAGAAAAGAGCCGTCATCCCCGCCCCCACGCATGTGGACGGAACCGGCCGTCTCCAGACGGTAAGCCGCGAAACCAATCCCCGCTACTGGGCGTTGATCAGGGAGTTCGAGAAACTGACGGAAGTGCCGGTGCTGCTCAATACTTCCTTCAACGAAAACGAGCCCATTGTCCTGACCCCCAAGGAAGCCATTGACTGCTTCCTCCGCACCCGCATGGATGTATTGGTCCTGGGCAATTTTCTGATCGAAAAGCCGCCACTGTCTTCACCGCCGGAGGAGCGTATGGCCGCAGGAAAGGCCTCGAAGGCTTGATTCGACGAACTTCGCGGTCCATTGGGTAAAAGGGCTGCGAAGTCTATAAGCCTGACTACCCGTGCGCATTCTCCTCCTGAACGAGTATTTCCCCCCGGACACTGCGGCGACCGCCAACATGGCGGCGGCGGTCGTGGACGCACTGGCCGAACACCACGCGATAACGGTCCTCTGCGGCCGGCCATCCTACGACCCCTCCGAACGGCATCCCTTTTACGTCTTCCGGCGCGAACATCGCGGACGCGCCGTCGTGGAGCGCGTCGGCTCGAGCACTTTCCCGCGCTTCCGAATGCGCCAGCGGGTGTGGAATTATCTTTCCTATGTGGCCCTTTCCGTTCCGCGCGCCCTCGTGATGCGGACGGACATGGTGATGGCCATGACCGATCCGCCCTTCGAAGGCATCGTGGGTGCCTTCGTGGCCTCGCTCAAACGCCAGCCGTTCGTTTACAATATTCGCGACCTTTACCCGGAGATGGCGCTGCTCGGCAGCATCGTTCGCCCTGCCTGGTGGGTCAGGCTCTGGGAGCGTTTGCACCGATGGGCCCTTGGGCGGGCAAGCCGCGTGATCGTTTTGGGCGAGGACACCCGCGAGCGCATCATCGCCAAGGGCATCGACCCCGCGCGTGTGGTGGTTGTTCGCGA
>CAZCVY010000410.1:0-4315 GCA_964501985.1 uncultured Acidobacteriota bacterium | reverse complement strand
TCGCCCACGGTGCCCGCGCACTTGATGTAGCGCTTGTCGGAGGTGTTGCCCTCCTTGTACATCGCGTAGAGAATGCGGCGGTGGACCGGCTTCAGTCCGTCGCGCACGTCGGGCAGCGCCCGGCCAATGATCACGCTCATCGCGTAATCGAGATACGACTTGCGCATCTCGTCTTCAATATTGACGTTAATATCCCGCGACGGCTTGATAAGTTCCTGATCTCCCATGAATTCGGTTCCTCGTTAGGCGACGTAGTATTTCAGAATGTAGCGGCGGGTTTATGCGGCCATTTCCGTTTTGCACCGATTGGAATTATGGCGACGTAAAGTCGCCGCTACGGCGCGTGCCGACTTCAACATCGGCGCCACAAACTCGTAAATGTGCACCTCCTATTTTACCGGATTTCGGCGCCGATTGGGGGTTATGTTTGGTGGCCAAATCCCCAGCCCTCAAGCAAACTCGATCAACGGATATTTCGCTAACTCTATTTCTTTTCATCAACATAGTGGAGAGAGTGGTTTAACTCGCGTGTTTTCAGCAACATAATGGAGAGGCGGAAAGTGGACATTTTATCTATATGTGTTTTCAATGACTTACGGAATGTCAGCCGCATTTTTTAATTCCCCCTTTTTTTCATGACCCTGGCCAGTGAAGCCAAGCTAACTATTTTATTTCCAATAATATCGATCTTTGCGCAATTCTCGCTCATCATGGCTAAATCCCTTTGTTTCTAATACATCATGGAGAGACGCGCCCGTTTTCTTGCCCTGGATTTCGTGTTTCAGCCTAACTCTCACTATCTGAATGAGTTAAAGCTTTCAGACTTTTCTACTCTAAACAACTAACTCCTTTTGATTCTGATATATCATGGAGAGGCTTGGTTTTTCTGGCCCTCACAGTGGATTTGCTGACGAGTGCCATGGAAATATCCTGGGTCCAGCGCCCCGGGGTTCTAGGGTCTGGGTACTAGCTGCTTGGCATTCGGGGCTAGGTGCTCGGGTGCGGAGCCTTCCTCGGTAGCTGGACGCTCGCCCGAGATCCCGGGAAGGTGCGTTATTTTACCCACGCTCTAATACTCCACTAGATATAGAGCACGATGGCGACCAGAGGCGACGTGAAGGCGGACAATTCCCCCCAAGGGGGAATTATGTTGATTTTACGTTCGAATATCCTACCGATAGGAAATTGCCATTCGGTCTCGTGGGGCACGCTTGCTATGCGGCGAGGGATCGGCATCGTAGCGCAGGACTCGCTCTCCGGCCCTGCGGCTTTTCGCTGTTTCCGACGGGCTTTTCGGTGTTGATTGGGAAAGGGCCGGAAGGCAAACGAAGCGCGGTGGCGCCGCAACCTGGTCTAAAGCGCTCTCACTCCGGCCCGCTGGGCGGCCTTCTGCAAGCCGGAATCCAGCGAGGCGAGCGGGCAGCCGTGCCGTATGGCCAGTTCAAGATAGGAGGCATCGTACGCCGAAAGGCCATAATCCCGTGCAATGGGCAAAACGTTGGCGACGCTATCGCCCACCGCCTGGTGGTCCTGTAAGATCGGAAGGCTGTCTAACAATGCGATAAAGCGCAAGATTTCCGGCTGCCGCAGCCGCTTGCGTCGCTCACCTACCAGCATGGCATTTGTGACTTCCAACACCCAGACTGCAGGAACCAATATGTCCCGTCCCTTTAGGGCTGCCAGAATCCTGTCTGCGTCTTTGCTACTCTCATCCGGAAAACACCACGCCAGCGCCACCGACGCATCAACCACTACACCGGTCATAGTCGCCGCCCCTCGTTCACCATCTCGCGGACGCTAATGCGATCCGGCTTTACTCGCTTGCGCAATTCCCTCATCCCCTCAATAATCTCTTCGTGAGTCAGCTTGCTCGCCGCCTCGTGGACAGGCACCAGCACTGCCGCCGGAACTCCGTGTCGTGTGATCGTGATCCTTTCGCCCTTCGCCACGCGGTCGAGCAGGGCCGAAAGATGCGTCTTGGCATCAAAAGCGCCTATAGCTTCCATAGTGAAGCCTCCAACCAGTTTGAACTAGTTGATTCTATCGAGCCCGACCGTGCCCGTCAAGCTGCTTGACAAGAATCGGCAGTTTTCCCAACCAAGTCTGCGACGGGGGAGCCAAGTGTTCAGCGCCGAATGGCGTAGCGCGGACTCGCGATTTTGGGGTCAACCGAACTGACGGCGACGGACCACACCTACGCGAAACAGGAAACTGATTGATCGCGCAAATTCCCACCATTTTGAAAAAATGAGGGCTATTGTGTGGTACGAAATCAGGGCTTTGGACGCCGTCGCCCCAAATGGTCATATCTCGGAGCGCGAATTCTCTCCAACAAAGCGTGAACGTCCTTCATATCTTTACAATCTGACCAATAGCGTAGGACCTTCGCGCCTCTCTTCTTCGAAAGAGTCGCAACCCCGTCAGCCCTTGGTTTTCCATCAGTTGTGCCCATAACGTCCCACGGGAAATGATGCTGCGCCATTGCTGGTTAGCACGGTGAATATTTTGTATTGCCAGACCCCATCTTTTGCCTCCACAAGCGCGCCCAGGATAGGTGGCCTACAAACGACTCCGCTCAGATATCCAGATTCTTCACATCGAGCGCATTGTCCTCGATGAACTGGCGGCGAGGTTCGACGACGTCTCCCATGAGCACGGTGAAGATGGAGTCGGCCTCCACCTGGTCTTCCACGTGAACCTGCAACATGGTGCGTTGTTCGGCGTCCATGGTGGTTTCCCACAGTTGGGTGGGATTCATTTCGCCCAACCCCTTGAAGCGTTGCACGGTGAAGGATTTCTTCCCCACGGACATCACGTGGTCGACAAGCTCCTTGCGGTCATCGATCGATAGTTTCGTGCCATTCGAGGTGATGGTGAACGGCGGCCGGTCATACTCGTGCACACGTTTGTGCAGATCGTAGAGGCGGCGGTATTCGGGACTCGAAAGCAGATCCCAGTCGAGAATGCGTTCCGGCTGGGTTTCGCTGTGGAACCCGAGGAAGTGAATACTGTGCTCCTCGTCGAGCTTGATGCTGGTCTTGAAGCCCTCGGCGCGCAAGTCCTTCGCCACCTTTTCCAGCTTTTCCTGGTTCTCGAGTTCGGCTTTCTTGGAAAGTTCGGCGCGCAGCAGCGCGTCGATGGGACGCCCGTCACCGATCCGTTTTTCCAGCTTGCTATAGAGGTCGATGTATTCGCCAAAAGCCATCAGGAAATTGGTGAGTTCGCCGCCTTCCAGCTTTTTCTTGCTGCCTTCGCCGAATTCCACGGCATGATCCTCCGTCGCGCGGCGCAGCACCTCCCGGCGGAACTCTTTCTCATCGTGAATGTATTGCGACTTCTTTCCCTTCTTGATCAGGTAGAGCGGCGGTTGGGCGATGTAGATATTGCCGTGCTCGACCAGTTGCGGCATCTGGCGATAAAAGAAAGTCAGCAAGAGGGTTCGGATGTGGGAGCCGTCCACGTCCGCGTCGGTCATGATGATGACCTTCGAATAGCGGAGTTTAGCGAGGTCGAAATCGTCCTTGCCGATGCCGGTCCCCAGCGCCGTAATAAGGGCGCGAATTTCCTCGTGGCCCAACATCTTGTCGAACCGCGCTTTCTCGACGTTCAGGATTTTTCCCCGCAGCGGCAGGATGGCCTGGTAGCGGCGGTCGCGCCCCTGTTTGGCGGATCCGCCGGCGGAATCTCCCTCCACCAGGAACAGTTCGCAGCGCTCGGGATCGCGCTCCTGGCAGTCGGAAAGCTTGCCGGGCAGGCCTCCGGAATCGAGAGCGCCCTTGCGCCGGGTGAGTTCGCGGGCTTTGCGCGCGGCCTCGCGCGCGCGTGAGGCGTCCACGGCCTTGGCGCAAATCTTGCGGCCCACCGTGGGATTCTTCTCGAAACTCTCCATCAGCTTCTCGTAGACGAAGCTGCCCATCACGTTCTGAATATCGCTGTTGAGTTTCCCCTTGGTCTGACCCTCGAACTGCGGCTGCGGGAGCTTCACACTCACCACCGCCACCAGACCTTCGCGCACATCCTCACCTTGCAGGTTCTCTTTGACGTCCTTGAACAGGCCCTGGTTCTGGCCGAATTGATTGATGGCCCGCGTCAGCGCGGAGCGGAAGCCGGAAAGATGCGTGCCGCCATCGACGGTGTTGATGTTGTTGGCAAAGGAGAAGACATTTTCCGCATAGCCGTCGTTGTATTGAATGGCGAACTCCATGTGGACGTCGTCGCGGTCGCTTTCCGCATAGATCGGCGTCGCATGAAGTACCTCTTTGTTCTTGTTAAGGTGCTTGATGAATTCGGCGATGCCGCCATTGTAATGAAACTC
>CAZCVY010000409.1:0-4334 GCA_964501985.1 uncultured Acidobacteriota bacterium | reverse complement strand
CTACTCCTACGATGTTCATGAAAACAGGCAGCTTATTTCTGTATACCTACGATATCTATGAAAATAAAGGTAGTTGTGCGCCGGGGTCGACCGCGCCTAAGGCCCTTGAGGGCTCGACGCGGGGGGGCCGGACTGAAGCCCGCCGCAGCCCATTTCCCGGCAGAGCATGAAAAAAAATTAATATAATGCGTTCGAAGCCGGAATGTGTATGAAAACAAAGGATCGCAAGACAAGGTGCCCGAATAGAAACAGACTTTTAGGTCTTCATTTTCGACATTTACGTCAAATCGAGCGCTATTTTGCAGAAATCGCCGGCTTCCTCGTCACTTTTCGAGCGCTGGGGAACGAATTCCTCGCTTCAATAGGTACGAAGCTAAGGGGGATGGCAAGTCGTCCCCCTACAGCTCCCTGGCTTAACTTGAAGCCTTCTGGATAGTCCTTTAGACTGATGCAGTCCGCGGAATGGAGCAAAATCGTCCGCGGGGAAACACGGACGCAGACGCTTACAACCCACAAGGAGGTTCTGGTGCAACGTAATGCAGGGCTAGGCCGCCGCGATTTTCTCAAGGCTGGGACCGGCGGCATGGCGGGATTGGTGACTCCCACGAGTGCCGTTGCGCAGGCCTCGGAGCAACCCACCACCTACCGCCGGATGGCGGAGTATCTTAGTTCCATCACCGCGATCGACTGCCACGATCACCTTCGTCCCTTCGACGCCCTTTGGGGCTACGTTGAAACCGAGCGCGGCCGCGGCATGAATCTCTGCGGGCTTTGGAGCACCAGCTACTACCAGGACCCCAGCCACCTCACTCCCTGGAAATCCGGCGACACGTTTGATACCTGGTGGGCGCGCGCCAAACCCGACTTTGACAATGGCCGTGCGACCACCTTTTACCGGTACATGCTGGCGGCATTTCGGGATCTCTACGGCGTCGATTTCGACCCTATTTCCGATTCGGATGCGCGTGAGCTCGATCGCCGCATTTTCCAGAATTACCGCGACCACCGCTGGGTCGAATCTGTGGTCACAGAAAGGTCCAACATCGAATTGATGATTATTGACCCGTACTGGTCGCGGCTTGATTACCCGACGGCTTATCGATTTCAGGCGCGAAATCTTAATACCAGCTCACTCCTGTCAGGCTTTCACCCTTCGGAGTATAAAGACCCGCACGACGATCCCTACCGCTTCGCCCGCGAGCGAAAGATGGCGGTCGAGACCCTGGACGACTACCTCGCCGTGCTTGACCTCCTCTGCAAAGAGGCCAAGGAGAGGGGTGCGGTCTGCCTGACCGATGATGATACGGCCTACGACCGAACGCTACAGTTCGACAACGTCCCGGAGGAGCGTGCGTCCCGTGCCTTCGGGCGGAAGCGGTCGGAACTGGCTCCGCAGGAGATCAAGGACTTCCAGGATTTCATCATGAGGAAGCTGGTGGGATTCGCCGCCCGGCACGACCTGTCGTATCAGATTCACACGGGGATGGGGCGGGTCCAGGGATCGAGCCCCATGCTGCTGGTCGACCTGATCGAGGCAAACCCTCAAACTCGCTTCGTGATCATGCACGGCGGGTATCCCTGGATGGGCGAAACCGCCGCCATCGCTTTCACTGAAATTGTTCGCGCGAGGAATGTCTGGGTCGACTCCTGCTGGCTTCCCATGATCAGCTATAGCGCCGGCAAGCGCGCACTTCACGAGTGGCTGGAATTGATTCCCTCCGATCGCATCCTTTGGGGTTCCGACTCGCACCACGCCGAGGGCATCTACGCGGCGACGGAGATAACCCGCCGATGCCTGGGAGAGGTGCTGGCGGAAAAGATCGATCGGGGCGATTTGACCGAGCCGCAGGCAGAACGGATCGGAAAACAAATCATGCGAGATAATGCCTTGGAGGCGTTCCCGCGACTGAAATCCATCCTGTGGAAGGGTTAGCAATCATCTGCGACAGACCTTGAATTGACGTGTGTGCGGTCCTGCCAGTCCCCAAAAGGGTAGCCTTTGCGGAAACGTCATAAAGGAGGCGCTAGATCGATGCCTGCTCGTACTTCCATCGCGCTCGTCGCGTTCGTTCTGATCGCAATGGAGCCATTGCCGGCCCAAGATCAGCCGAAGGGTGCTGTGGCAGCGGCGCCGATTGCAACCGATCGACCGTCGGTCACGGACTCGAGCGTTGTCGTGCCCACGGGCAGCATTCAAGTGGAAAACGGATTCCTCGACAGCAGCTCGCAGGCGTTGCGCACCCTGGACGGGCCGGAAAGTCTGATTCGGTTTGGGCTTCTGTCAAAGACGGAACTGCGCTTCTACGTTCCGGATTATTATTACAACCAGACGATGGGCCTGAACGCAGGTCCTATGCCTGGGGCTGGATTCGGCGACATGGCGATCGGGGTGAAACAGCAACTTGGCCCTACGCCGGGCAGGTTTGATGTTTCGGTAGTGTTCTATCTAAGTATGCCAACCGGTGCCCGAGCCATTTCCAGCCATGGCTACGATCCGGCAGTGCAAGTCCCCTGGTCTCGTGCTTTGACGCCGAAGTGGGGGTTGGGGGGAATGTTGTCGTTGTACTGCCCCACCCAGGACGGCAGGCGGAATTTCACCTTTGAGCCCACCATCGTGCTTAATCGGCAATTGACAGGACCCTGGAGCGCGTTCGCCGAGTATGCGGGTGACTTTTCCCAGCGCGGCGGGCCGCGGGACCTGCTGCATTTCGGAACCGCGCTGACTATTTCACCGCAGCAACAGCTCGATTTCCACGCCGGCGTCGGCTCACTGGCAGGGACGACGTATTATCTTTTGGGCTTTGGGTATTCGTTCCGGATTCAAGCAATTCGACAACGCTAAATTATAACTGGCGTATTAATATTATAGGTAGTCTATTATTGGTGTAATGAGCGAGATCGAAGCTACTCGTAGGCTTGACACTTTCGGCGCAGCGCTCCCTGAACCCAAGAGAGTCGCGTCGCTTTCTGCGGTCAGGGTTTTGCGCTTTCGTTTCCCCACGAAAGGTAGGGACCGTGCTGGATGACGTCAGCAGGCAGTTGGGCGGAGAATTCACGCAGGCATTGCACGAGGTGAGCGGCTTCGGCGGGATCTGCTGCGTAAAAAGAGACGGTGTCATTTGCGGCGACCATGTTGTTCCGAATCGTCCAAGTCCCCACCCGGACCCATTCCCGCGGCAACATCCCAGCGAACCATTCATCGTAAAGAATGGCTATTCTCACGTTTGCTTGCTGGGAGAAACTCGCGACTTCAGCAAGCTCGTAGTGGTGGCTGCGTTTCGCCTTGGCCACGGGCAGACTCGCGAGCCCCCACAAATCCAGGCAATGAATATCGGCGTAATAATTGACAGCGCCGATGTCATTGAGCGCGATACTCGACCCCTGGTAATACTTTCTTACGAATAATGCCATTTGGTACTGTTGTTCATAAATGTTGTTGGCGCATTGCGGCACCTGCCAGAGTAATACCCCGCCCTCCATCACCAAGGGGAAAGCTAGCGCCAGGACCAGAACGGCCGCGGCCAGATTCTTCGGAACCGCCCATGTGTCAAAGGAGAGCATGCGGGGCCAATGCGGTGCGAGCAGCGGGACTTGCGCGGCCACAAGAATGATGGCCATTGCCGACAGGTATGCGTCATAACGGTAGAGTAAGGTGGGCCGCACAAACTCCATGTGGGCGATTCCGACCAACAGCAGAATCGCTCCCATCAATTGGCGGCTTTCCCGTGGGCCGCTTCCCTTCCCGCTGGCGGCGAGATAAACCAGAAGCACCGCCAAGAGTAGCGCCGGAACGTGCAGGGCCATACGCGTGTTCGTCATCACGGCATAGCATAGAGACAGGATGAACGCGCCAGGCGAACCGGAGCTCGGCAAAGTTGCCTTGAGCAGCACCGAGTTGGGAAGCCAATACCAACCCTTCGATACGGAAATGATTCCGTAGAGCACGACCGGCAAAAAACCCAGGGCGCAGAAGGCCAGGGCATAAAGCCAGCGCCGGAGCGCCAGCAAAATGAGGCCAATGGCAATGATCAGGAACATTCCTTCGAAGCGAACACCGGTGACGACCGGCGCGAGAATCAGCAGCCAAACCGAATCCGCGCGCGCCAAGCCGGGTGACTCGCCGCTGAGCCATCGCGCGGCCACAAAAACCGTGAGCATCGAAACCAGGATTTGCATCGGCGGTTCCATGCCGGTCATGATGAGCGCCGGCAGTGGGATGAACAGGACCAAGGCGAGAAGCGCAATAAAGCTCGCCATCGGCGGCACTTTGTACCAGCTCAGGATGGCGTAGGCGGCCAGCAAATCCCCGAGGGCGAAGAGAAGGTCCCAGAGCA
>CAZCVY010000408.1:0-4377 GCA_964501985.1 uncultured Acidobacteriota bacterium | reverse complement strand
AAACGAGTTATACAAAATAGCCGACTAATTGCCGATTAATTGTAGAAAGCAAACCGGTTATATCGACTTTTGACCTCAAAAACACCCCGTTTTTCCGTTCCATTCCCGCTATCCAGTTAAATTGCAGAAAACAATGGCCTTATAGCTTCAGTATTTCGCGTATCCCAATAAGTGGATGAAAAATAAGTCACTTGGCGGAGGGTCAGGTACGCCGAGGTCCGAATCAGACAACGGCGTCTGCTCCCATCCGGTAGACTTGGAAGTACGACCCCGCAAGCGGACGTTTGCGCCGTGAGGGTGGCCGTGGGGCCACGTCAACGTCGAAATAGGGTGGCGGCTCGGCGGCCGACGGTCATTAGCCACGGGTGCGAGGAACGCGGGCCAAAGGGTATTCACTATTGTCCAAGATAGCGGGTGCGCCGGCTTTTGGGTCTGGCTCCGCCCCTCGCTGTGCGAAAAGGCTCCGCCTTTTCGGCTGATTTGACCCCTTAACTCCTCGTTCGTGCCGCACGGAAGGCATAGCCTTCCACGCGGCACAAACGAGGTCGGGGAGAACCTGCGGCGACGGAAAGGCGCAGCCTTTCCGCATAGCAAGCGGCGAAGCCGCAGGTCGTCGACTGACGGCCAGATCCTATCTTGGACACCCACGAAGGACATTCGACCCCGGCGGGGTCGACTCTCTCGCCAATCCTTGTCCGTCGGTATCACCGACGGCTAGTGATCTTGTTCCCCTGCAGGGAACTTTGCGGACTTTGATGGGACCCGGACTCCAGAAGCACTCTCGCCGCGGTATAACCGCTCTGGACAGCTCCTTCAATGGTGGCGGGAAGGCCCGTCGCGGTCCAATCGCCGGCGAGAAAGAGCCCCACGATGGGAGTGCGTGCTGGCGGCCGCACAGCCTCAGCTTCCGGGTCCGGCGAGAAGGTTGCGAAACGCTCCTTGATAATGAGCGAGTGCAACAGTTTTGCTTTGGGCACCGCCGGCAGCATGTCACCAAGTTCTCGCAACGCGATCGCCAGCAATTCTTCCTTCGACCGCTTGATAAGCTCATGCGCGCCGCTCACGACCAGTGAAACATAGTGGTCACTCGCGCCCAGTATGCGGCTTTTGTTGAATAACCATTGGACCGTCGTTCCTCGCAATCCCGCGAACTCAAGTTCGGTGATGGGTGTATCAAACCACAGGTTAATGGAAATGATGGGCGCGGGTCGCAGCGCGAGGGCGGAGGCAAAGAACGGTTCGGTGCGCAACACATCACCGGGCAATATCCCCGCGAGTTGATGCCAGGGCAGCGCGGTGACGATGGCAACGCCCGCGATCGTTTCTCCGCCACCCAGTTCGACACCTCGGCAGACGCCCTCAATGATCTGCATCTGCCTTACGCTACACCCGGTTTGTACGCGGCCGCCGCGCGCCTCAATGTAAGCCGCAGCCGCAGCCGTGTAACACTCGCTCAATCCCACGCGCGCGATGCCCAGCCGCGAATCGGCACTCGAGGAAAAGAGCGCCAGCCGCAGAACTCGCTCAAAGAGCTGCGCGGAGGCGATGTGCGGATCCTCATTCATCGCCGCGATACACAGCAAGTCCCAGAAATCGCGTTGAAGGCCTTCCGATTGCCCTTGCCTTCCGAGCCACGCCGTGACGCTCTCGTCGGGCGAGGGCGCGGAGTTCTTGCCCCCACTACGTAGACCGCTTCCCAGGCGAAGAACCTCCAGCTTCTGCTTAAACGAGAAGCTCGCTGAACGCATCACCCCAACAAGCAGATGCCAGGGCGAAGGCCAGTCCGGGCAGTCCAAGCGCGTAAGCCGCCCATCCCTGTCTAGAAACGGCACAGACAGGCGAGGCTGAAATTGCAATCGGTCGAGAGTTCCGAGTGTCGTGAGGAAGCGGACCGTCGAGTGATAGCAGCCCATGAAGAGGTGCTGGCCGTTGTCCACGACCGACCCGGTGACGGGATCGATGAAGGAACGGGCCCGGCCCCCTAGATAGGGTTTCTGCTCGAGCAAGCAAACTCGCCTGCCAGCTTCGGCCAATGCCACACCCGCCGCCAGGCCGGCGAAACCGCCACCGATAATGATGACCTCTTCTGACATGGTTGGAATCAGAAGCTAGAAGTCAGGAGTCGGGAGTCAGGAGAGAAGCTCACCGGCCGCGGCTCTTTGGATTGCCTTCGAATAACCGTTGAGTAGACGGCTCACCTCCTCCAGCAACACCATGAGTGCTTTTGAATCTCCATAACCCAAATCCTGAGCGAGAATTAAGTAATACCGGCATTCTTCCAGGGACCCTTCCGCGGTGTTCATGAATCGAACCTTGTTCCGGCCTCCCGCGCTTGCGAAACCCTTCGGCGATATTCGCTGGGACCGAAACTGCGGCTCGTCGCATCTGGATGCACAATGCGTATCTTTCCTGTTTAGGAAAAGCGGCTGTGAATTTGTACACTGCGAGAACGAATTCGTGACCCTTGCGCCAGACAAGCAGATCCTGAAAGGTCCTGGCAGGATTTCGTGGTGTCTCCATTCTGACTCCTGACTTCTGACTCCTGGCTTCTGTCTTCTGGCTTCTGGCCTCTGACTCCTGGCCTCTGACTCCTGGCTTCTGACTCCTGGCTTCTGACTCCTGACTTCTACCTGTGCCACTCCCGGCCGAGATAAACCGTGAGTGCTGTCCAGAACTTGATCGGGCGCGGAACGTGCACTCGCTTGCCGTAGACGTTGTAGGCGCGCTTCTGGATGCGCTTCAGAATGCCCCAATAAATCGACGCCATGATTTCCGCGGCGGTCATCGACCGCCGGTCTTCAGCAGAGAGCGTCTGGCGAGCCAGATCAAAGTAATGCCGAGCGCGGTCGCATTCGAACTGCATCAACTCAATGAAGGGATCGTTATAGGCGCCCGCCGTGAGCTCGCCCGGTCGAACCCCAAAGCGGTCCAAATCCGCTTGGGGGATATAGATGCGCCCGCGCTGAGCGTCCCGTTGGACGTCGCGAAGAATATTGACAAGCTGCAAGGCCGTACCCAGGTTCACAGCGTAATCCCGAGTGCGGGGGTTATGATAACCAAAGATCTCAATACAAATCAGTCCGATGGTCGATGCCACGCGGTAACAATACAAAGACAATTCTTCAAACGTCGCGTAGCGCGTGGTTTCCAGATCCATCTCGAGACCCAGGACCAGGTCGTCAAAAGGCTTGCGGGGAATCTTGAATCGCTTGATGGCGACTGCCAAGGCGCGCAATTCCGGCTCGTCAAGGCGAGTCGGATCGTCCGCATAACACGCGTCCAACGCCTGGCGATAGCGTGCGAGTGAAGCGGCGGCCTCAACCCGGTCAAGGCCGCTGTCAACGATATCATCTCCCCGCCGCGCGAAGGCGTAGACCGCTTCGATGGCAAGACGCTTTTCCGCAGGCAAGAAAACGAACGCGTAGTAGAAATTTGTGGCGCGCGCGTTGGTGAAATGAGTATCTCTCGAGGAGACGTTCATGATGGGATGGTAACCGTTGGTGCGTGGGCGACGCTTGCCCCCAAGGGAGCCCGCCGTGCGCGCCAGTAAAGGCGCAGAAAATCCCATTTGCCGAGTGAAGGCCGCCGATGAAAGATATCATACGAAACAGCTTCTATCTTTGCTAGGATCTCTGTCCCCCCCAGCCAGGTCAGGCGCAATTGCGTGCGTAGCTTGGGCTGTACTTCCTCCGGCAATCCTCTTCCCCTTTCGAAAAGCTCGCGCGTGCGGGCAATTTCAAAGGCCAGCAATTCCTGCCAACGGCTGTCGGCGCGCCCTATACGCAAGTCCTCGAGTGTGTACTCGAAACGGGCCATGTCCTCCTGGGGCAAATAAATCCGGTCGCGGGAAAAGTCAACGGCTACGTCTTGCCAGAAGTTGGTGAGCTGAAGCCCCGTGCAAATGTTGTCCGAAAGCTCAAAGAGGCGCGAGTCGTGATAGCCGAACAGCTCCAGGACCAAGCGTCCGACGGGGTTCGCGGAACATTTACAATAAGCCAAAAGCGTGTCAAAGTCCGGATGGCGATTCACCACCACGTCCGATTCAAACGCACGCAACAGGTTTTCAAAGTTCTCGCGCGAAAGGTGGAATCGCTCTGCGCTATCGTGCAGCGCCAGGAAAATGGGGTGATCGAATTTTCCCTGATAGCTGGCAACGAGCTGGGCGCGCCATGCGGCCAGCTTTTCCAGGCGGTTCTCGACGCCCGGCTCGTCCGCCACGTCGTCGGCGTAGCGGGCAAAGGCATACACCGCCGCCAGCGCGTCGCGCTTGTCGCGGGGGACAAGATATGAGGCAGTCGGGAAATTCTCGTAGTGGCGGCTCGCCAACCGGCGGCACTCAGCGTAGGCTGCTCGCAGCTTGGTTTCAGAAGCAGACAT
>CAZCVY010000407.1:0-4401 GCA_964501985.1 uncultured Acidobacteriota bacterium | reverse complement strand
GGTGCTGAGGCTTAGGCGCAAAGCACGCGCTCGTTCGTGGGTCCCTCTCTCTAGCACGGAGAGGGTGTGGTGGCAAGGCGCTGCTGGGCGCCGTTCCTGAGCAAGATCGCAATAGGAAATAGCCAAACCCATCAGTATCCCGGGCCCCTGGTTATGCGGTCGGCGTACAACCAGGGGCTTTTGATTTTTGGGGTGGAAAGTCGGCGTCGTCGATCAAGACACGGCGAAGTTGCGGTTCTCGGCGCTCCAGCGCGGGGCAGTTCGGATGGCGTCGAGGACTTCCTCGGGTTCGTTTACGAGCGTCCACATCTCGCGGTGCCGTGTGTCCATGAATCGCTCCTCGATGCAGTGATCGAGTGCCGCCACGACGCGGTCATAAAACCCACGGGTGTTCACCAGAACGATGGGCCCAAGATATTGCCCGAGACGCTTGAGGGTGATCGTTTCGAAAAGTTCTTCCAACGTGCCGCAACCGCCCGCGAGAGCCACGACGGCGTCAGCTCCTGCGAGCATCAGATGCTTGCGTTCGTGCATGTTCTCGACAATGCGCAATTCCGTCAATTGCGTGTGGCCCCACTCAAGTTCCACCATGAAGCGCGGAATCACGCCAATAGCGGTGCCGCCCGCGCTGAGCGCCCCTTCCGCAAGCCGCGCCATGGCGCCCGCTCCACCGCCACCGTAAACCAAAGTCGCCTGATGGCGCGCCAGGTGGCGACCCAAGCGCTCCGCGACGTCAAGATAGGCTGAGTCGCACTGTTTGCTCGAGGCGCAATAGACGCATACTTTCAGGTTCGCCATTTCGAGGATCTCCTTCGCGCAATCCACCGTCGCCGGGTGTGTCGTGAGTTGAGATGTGTCGTTGCTCCCCGGTCGCCCTAGGCGCGACCTAGGTTCCTAACGTGTTACCGAGCCCGCGGCGGCCCTGCTGATCCGTCAAATCAAATGCTCGCAGGATCAGTGCCGTCGCCATGTCCGTCAAATGGTATTGCGGCAGGTCCTCGCGCCGAACCCAGCGCGCGTCGACCACGTCGGAAGCGGGGCGCAGCCGTCCGCGCCTGCGGCGGCAGAGGTAATCGACGATGACGTAATGATATTTCACGCGGGCGCCGTCGCGGATGATCCGGTCGAATACCAGCAGGCACTCCTGGGGCTCGACGTCGAGGCCGGTCTCTTCCCTCAACTCGCGTTGCACGCCGGCCTTGAGATCCTCACCCAGTTCCAGCATACCACCCGGAATCGACCACTCGCCCTTCAGCGGTTCGCTGCCCCGGCGAATCAGCAAAGCTCGGCCACGATGAATGACTACTCCACCGACGCCCACGAGGGGGTGACTTGGATACTCGCGTGACATGGATTGTCCCCCTCCTCGATGGCGTCAATACCCTTGCAAGGGTGCGTCTCGCCCGCGGCATGGCCTTACTACAACGACCACACGAATTGCTGTTCGGCTGAAATCTGCGTCAGCAATTGCTCCCGGCGCTGGTTACCTTCAACCTTCTGCCTAATCGGATTTTGACGCGCGCTTCTTACGGTACCAGACAATCAGGCTGTCGAGGGATAACTTTCCGGGCCCGAAGAACAGAATGAGGAGGGAAGCAAACAAGAAGGTATAAGGGGCGGCGGCGTAGAGTTTATCGGGATCGGAGAGGAAGGCTCCGAGGGCCTCCCGGTCGCCGACAACGAACGCCACGACCATATCAATGACCAAAGGGAACGCAATGAGTCGTGAAAACAGCCCCAGCGCCAGCAGAATGCCGCCTACAACCTCGAGCCATGCGATGAAGTATGCGTTAAAACCGGGGGCTGGAACCCCCAGACTGCTGAAGTACTCCGTCACGTGAGGAATATGCGTGGCCTTTCCCCACCCCGTTTGCAAGAATTGCCAGCCCCAGTAAAGCCGCACGGCAAGCAGCAGGGGCGACTGGCAGGCATTTGCAGCGCGCAGAAACAACCCATAGGCGCGCTCGACTAGGCTTATTCCATTGGACATAGGGTGACGACCTTCACGACAGTGAGGCGAACCATCCCAGCGCTGACCAATCTTTAAACCACTTCTGCACTCGTGCGCCAAGGCGATCGACGCTGCGGCGACTGTGGACGAGAGAGATTTCGATGGCTTCTTCGAGCGGCTTCGCCTCTCCCAGTGCCCGCAATAGTGTGAACGCATCGCGCGTTAAGCGTTTGAAGTAAACGGCGCCTTGCAGTCTGTAAATCGCCAGGAATGTTTTACGAGGCCGCGGTAAAGAGGAACGCTGAATTCTCCCGCTGCGTGGAAACTTCAGCACGGCGTTGCTTGCGGTATCATTCTTGGAATCGCGTCCCCGGATTCGCAACAGCAATTCATCCACCGGATAGGCAAAGTCCAATATTTGAAGATGCGGTTGTAAGCGGAGGATTGTGTCACCGCTGAGCTTCGCCGAGTCACTCGTAGTGATTTGCGGCAATTCCAGCTTGTCGAACGCTTCGATATCCGCCCACTCCAGTCTTACCATATCTATCGCTACGCGCTCGACGCCGGCGATGTACTCAGGATGCTCGCGAAGCCATCCTCCCAGCCGGGAACCAAGATTCCTGAGCGTAAACGACTCGGATGGATTTTCGTTCAAGTAGGCGACAGCCAGTTTCTCGAATTTCCTCTCACCAATCAGGCTGCGCAAGCCCGGAAAGTCCTCGTCCAGCGACCCCAGGATGCGGAACCAATACTGCTGGCTGTAAACTTGTAAGCGCTCGAACGATGTCATGCGGTCGTTCGGTTTGACGAGGGTATTGGCGATTTCGCGAACTGACCTCCCATCGGGAAGGCGTGGGCGCAATCGCTCTGAAGGGCTAAGCGGTTGGCTCGTGACCTCGAAAACGGCCCGCTGAAACTCTTCGAGGTTCACGAGGCCTCCCGCAATTGCGACGGCAGGTAGCGTTTGGCCTTCAAGGCTTCGCGGTGGACTTCGTCGAACGAGGGAATGCGATCGTCCCATTCGAGCAATGTGGCCGTGGGTCCTGCCAACTCAATGGCCCGCGCGTAGAGCGCCCAGACCGGGTCGATGACCGGGTGATCGTGCGTATCGAGAATCAGCCTCTGATATTTTGTGTGTCCCGCGATATGAATTTGCGCCACGCGGTCGGCGGGAACACCCTGGAGATAGACAAAGGGATCGAAATTGTGGTTCCGCGATGAAACGTAGATGTTGTTCACGTCGAGCAGGATCCCGCAATCGGCGTCTTCCACCACCTCGTTCAGGAATTCCCACTCCGTCATCTCGGAGACGTGAAACTCGGCATAGCTGCTCACGTTTTCGACCGCAATCGGAACTTCCAGGAAATCGCGCGCCTCGCGAATCTTCTGCGCCGTCTTCTTGGCAGCCTCAAACGTGTAGGGCATGGGAAGCAAATCGTGCGAGTAACGCCCGTCTACGCTTCCCCAGCAAAGGTGGTCGGTGAGCCAGGGTGTCTTGGTGCGTTTCACCAGGGACTTCAGCCGGGTCAAATGCTCGCGGTTCAGCGGTTCGGCGGAACCGAAGTACATCGAGACGCCATGCTGAACGACGCGGTACCGCTCGAGGATCTGGTCGAGTACCTCCAGCGGGCGTCCGCCATCCACCATAAAGTTTTCTGAAATGATTTCAAACCAATTGACGACGGGCTTCTTCTTGAAGATGTGTCGGTAATGAGGAACGCGTAGGCCAATGCCCACACCATAATCCGTGTTTCCGTTGAAACGGTTCGCCGGCATGAAGGTCTTTCGCTGAGCTCTGTTAAGCGGAGAGGGCGGCGGGCCGGCGGTTGCCCCGCCAGCCCGCACGCCTGGTATTTGCCCCAATTAATCTGTGCAGGGTTTGCCTTTGCAACTGGTTTTGGTGCTGCAGCCACCCTTGCCTGAGCAAGAGTTCTTTCCCTTATCGGCCCCGCAACCGCCTTGCCCCTTACAAGCGTTCTTTCCCGCACAACAGTGCTTCGCCACTTTTGTCGTTTTTGAACTATCGTTTGCGGGTCTGGGTGCCGCGGAGGCGGCAACCGTCGTGCCAACTACAAACCCCGTCAACGCTGCGCCGAGCAGAAGCTTTCTTGTCGTCTTATTCATCTGTTAATCCTCCCCTTTTAGGCTGAATTTCTGCGCCCGACGAAAGAGGTAGCACCGATGCCCGAGGGCAATTCGGCTTTACCTGCGTGCTTTCGGCAACCGCAGCACAACGTCTCACAACGATCTGGATTAGACTGGCCCCATGTCATACTATTTCTCTCGGCCATGATTTGTCAATGGTGTTGGTCGGGTCCCAGCGGCTTCGGTATATTTGCGCGCCAAGGCGCAGGGCGGGCAGAAATAACGCCGTTTGGACGGTGGTAGCCGAGCATTGCCCACGGCGCGGCGCAGCAGCCTTCGACCAGCGTTGTACTCGCTCTCCCCGG
>CAZCVY010000406.1:0-4498 GCA_964501985.1 uncultured Acidobacteriota bacterium | reverse complement strand
GGGCATTTCCAGTACATCTTGGACTTCTCTTTCGTCAACGCCATGCTCAAGGATGTGCGGTTGCCCGGTGGTCGGATCGAGGTAATAGCGAATATTCATTGCCAACCACACACAAGGTTATCATGAACTGGCAGGCTGGGGCAGGCGTGTTTTTCAAGGTCTGCGCACTCTGACCATACACGCCCTTGTCACGGAACTGCCGCTTGGCGGTCACGGGTGTATCGTCGGCAACCCTGAAGTTACCCTTGTGAGGGGCAGGAAGAACAACTGTCGGGAAATACGCCCCCGTGTCGAGGAAGTTTGGAACCTTGTATGAGCGAGGGTACAGTGCATGCGGCCGGTGTCGGCCGTGCAACGCGTTATTTTAACGCCCATGCCCCTGGCGCCCAACGGTCGGGTGGCTCGCCGGGCACCTGCCAGCCTGATGCCGGCGGAGAGATCCCGGCAGAGCGCCGAGCCTTAACTTCACATCCATGGAGCGAGCACGTAGCCACGGTCAGTGCCTTCCTGACCGTGGGCTTTTCTCCGGCGCGATATCCTGGGGGCAGAAGAACCCACGGTCAGAAAATCACTGACCGTGGCTACGGACTCGTGACGCGGAACGTCAAGGACTTCGCCGGCCTCGGCGTCGTTCTTCTCAACCCCTGGGACGAGGTGTGAACCTTCAGGCCGCGGCGCTGCATCTATAGTGCTTCCAGCCCTCGCCACCATCCACTAACCACCAGCTACCAAACCACTGTCCTCATGACTTCGGACTCCGGATCTCGGAATGTCTTTCTTGTTACTCGCCACTGCTCTTGCAGTTGTTCTTGAACACCGTGGGTTGTATACCCGGGTCCCGGCGAAGCAGGTAGCGAGGAGGTGCGGGCCCTTCAGCGCTCCTCCGCGGCCCTTCAAACGCGAGCGTCAACCGCCAACCGAGCATACATGAGCCCGCATGGAACTGGGGAAAGGCCGCAAAGGAGCGCACAATACGCGCACCTTTGCGCTACCCTGCTTGTATGTTCCATCACAAAGAGGTCGCCGCGGCTGTCCTTCGTCAACACCTTGAAATCTGTTCTGCTGACCCCGATCGCATGGTGCTCTCCAAGCCGGTCCTCCCCACGGGCAAGGCGAACCGCCTTTGCCGAGGCTGGAGCGTTGTCCTGCCCGATTAGAGCCAAAGGAGAAGCCGCGATCGCTGCCGCTGCGCTGAGAAAAGAACGACGTTCTATCGTCATCTGTAATCCTCCAGGTCTCGACCTTGGTTTGGTTCACGCGATTGTACACCTTCCTGGCGAGAGTTGCGGAATCCCATATCTCGGGAGTTTGAATGCGTGAGGCACTTCATCAGTTTCGACATTACGTTTAAGTGACGAGGAATCGGTAAACGCTACGCCGTTGATCGCGGGTAATCGGGCGTGACAGATGCTTTGGTGGAGTGCTGTGCGGGGCGTTGCGGCACTTCGGCGGGAAGGGCGTTAAGGCCACGTTGGACTAGTTCGAGTGAGAGGTTATTTCTAGCCCGCCAGCAGATGACAAGTCGAAAGTTCTCGTAAGTTTTCGATGTCCTGAATGTCAGCTCGAAATTGGCACGACTTGCGGGTCATGCCAATCATGTCATCTCTTGTCATTCCGGGCTCAAGGGCCCACGGTCTCCCTCCATCTCCGAATTACCCACTTGACTTGGGACATTGCAATTCTCATAATGCTGGCCATCCAAGGGTAGTCGTTTTCACGATCCGGGCCAGAGCCAAGCGACCAGGGCTAAAAACAAAGTCAAGGAGGAGTTCCTCATGAAGAGACTTGGGATTAGTCTCCTGTGGATATTGGCGATAATTTCCGCCGTGCTCGCGGTGTCGTGTTCAAAAGAGTCCTCTCCGGCACCTACGCCGCAAGCTGCCGCCCCCGCTCAAGCTCCGGCCGCGCCGCAGACTCAGCCAGCTCCTGCGGCGCCGGCTGCACCGGCCGGACCGGCCGGACCGGCCGTGGCGGTGATTCCTCCGGCAGGCCTTGCCAATAGCCAATCCTCCAAGACTCCTGATCTGCGATGCGATCTCATGGAGGTGCGGCGTGTCAGCGGCGGCGCGCTGCTGATCAAATGGCGGCTGGTGAATACCGCCGCCCAGGCCAAAACTCTGCCGTACTACAGTGGCTGGAACGTTCACCCTCCACCCGAGGCCCTCTACTACATCGACCCTGCCGAAAACAAGAAGTACTCTCATCTTACCGATACCGACGGGCGCGGAATTGAGGATCTCTTCCAGGGAGACATTCCGGCGGGAGAGCAGCGTGGAAGTTGGGCGAAGTTTCCCGCGCCACCGGCCACCTCCGCTAAGATCAGCGTCAACATTCCGGACTTTCCGCCTTTTGAGGATGTATCGGTGTCGCAGTGAGAGGTGATTCTTGATCAGGCCAAGCCCGCGCGGCTACTGCTTTGCGCTGCTCTGTCTTGGGGGTCTGTTGCTTGGGCCTCCAGGCCTGATGGCGCAAAAATATCAGGTGGACGGCCCAATTCCTCCCGGCGCCAAAGGAACGATTGAGCCGCTTCAGGGCAAGGTGGTGGGTATCCAAGGATTGTCCCAAGGAGTGGCGGGCAAGGCGCAAGACTTGAATGCGGCCCTTCGCGATCTGGGCGCGAAAACCACGGATATGGAGATTCGGATTGCGCTCTCCAGCGACGTCCTCTTCGACTTTGACAAAGCCGACCTCCTCCCCAAAGCGATTCCCGAGTTGCAGAAGGTCGTCACGATCCTGAAGTCCTACCCCAAGGCCTCATGCACGATTGAGGGGTACACAGACAGGAAAGGTTCGGATCCCTATAACCAAAAGCTCTCGGAAAGGCGAGCCGATTCGGTGAAGAACTGGCTGCTCGCAAATGGCGCAACCAATCCCATGACGACGCGCGGGTGGGGTGCGGCAAAACCCGTAGCCCCCAATACTCTCCCCGACGGCCGTGACAATCCCGACGGGCGTCAAAAAAACCGCCGCGTGGAAATTGTAGTGAAGAAGGCCTGAGAATCGCCGGGCTGAAGCATTATGGCCGATAGGAGGTGGTCCTTTGGAGATCTGGACCACAACACGCAACCCCAAGGTGGCGTTCGGGTTGGCTGCGGGCTTTCTCCTGTTCGGGATAGGGGTTACTGTCCATCAAATCAGAGTTATTCATTCTTCGACTACGGAAGCCGAGACAGTCCAGTCACGAATCCTCACTGTCGAGAATGATCGTGGTCCTGTCACATACCAACCGGAGGTCGAGCTTCGCTATCACGTAGGAGGCCGAGAATATGTGTCCAAGACCACGGCGATGTCCAATCCCACTGCCTATCCAGACGCCAGGCGGGTCGCGGACAGTTATTCTCCGGGAAGTCAGCATACTGTCCATTACCTGAACAGCGACCCTGCGCGCATTTACGCCAACGCTGGGTACACACTCGACTTTTTTTTCGGATCAATCCTTTTGCTCTCCCTGGGTGTCCTTTTCCTCTTTGTGGGAATACTCATGCGGCGAAAGTTCACGCCGGCCGAGCAGTTGCGCTGGTGCGGTTACTTATTTGCCTCGATCGGCTTAGTTTTGGTGTTGATTGGCGGCAAGCTCGCCTACTCCCAATCCAAAGCGCCCAAGACTCAGCCCACTCTGGCCAATGCCCAAGTGGCGACCAGCCGCCTTCACCGCTATGTCCAGACCCCGAGCCAGGACAGAACGGAGACCAATGGAGTGACTATTGATGAGACTTACTACGAGTTAATTGTCGAATTCCGTTATTCAGTAGGAGGGCAGACATTTGTTTCCCCGGCCGGGGAAACCCTCCCCAAGTCAAATCAGAGGAATGAGATGTTGGCAAAGTATGCGCCCGGAAGCTGGCACCAGATCAGTTACGACCCTCATGACCCGAACGATATCCACATCCAGGACTGGCCCAATCAACAATTGAGTCGACGTGCTGGGGTCTTCGTGCTCATGGGACTCGGATTGGTGTTCTTGTTGGGCGCAGGGGTGTGTGCCCTAGCTTCCCGATCACAACCGGTCGGGACCGTCCCAGCCGACCCGGACCGTTCAGTGCACCTCCGAGTGCGACTTTGAGATACACCGGACAAGGAGAGGTTACCCGTTCTCCCCCGACGGCCGTCAGAAGAATCGCCGGGTAGAAATTGTGGTGAAGAAGGGCTGAGAACCGCTGCGCTGAAGCATTATGGCCGAGAGGATTGCCAGCATGCATGAACTCGCGCTCCGCATGGCCGTCTTTGGAAAGAAGTTTCTCATTGCCGACGTGACCCTCTTCGCTTCCACCGGGCTGTTTTTGGTGATCCAAATGATCCGGGGAGGAAAGGTAGGAGAAGATCAGGGCCACGTTGTCACCACAAATGACCTGATGGGGAATACTGACCCGGCCATGCGAGGGGTCTCGAAGCAGAAAGTCTTCTACAGCCGTGGCAAGTTTATCACCATGGCGTCTCTCGTTAAAGGAACGGCATCGAAGCAAGATTGGTATTTTGTCATCGGATTCAATTTAGCCAT
>CAZCVY010000405.1:0-4566 GCA_964501985.1 uncultured Acidobacteriota bacterium | reverse complement strand
TCCCTAGCCCCCAACCCCTAGTCCCGTCTTTCGCCACTGCCCTTCAGGCCGTTTTTGCCGCCCCTGTCTTTCAAGCTCCCACAAGTCCCCTCGGGAAGACCACGACCGCCCGGGGACAAGGCTCATCGCCGACGAACAGTTTCGTGTTAACCTGTGCCCGCAGTTTCTACAACGGTTGGTATGCATATAACTTCCACCCAAAAGCCTGGGAGGCCCCGTGTACGGCAAGCATCCATACCTAAGAAAGCCTTCGAATTCCTTACAGCCCCTTTGGAGGTACCTTAAGTACGACCGCCTCGTGGACCTGCTTTCGACTGAATCTCTGTTTTTCCCTCGTCTCACACAGATGAGCGACCAGTGGGAAGGATTGTTGTCAGACAGGACGCGGGCGGAGCTATTCAGACACCATTATAGCCAGTATCACAATGCAATCATTGCCCGCGAACAGATTGAGCAATACGAAAGACATCGGGAAGATTTCTTCATCAATTGCTGGCACATGAATGATTCGGAGTCGTACCTAATGTGGAAAGCTTATGGCGATAGAGGCTGCGCCGTTCAGAGCACGTTTGAGAGAATCCAGATTTCCTTTGATCAATTTGAAGGAGAAATATTGGGTGGCGTTGTCGAATACAGCGATATCGGCCGGGAGCAAACTCCGGTCGGTAACGTGTTTCACGCGGTTATTAGGAAGGGCCTTCCTTATAGGGACGAGCGGGAGTTCAGACTCTTGTTTTGGCAGATGGGTTCTGGCAATCAAAAAATCGACGCCGGTCCTAAGGGCATCAAGATTGAGGTTGAATTGAACAAGCTGATAAATGAGATCTGGGTCAGCCCACAAATTAAGAGTTCCCAATCGGAAATTGAGATGCTGGTTGAACAGAAGAAATTAGATTGCCGCATACGATCCTCAGGTGTGAGGCAAGCCGATACGGTACGTGAAAGTGAAGGGCACTAAGAAACAACGGCTGCGCGGACCGGACTGTGGTCCAGCGGCCCCAGGATGCGGGCGGTGAGAGAAGCCACACAAGTCCCGCGGGGCTTCGCGAGCCAGTTTTAGGCCATCGATTTCCAGACTGCATCCTCGATAGGTTTTGCAATAGGGGGAGTAAATCGGTGCGGGTAGACCAAGATAAACCACACTGCAAACGCGGGGCGGTCAATGAGGGTGCGTGGGAGCTCGTCAAGCGCCATCGTTTCGGCGTGTTCTCTCAATGCTTCCCAGCTCTGGGGCTCCTGTGGCAGGCCGCCATTTAGGATTCCATTCGACGATCTCCACCGGAACCACTCAGGAAACCCTGCGGGCGCATATGCTAACAAGGAAATGCGTGTCACACCAAACCAGAGGGCAGCAAGAGCCTGTCTCCGCCACCTTCTGGCCAAAAAATGGATTAGCGACGCGATCGAATAGCTCAAGCCAACGAATTGCTCTGGGTTTAAGAAGTCAAGGCCGTGATTCAGGCGCAAGGCGTCCTCTGCTGAATAATATGGGTTTGGAAGGCCCCGTCCGCGAGCCGATTCACCGTTTGCGCTTGAAATCTCCCTCACAAGCTGGATAGCTACCGCCTCCGCCACGCCTTGCGCGCAGTTCTGCTCGGTTTCGAGCGCGGCCAGGAACAGATATGGAACGGATGACTCGCCCCAATTCATCGCCTCCTTGAGGCGCTCATTCAGAAATGATTGCACCAATTCACTGCTTTCACGCGCCTTGCGCCGGATTCTGAGCGATAAATCCCAGGCACTCAGAAGCCCAATCAAGAGCGTCACCCGCGCGCGATACGTGTGCCCTTCGACCAAAGACAATCCTTGGACCAAATTGGGGCGCTGTGCGCATTCTTTTGCAAGCGCACTTAGCGCACTCTCTGCGGCCATTTCGCAGAGCTCGAACGAAACTTGGCACTCCGATTCTGCCTCGGTGAAATTCTCGATTAGATAGAGGACGTAAGCACCCACTAGAACCCAGTACTCAAAGACGCACCAATGATTCGAGGCCAAAACGGCGGGGCCAGTGATGTACGCCGCCAGTAGGACAATGCTTGTTGCCGCACGTGCCACATTTCGGATGCTTTCCCGCTGTGGTTCGGGTGGGAGAACATGCTCGATCAACTGCGCTGCCTTCTCCTTTTCGGCTGGCGCCGCCCCATCGCGCAAAATTAGTTCCAGAAACGTGCGGAAATCTGCCACCTCGTAAGGCAAATAGGCACCGTGTGAAGCAAGGAAACGCTCAAACAGCTCTCCCCTTTGAATAATGTGCAGACATTTGTTTAACCCGCGTTTTTCCCACGTCACATTCGCTACCCGCACTTGTTCTGTGACTGGGTCAGTCAGCTCCCCGTTCGTCACAAGATAGGGAACGAATTCGGAGATTGGCGTGGCGCCAGGAAATTCGATTGCGAGCTCAACTAAATTGAGAATCTCACCGTATATGTCACGCCATCCGCCGAGAGCGATATTCCCGGCCTTTAGCTGATACGCCCGAATCTCTCCGCCGGGCGTGCGAGTGATGATGTCTTTTCCCTTTTCGAATGGGCCATGCGAGGAAACGTAAAGGATGGTTTCGCCCTCCGCAGCTAACACTTGGCAAAACGGAAGTTGATACTGTCGTTCATTGACGCTAGTCAACCAGTTTTCGATTACTCTCCCTAGCAACCCATGCCTCTCGCTGTCGCTTGAGGATTTCCGTGCGCCTTCGCTTGAGTTCGGGGTCATTTTCAATTTCTTCCGTGACTTTCTTCACCGCGGGGAACATGTCTGGGTGAATGATTATGCTGTGGGACGGCCTCCCGTCCGAGCGAAACTCCACTTGCATCCTACTTTCCATTTCCAAAAGCATTTCCGGGGAGACTGGCTTCCCTCCACCATCAAAAGAGGTCCCGGCTTTCTCGCAACTCTCCGCCAGTTTTTTAAAGAAGACTCTGGCCGATTGGGAAATAAGCTCTTGCGCGATTTCCTCGAGTTTCGCGTCAAGTTTCTCGCCGAACAGATCTGGCACATCAGTTATGGCTACTTCGAAGTGCGCGCCGATCCCTTCGGCTCCTTCCTGATGCGTTTCACCGCCATGTGCCGCATATTTCATTTGCGTTCCTTCGTGCTGGGTGAACTTCCTGAGCTCCGCTAGGACCGGGTCGCCTGTGTCAACACGTTGGCGCAGTTTTGCACTGATAATCTTTAGAACCTCGTCCTTGAGACTTGGAAAATCGGGGAGCATTGTTCCTGAAGGAGCTTCGGTAGCGCTTCCTTTTCATTTACCAGAGCGAATAATGGCATGCCTCAAAAGCAACCGTCAAGAGACGTTCATGCTCTGGATGCCGCGAGTGTATGGCCCGGCCGTGGTCGGTATGATTGAAATCCTACGTAAATCCAACGCGAGGGATATATCGAGAACCCCGCTTGGCCTACCTGGGTTTTCGCAGGTTGACATCTTGTTGCTGATTGGAAAGAATACAAACCTCCAAAGCGGGTAGCCACGGTCAGCGTTTTTCTGACCGTGGGCTTTTCTCATGCGCGATACCCCAGTGGCAACCTCGTGCAATCGATCTGGATGGGGCACGCCACTGACGTAGCCTTGTCCAAAGCAAAACTGTTGTAACTCGACCCCCGCCTCACCCGCCGCTTCCGCGCGGGATTGAACTTTTCCTGCGTGCTCTGCCTTCGTCATTAAAAGGGAAGAACCCACGGTCAGAAAAACGCTGACCGTGGCTACGAACTTCTACTCCTGCTTCATCAGCTATTCCAGCAAAGACGATGCCTTCGCCCAGCGGCTGCACGCCGACCTTCAGCATGAAGGCGTGCGTTGCTGGTTTGCTCCGGAAGACTTGAAGATTGGCGACAAGTTCCGCACGCGCATCGATGAATCCATCCGCATCTATGACAAGGTCATGGTGGTCCTCTCCGAGAATTCGATCGAGAGCGGCTGGGTGGAGAAAGAGGTTGAAACGGCTTTCGAGCGAGAGCAGCGGGAGAAAAAGCTGGTTCTATTTCCGATCCGCCTGGATAAAGCCGTCATGGAAACGAATCAAGCCTGGGCGGCAGACATCCGCCGCGTCCGCCACATCGGCGACTTCCACGCCTGGAAGGATCACGACCAATATCAAAAGTCATTCGAGCGCCTCTTGCGCGACCTGAAGGCGTAGCGAACGTGCCATGGCCGTCCCGGCCATGCCCCGGCACGGGCGGGACGCCCGTGGCACAAGGAACGTAGCGCAGGGCCCGCTCTCCGGCCCTGCGGCTCTTTCCACCACGATGCCCCAAGCGAAACGTACCACGGCCGTCTCAGCCGTGCCCTCGCACGGACAGGATGCCCTCGGCACATCTTCCCGCCTCCGCTCCGGGAATGCTGCATGGCCCGGGGGAAAAGCCGCAAGGCCGGAAGGCGGGCCTTGCGCTACGTCCACGCATGAAACATGGGCGACTTCCACGCGTGGAAAGGCCACGAGCAATATCACAAATCGTTCGAACGCCTCTTGCGCGACCTGAAGACGTAGCGGACGTGCCATGGCCGTCCCGGCCACGCCCCGGCACGGGCGGGACGCCCGTGGCACAAGGAACGTAGCGCAGGGCCCGCTC
>CAZCVY010000404.1:0-4567 GCA_964501985.1 uncultured Acidobacteriota bacterium | reverse complement strand
AAAGGCTCGAATCTTGGGTCCATTTCACGCATTTAAGCACTCAATTGGGGTTCGTATTGAGTTCGTTTTAGTTCGTTTCTGACATGCCTTTCTTTGTTTTCAATTATATACTGGCTTCGTTCGTACTATTTTTTGTTTTTTCCGGAGCCCGGTTTTCCCCAGTGCCGGGACTGTTGCGGTTTTCATCGCGGTCTTGAGCCTGCTCACGGCAATGTGTCCACAAAATGACCACGATTATAGGCTACCATGTCCCCCTGAGTTTGTCAAGCGAAAAATGCGAACATCGAGGCCGGACGCGCCTGAGCTGCCTCACCGGGCCAAGCTACTTTGATGCTTCTTGCGCAGGCGTCGTGTCGTGAGTACGATGAGGTTTGTGATCGACCTGGACCACAACGCGACAACGCCGATTCTGCCGGAGGTGCTGGAAGCCATCTGCGCTTCGTCCGGCTCCGCGTGCCTCGCCGATTTCGACGAGCCTTCGCACGTGATCAAGGCGATGAGACCTGATACGGCTGCATCCCGGCAGATGATCAGGTTTTCGATTGATGCCAACACAACGCAAGCGCAGATCAGATCGGTCGTAACCGCTGCGGAGCGTGAGACGGAAGCTTTACGAGGGGTAGTTTCGCAGGCATGAATGTCATGTTCAACGGGTATGGCCCGGAAGGCGACAACGCCACCGCCGCAGCGTTGAATTCAGATTAGGATACCGTCAACCGTAGGTCCGCTGTGACGGGCAATTCAAAGAGGTCGCTCCGCAGCAGGCGCGTGGAGAAGAACCTCACCTCCACGTTCTCCACCTCACGCGTGGCGGGATTCAGGCGCGCGACAACATCGTCGCCCAATTCCTCCGATTCCTGGGCAGGATACGGCGGGCACTTGTCAATCTGCAGGATGTCGGCTTCCCGGTCGTACTTAAAAGTTAACTTCGCGTCCATTCCACGTCTCCTTATGGTTTGACAGTCAATCCAAGTACGAGGGCCAACGATTTCTGCCGTTCGTCGAAAGTGAAAAACTCCTTGACGTTAAGCTCTTTGGCTAGAGAGACATGTAACACATCGAGGCTGCGGCAGCCGAGGCGGGGACTGTGGAGCGCGGCCCATTGTGCTGCGGTGCGATAAACCGGTATCCAATTGACCGGTTGAGCGACCAAACGGCCGCTCCTCAAATCGCGCCCCACATCCGACCACGCAGTGCTGGCCTGGGCGGAGGTGAGGATGCGCCGAAAGACCCCAAGAGCAAGGGCGTTCCTCATTTCCAAGCGATGCAGTCCGGTGAATGGCAGAGGGTCGGTCGTTCGCTGAAGGATGGCCTGGGCGCTCGCGCTATTGGAATCGTTGATCTAATACGAGATCAGAAGACTGGTGTCCGCGTAGAGGATCATGCGGGCTTAGTAGCGCTCCTCGTCCCGTGCCAGCAGAACTAAATTGGGCAGAACTTTGTCGCCACAAATTCGACGCCGCCGAGCGGCGGCGTCGGGCCAGCGAATAAGGCGTCCGCGTCTAGCCGCCGGCCCCGCTTCCAGCGCCGTTTCCAGTTCGTGGACGCCTGCAAAGAACTTCCGGCGCTCCCCAGGCGGCAAGGCCTTCACGTATTCCAATACTTCATTCGCGCCCATCGTCGAAAAATACCACGGACCGGGCGCGCAACGCAAGTTCGGCGGGCGGCCGCAGGGCGAGCGCAACTCTGCGATTCACCGTCTCGCGCCAAAACGCAGAGTTGCACTCTGCGCCAGCCGGCGCTTTGACGTAGTTATCAGGCGAAATGCTTTCTTTTCGGTTAACCAGTTACCATCGAGGAGCTTGAAGGCCCTCAAGTAAATCGTTCGCAACGCGGGGGCGACTTTGTCCAAGAACTCATCAAATGCTTCGCCCCGTTGGTGAAAAGCCTCGACGACCCTCTTGAAATCTTGATATGCACTCTTTGCTAGCTTTTGACCACCTATCTTCTCGGTAAACTTATATTGAACAATGATCACCCGCGGCTTATCTTCAGACTTTCGCCAAATCACAGCATCAATGCCACCATCGCCTGGGCCGTCTGTGAAGTCCCACTTATACTGTCCGAATTCCGCTTCTACATACCAATCAATGAACGCCTCATGCGAATGCCCCTTGAAGCTTTTTTCAGCTCTTTCCTTCAAGCCGTCTAGAAACTCTGGAACCAACAGTTCAGGCCTTATTTCGTCCATGCAGCCCCTTGTTAGCAATTTCCGCGCTCGAGATTCGCGTCGGCCATCGGCTAAGCAAACAGCTTCTTAAGTCCCAAAATGGGGCATAAGAAGGAATACAGCCTTTGACGCCCGCCGCGGCCCAATCTCAACACTAGAACTTTAAGAAAGTGTTCACATCGCTTTGAATCGTGTCTTTCGGTGCCAAGCAAGGTGAATTGGATCCGGCCAAAGAGCTCTATCTTCTGGTAGATGAAGCCGTCTGCCATGATAGCTTGCCAGTAGATTATCCGCGTTTGGTCCCGCTTCTGCAAATTGTCCAACTGCAACGATAACCCGGAAATCGTCCGATATCGACCATAGTCCCTGATCGAAAGTCCAATGCGCATTCTTGGATAGTGCAATTCCATTTCGCGGATCGTTGTTGCGGCTGTCGCGAAACTCGTGAATATGAGCAGCGTCAACGATGCTTCCGGCCGTAATCGTTGTAAGTCGGTAGGCGGTTAGTGCGCAGACAAAATTATATGCACTCACAACCCTGACCCTGAACCGCGCTTCTCGCCCCGCCAGTCGCGCCTCTTCGGGTGACTTGTAGGCGGCGTTCTGCTCGATCTCCTGCTGGCTGGGGACCTGCAGCCCGATCAATTCATATAAAGCTATTTGTTCTGACGGGCGGAAATACTTGGCGATAAGGAGATGCCGCGCCTTTTCGCGATTTGCGGGGTCTTCCAGGAAGGCGATCAAATCACTCGGTGGTCTCGCGAGCTTCGTGAGTTTTTTATCGGGCGAGGGCTCGCCGCGTTCGTCCGTAACGCTCCAAATTCCGTCACCGGAAAGGAAATGGAAAGGCAGTCTCACGTCGGGACGCTGGGTCCGCCTTCCGGCTACAATTTTCCAGTAGGTGTAAAAGCGGAATGCCACCTCTGGCGAGAGGGGTATGGCACCGTGGGGAAGAGCCCCCTGCTCAGCCAGATCGCAGAGCACCAGCAGCAAAAGCGGTTTGTGGGGTGCGGGATCGCCACGGGCGCGATCAACGCGCAATTTGGAGAATTTTCCGAGCCAGTAGTCAGGGCGGGTCATGGGACGTACCGTCGGACGGGCTCCGGCGTTTGTAGGGCCGAGCAGCGCTCGGCCTGGGCCGAAGGCTCTTCGGCCCTACAATTACGATTACAATTCCGATTCATCTTCGTGGTTCCACGGTGGGTCATCTTTGGCATCGGGACCAGCCTCGGGATTCTCGCGATCCAATTTCCAGCGCAGCGGGTTCGAGAGAATGTAATCGCGGACGTTCAACAGTTCCTTCTCATCGCGGATGATGCGTTCGAAGTAATCCTCCTGCCACACAACAGCGTATGGATCGTTCCAAAGTTTCCGAATTCGGCTGGTGACGGCGGATTTAAACCCTGATGCCCAGGACGCCAGCGAGCGCGGACGCATCGATGGTATGGGATTTGCGGGGCCGATGGGCGGTTGCGCCGCGCCATTATTGTAGGGCCGAACAGTGTTCGGCCCAGGCCCAACGCCGTTGGGCCTGATAATAGGCCGAAGGCTCTTCGGCCCTACTGCGTCCGGTATCATGTAGCCAGTGTTCCCGGGAATGTGCTCGCCCTTTGGGCCCAGAATCCAAAGAATTCCGTGCAAATGGTTGGGCATCACCGTAAAGGCGTCGAGTTCAACCTGCGGCCGGATACGGACGGTGTCGAGCCACTGTTCCCGCACAAGCCTGCCGCAATCGTTTTCACGCATCTGGTCACCCACCACTTGACCGAAAATGCATTGCTTGCCGAACGTGCAGATCGTAACAAAATATGCTCCCGGCAGAGAATAGTCGTAATGAGTTAAGCGGATCGAACGGCGATGATGGATTTTCGCGTCGTATTTCATCGGCGGGACCGAATCGCGTTCGGGTGTCCGTAGGGCCGAGCAGCGCTCGGCCTGGGCCGAAGGCTCTTCGGCCCTACGTTAGTCGCGGTCGCGATTCCAAATCGTCCTTGAGGATATTCAGCAAATCACGGGGGAGGCCGTGGGCGCGGTGGCTTTCGCTGTATTCCTCCACTTTGGCGACCATGCGCCGGAGGGTTTCGACGTTGATTCCTTTTTCGGCAGCAATCTCCTCTTCCATTTCGCGCAAACGGCTGAGTTCGCCCAAGTCGGCGTTCATGATGATCCCTTTCTGCCGGTTAACGATGCGCGCCACGCCTCGACCGTCGTCGGGGTCGCGGGCGGCCTTCCATATTTGCTGGATCAGAAGGAGCTCTTCGGGGCTGATGAGCTGCAGCCCGATCTCTTCCTGCAAGGCGAGCAACTTGGCCAGAAGCTCGCGCCGGGAGGAAATCAGCAAAGGGCCGTTGCCTTCGTTGCCGTTCATGCGGCGGGTGTCGCGTTTGCCGTTGGCGG
>CAZCVY010000403.1:0-4569 GCA_964501985.1 uncultured Acidobacteriota bacterium | reverse complement strand
TTTTCTACATGTGTTTTCAATAACATCGTGGGAGTAGCCTTCATTTTTAATTCCCTTTTTTCACTCCGCTCGCGCCTCCGAAGCGAGCTAAATGGTTTTGTATCATATCCATACATTTTTCAGAATTTCTTTGCCTCTGCGCCTAAGTACCTTCATTTTCTAGGATATCGTGGCCTACCTCGGGCGTTTTGCGGAAGTTGCGCTTTCGGCGCTGAGTCCTGGGGAGTTGCCAGTGGCGCTTGCGGCGGAGCTTTGCCGGCGCCCCGTCCCCGGCACCTAGCCCCGGCGCGTAACTTCACCCAGCCGACAATACAACGCTAGATTTGTAGCACGTTGGCGGCCAGAGGCTAGGTTAATAGGGACAAATCTTCCGGCGGGAAGGATTTTTTTTGAGTTTTCCTCGTAGGGGCACGCCATGCGTGCTCCTACCGCGGCGTTCGGGGGACCGCCGCTAAGGCGACAGTAGGGGTGGTTCGCGAACCGCCCCTTCATTTCATCCTCCCGGCACGGGGGAACCGCTGCCCGTCATCAGGGCTTTTTATACTTTTCCTTTGGGTCCAGCGTCACGCGGAATTCGCCCGATGACGACAGGTCAACGAATTCGATGGTCAAACTGCCGAGGGCCTGGAAGTGGGCATAGCGCCAGTCTTCAAAAGGGTAGGTCATAACCGTACCGCCACCTTCTGACGCGGGTCGCTCGTATTCGCCCCCGGAGGGGTGAGAATCGATTTCATCTGGCGGGCCGTAGAGGATGTAGATGCGGCCGCGGTCGGTCTTCCAGCCGGGGACATTCGCTGCATAATGCTCATTAGCGTAAGCGATCCGCCGGTAGTGCTCTTCCCTGAACGGGTTCTCGGCTGAGCCCGGAGTGGGATTGCGCCGTTCCCAGAACTGATCCACGAAGTGCTGGCGCTCCTCATCAGTCTCGAGTTTTTTAAACGCGGTCCTCTCTTGATCCGAAATGATGTAGGGAACCTCTTCGCTCAGCCACTTTTGCCAGGGATCATCCACCTTCTTGTTGGTTTGCTCGGAGGCCGGTCTCGAGTAGGGAGTCGCCCGCCACGCGGCCAGCACCATCGTGGTGCTCGCCAGCAGGAACATGGCGGCCAGCGCAGGCGCCCAGATTCCGTTGGGACCTTGCGGAACGAGCAGACGTTTGATGCGGTTCATGAGATTTCCTCCTGTCGCGGCCACGGATGGTTCGCGGGCGGACCATTGTTGTTCCAGTCGATTCTGTTCCAGTGTGGTCAACGCCACCGCATAGCCATGGGGGTCGCCCCGCAGACGCACCACCATGTCATCGCAGCAGCTTTCCCGTTCAGTGCGGATGACGTGCGAGATCCACCACACGGCTGGATGATAGAAAAGTAGACCTTCAATGAGTCGCTGGCCGACGTTCATCAAATAGTCTGAGCGCCTGACGTGCGCCAATTCGTGCAGCAGAATAACCTCGACGTATTCCGGCGGCACTCCTGCCAGAAAGCCGAGCGGTACCATCACCACCGGTCGAAAATGCCCAAGCACCACCGGCGTATCAGCGAGCAATGACTCCAGCAACTCGACTGGCCGCGAGACCTTCATTTCGGCGGCCAGGCGGGCGACGGTGTGCTGCCAGGTGTCTGGGGCATTGCAAATCCGCCGCCGCCGCATCCGATATAACGACAACCAACCCGCGGCCCAGCGCAGGTAGAAAACGCATACTCCCACAATCCATATGGGAGCAAGCCACGGGATCAGCGCGCCGAAGCCGGGAAAGCGGCTGCCACTGCCGCTCACGACAGGACGCTGGTTCCACGTCGCCAGCGAAATCTTCATCAAGGTTTCTGCCTCGCTGCCCCGCTCCGGCAGAAAATGAATCAGCGTGATAGCGAAGCTCGCGAGCATCGCCAGCAACGACACGCAGCCGGCTGTGTATCGGATGCGCGACGATCGAACCGATACGAGTAATGCCCCGAAGGCGGCAGCAATGATCCCACCCTCCCACAGGGAGTGGATCAGTGCCCAACCGAGCGCCTCCGAAATCCGCGTCCTGATCAGAAGATCCAGTAGCATCATTTCGCCCCCTTGGCATACTCGTCCACCAGTTTGCGAAGCTCGGCAAGTTCGGATTTCTTTGTCTTCCTGGCTGACAGCGCACCCACCAAAAGCGCTTTGGCCGAACCGCTGAAGGCGCGTTCCAGCAGGTGGCCGGCCAGTTGTTGTTGGGTCCATTCACGCGGACGCGCAGCTTTGTAAATGTGGGCACGCTGGCTCTCGTCGCGCAGGAGCAATCCCTTGTCGGCCATGATCTGCATAAATTTCAGAATGGTGCTGTACTGGGCGGGGCGTCGCTTACAGATGAGCTCATGGACCTGCCGTACCGTGGCAGGCCCGATGCTCCAAAGGACCGTAAGGATGTCGAGCTCGGAATCCGTGGGCCGGGGCAGTCGAGGTTCGTTTGGCATATAGGAAGAACTTACTACTAAGATCTTCCTATGTCAACGAGCAGTTTTTGCGAGGCACTATCGCTCACTCAAGAATTGTCGCAACCCTGGCGAGAACCTCGCTCACGATCTTATCGGGTACGTTTTCCAGCTTTCTGCCATTGCGCGCGCCCAGATCCAGAGCGCGGGGCTGATCGCAGCGGATAACGCCGGTGGTTTTAGTACCGGCACCGGTCAGAGATACCGCAAATCCGGCAGTCCGCGCGAAATTCCCGCCACTGGTGATGGGGAGAACAACGGGAACCTTGGTGACTTGGTTAAAGGCATCAGGAGAGACGATCAAAACAGGGCGCCGGCCCTTCTGCTCGTGTCCTTCGGCGGGATCGAGTCCCACCACCCAGATTTCGCCACACCTCATCAGAACAGCTCCCGGCCCACCGGCTTGCTTCCGAGCCATTCCCGCTCCGCTTTCGTGCGGCGGGCCTTGGAATCGCACCGGGCGAGGAGTTCGTCCAGGGTGTAGCGCGGCCGCTTTGGCGGCTCCACGACCAGCCGGCCGCGTTCGATGGCAATCTCGACTTTTGCCCCGGGTCGCAAGCCCAGGACGCCGAGAACGGCGCGCGGTACCGCCAGCATGACCGAGCCGCCAACTTTGCGCAGGTGGGTTGTGTGCATAAGCGCTCCCTCAATTATATTTCAATATAACATGTCGCAGGACGATTCACAACAAGGGGTAGTGCCCCAATTTGGGTCGTATCGCCGGGTTCCAGCCGGCACAGAAGCCGCCAAGATGGCGGCGTTACGTTCAGATGAGGACACTACCCACCACCGGCTGCTTTGCAGAAATCCAGCCACACGGGGCTAGCAAGGCGCGCGTGCCGTGCTAAAGGGCGGCGCTAGGAGGACCTTTACCTACAATGCACTAATATCCCCGCTTTTTGTCCACGACATTCAGCAGCGGCAAGCCGTTCGTGTAACGCCGGACGTTTTCGCAGAAGAGATCCAGTGATTTCTCGGTTGACCCGGCTGACACGGCGGAACTGTGCGAGGTGATGATAATGTTGCCCGCCGTCCACAGGGGATGATCCGGGGGCAGGGGTTCCGGCTCCGTCGCGTCGAGCGCGGCGCCGGCGATGCGCTTTTCTTTCAGGGCGCTGACCAGTGCAGGCGAGTCCACCAGCCAGCCGCGCGAGACATTGATGAAGTACGCGCTAGGCTTCATCAGACGGAAAATCTCATCATTGAACATGTGATGCGTCAGGGGCGTGTGCGGCGCCGCGCTCAGCAGGACGTCAACTTGCGGGACCATCTTCGGGAGCCATTCGGGCGAGTGCAGTTCGGCAACAAACGCGGGCTTGGGCAACGGTTTGGGGTCAGTGGCGAGGATGCGCATGTGGAATCCATAGTGGGCGCGGTAAGCCGTGTCCGTGCCGATTCCTCCCATACCCACAATGCCCATGGTGAGCCCGCTGATCTCTCGCAGCCCCTCCAACTCGTTCCATTTGCGCTCGCGGGTTTGCAAGGTGTAATCGTTCAGGCGCCGGGTCAGCGTAATCAGCAGCCCGATGGCAGTTTCCGAAATTGTGGGCGAGTACATGCGCTGCATGTTCGTGAGGACGACGGGACTTTCCACAAAGTCGGGGAAAAGTATGCTCTCCACCCCCGCGGCGGGATATTGGACCCAGCGCAATTGGCGCGCAGCCTGGAATTCTTCCTTGGTGCAGCCGCCGAAAATGATGTGCGCGTCGGCAAGCTCCCGGCGAAAATCGTCCCTGCTCGCACAAGTTTTGATTTCCAGGTTGGGGGCGGAGGCTTGGAGCTTTTCATGGTAAACGGCGGGCAGTTCCAGGTCGGTTACCAGCTTGAGACGCGCTTCGCTGGCGGCGTTGCCGGGTGCGTTGAGGGGATAGGATTCCATCGTTACGGGCCAAGCGGGATCAGGTGGCGCTTCCGCCCGCGCCGCGTGCGCGGCCGGCAGCGCGGCCAAGGCTGCACTCGTCGAGCCCACGGCAGTGTTTCGCAGAAAACTTCGTCGCGACAGACCTTCCTTGCTCATGTTTAGCCCTCCAAGGTGAGATGAGTACGAGTTTACCACCGCGGGGCCGCTTTCGCAGGTTTTCGTGGCGCAGCCTTCGACGTAGCGTGG
>CAZCVY010000402.1:0-4604 GCA_964501985.1 uncultured Acidobacteriota bacterium | reverse complement strand
GCAGAATTGTAGCCAAAAGCGATATATTGTCCGCCCGCGCGCCCATGGTCCCAAACCGCTCCGCACTTTTTCCCCGCCACGTAGCGCAGGACCGGCTCTCCGGTCCTGCGGCTTTTCAAGGGGACAATCTCCGCCAAAGCCCTACGCGTTCCCGGCGCCCCGTTGCCGACCCATTCGAGATTCCGTAGCGCGGGCAGGATGCCCACGCCCCGGCGGGCGAGACCCCGATTCATCGGGGCAGGCTGCCCGCGCTACTATCCAGAGCAAGATGAATTGTAGCGTTGATCTCCGATCGACGATGGCGGTCCGGAGACCGCGGGTGGCGCAGACAACGTCCTCCAATGTACTTGCCCCCCAGTTCGTAGCCCGGATTTCCGCCTTTGAGGTCCGCGGTTCTTCCCTCGCCTTATCCACAAATCGCCAAACAGAATGCTCATGCCCCCTAACTTGCAACCGCGCGACTTGGCAAAAGCCGCGGACCTCAAAAGCGGAGGTCGCGCTAAGGGTGCGCCGACGCATTTAAGTTGTAAACATGGCAACAGACCTCTCGGACCTTTATATATAGGTTAATGCCCAAGGGAAAGGACGGGGCCAAACGGCGGCTACGTCTGCGCGATGGTTGCTTGACGGGACGTGCAATAAGGGAAAGTGGTCAGGCGGCTTCCGGGCGTTCGAATTCGAACGATGTGAGATCGAGCTTCATCTCAAGCTCGTCACCGTAACTGCTGGTGGTCTGATAACCCAATTTACGGAAGAGGCGCAGGGCCCGGAAGTTGGAAGTCTCCGTGGTTAGATAGGCGTGGCTAAAACCCATGCGCTGAGCCCATTCCAGCGTGAGCCGGCTGATCACCGTTCCCAGCCCTTCTTCGCGGTAGTCCTGATGCACAAAAATGGTGAATTCCACCGAGCCGCCAGTCATGGGGCAGAGAATCGTGTGGGCAACCGCCTCACTGCCCTTCCAGGCCAGCAGCGCCTGGGACTTTTGCTCCAGCCGGTCAAGCCAGTGAGCGATCCGGGGGACGTCCGGCGGGGGTAGCCCCTGGGCCACGCGTTTGGGCTCGAAACTCTTGTACATTTGGACGAGCGCCCCAAAGTCTTCCCTTCCGAACGGGCGAACCACCAGACTGCGACCCTTATGAGTCTCAACCGGGACCGATTTGAACGCGACCTCCAAAGTACTCGGCACGATGAATCTTAGAGCAAATTGAGGTCCAGTCTTACCTTTGCTGATCATCTGATGTCGTAAAATGGTTGAACGACCCTTTGTCAGCGACAAACAATTGAAACTGCACACTTTCTGCGCAGGTCCCAAGGACGCCCTGTTTCCGCAGCCCCTCTTTTGTGGCAATAGTGCCTCATAACTCCTTCGGTTTTGACGGGGGGCAAATGGCCCTCATCCCCTGTTGCAAATTTCCATAGTTCCTTGACTTGAGCCATACTGGCGCTATGATACCGGCCAATTTAAAAGGTCGGTAGATTGAGCCAAAACCCCCACAGCCACTGGCCAAGATATGCGCCCCCCTCGCCCGAACTTCCCGGACGGAGAGCCAACTGGCGCACCTTGAGCCACGGCGCGCAAGGGTGCTAAGCTCAAACAATGGCAAGTCCCGGCTATGTTGAACCCTCGAACCCCGCGGCGGTTGAGCGCTACCGCGCGCTCCTTCAGGTGTCGGAATCGATCGCCTCGCACCGCGACCTCCAGGACCTCTTTCGCTCGCTCGCGGCGCTGCTCGAGCGCCTGGTGACGTTCGACTTTATTTGCCTCACGCTGCCCGACCCGGCACGCAATATCGTGCGGGTGCATGTGCTCGAAAGCTCGCTTGCCACCCGGGTCCAGCCCGGCTTCGAAATCCCCATGGCGGAAAACGTGCGCCAGCTCGTTTGGGAAAACCAGCAACCCCTGGTCATTTCTCATTTCGAACACGACGCAAGGTTTCCGATTGTCAGTGACATGCTGCTTCAGGACGGAGTGCAGTCCCTCTGCATTCTGCCGCTGACGACGGCCCAACGGCGGGTGGGGGCGATGGCGTTTGGCTCGATTGAAGCGAGCGCCTACGATGCCGCCGACCTCGAGTTCCTCCGCCAAGTCGCGGCGCAAGTGGCCGTGGCCGTCGATAACGCGCTCAATTCCCAGAATGCCCAGATTTACCAGCAGGAACTCTCCCGCGAGCGCGACCGCCTGCGCCTGCTGCTGGAAGTCAACAACGCGCTCGTCTCCACGCTCGATTTGCACCAGTTGCTTTCCGCCATCTCCGCCTGCTTGCGGCGGGTGATGAATCACGATTACGCCAGCCTGGCGCTCTACGAACCTGCCGCCCATCAGCTTCGCCTGCAGGCGCTCGATTTCCCCCAGGGGAAGGGACTGCTCCAGGAAGAAATGGTGTTCCCCATCGAGGGCACTCCTTCCGGCGAGGTCATTGTCACGCGTGAACCGCTGATTGTTTCCGGCGTCGATCTGGATCGCTATAAGGCGAGCGTCAGCAGCCTCTTCATCGCCGAAGGGCTCCACTCCGGCTGCATCGTGCCGCTCATCACCGCCAACCGGACGCTCGGCACGCTCAGCCTGTCCAGCCTTCGGACCGGCGCCTTTAACCAGGAAGACGTCGACCTGCTCATGCGCGTGGCGAATCAGGTGGCCATCGCCATTGAGAATGCGCTGGCATACCGCGAAATCGCCGAGCTCAAGAACAAGCTGGCAGACGAGAAGCTTTACCTGGAAGAGGAAATTCGCACCGAATATACGTTTGAGGAAATCGTGGGTGAAAGCGCTGCCCTCAAGCGGGTTTTGAGCCAGGTAGAAACCGTGGCCGCGACGGACTCCAGCGTGCTGGTGCTGGGCGAAACCGGAACGGGCAAGGAAGTGATCGCGCGCGCCATCCACGACCTAAGCCCGCGCCGCGAACGCACGTTTGTGAAAGTCAATTGCGCCGCCATCCCCACGGGCCTCTTAGAGAGCGAGCTGTTCGGCCACGAGAAGGGCGCGTTTACGGGGGCAATCGCGCAAAAGGTGGGGCGGTTCGAACTTGCCCACCGCGGTACACTATTTCTCGACGAAGTCGGCGACATTCCGCTGGAACTTCAACCCAAGCTGCTGCGCGTTCTTCAGGAAAAAGAGTTCGAGCGCCTGGGCAGCACCCGCACTCTGCACGTAGATGTGCGCGTGGTCGCCGCCACCAATCGCGACCTGACGCAGATGGTCCAGGACCGCCAATTCCGCAGCGATCTCTACTATCGACTGAACGTGTTCCCGATTGTCGTTCCGCCCCTGCGCGATCGCTCGGAGGATATTCCGCTGCTCGTTCGCTACTTCGCGCAGAAGCACGCTCGACGCATGGATCGCCACATCGAGACCATTCCCACCGAGGAAATGGAAGCACTCGCGCGCTACCATTGGCCCGGCAACGTGCGCGAACTCGAGAACCTTATCGAGCGCGCCGTGATCCTTTCGCGCGGGTCGGTGCTGCACGTCCCTTTGCCAGAAGATCGCCTTGCCGGCGACGCGCCTGCCGCCTCACCGGTGACTCTCGAGGCCGCCGAGCGCGACCACATTCTGCGCACCCTGCGCGATACCAACTGGGTGATCGCCGGTCCGAGCGGCGCCGCATCGCGCCTGGGCATGAAGCGCACCACGCTCCAGTCACGCATGAACAAGCTCGGCGTGTTCCGCCCCGATCGCAGCTCCACCCGTCGAAACGATCGCCAACCGGATTGATGTCCCACTTGCCCCATTTTGGACCGACTGGGACATGACCCGTCCGCCCCTGCCTGGGCGCATCGTGGCTAGCGTATCTATGGTCATTTTGTCCGAATCGGACGTACCGACCTCACTCGTGTCCAATATAAATGAGCCTTGCGGCTCCGCCGCGCCGCTCTGCGGAAGGGCTTCGCCCTCCCGGGCCGAAATGCCCTTTTTTCTCATCCTCACCGGCGCCGGAGGCTCAGCCTCCGGCGCAGATGAGGATGAGCTTGGGCGTCAGGACAGCACTCCGGGCGGGCGCAGCAGGCCCGCATAGCGAGCGGCGAAGCCGCGGATCGTCCGTCTACTCTCATCTCCTATTTTGGACACGAGTGTACCGACCTGCCCCCCGCGCGTCCGTTCAGGACTTTTCGGGACCGGGACCTTGCCGGAAATTACGTCCACCAACTTCAGTGGAAATTCAAAGGCATCCTGGGGTGCGCACCGCAACTCCGGCCGTCATCGCGAATCGCAATTGAGGGCATAGGTTGATTCGCGCTATAGTCGGTGGGTTCGTGAAAGAGGGATAAGCTTGAAACGACAGATGCCTAAGCCGAAGGTGATGACGAATGTGTTCGCGACAGTAGGTCTGTTGGCCACCGCCGCAGCGATGGGCGGTGTGCTGGCGCGGACCACCGTGGACGCGCAACCCGCCGCCCCCGCCACCACCGGCATTCCCGTACATTTCACCGACGTGACTGCTGCCGCCGGAATCACCTTTCGCCACGACGCAACGATGAGCGCGGAGAAGGAATACATCGAGACGATGGGCAACGGCCTGGGCTGGATCGATTACGACCAGGACGGCCTGTTGGATCTTTACCTGGTCCAGACGGCCGCCGCCGAGTGGTACAAGCCGCCCGCGCCG
>CAZCVY010000401.1:0-4660 GCA_964501985.1 uncultured Acidobacteriota bacterium | reverse complement strand
GAATTAAAAAATGAGGCTACTCCCACGATGTTGTTGAAAACACATGTAGAAAAAACGCGATTATATACTTGACAAACCCGTTTTTCGATGCTAGGATGTTCATGTGAGGTGGTAAACACATGAATCTTAGCGACATAGCCGAACAATTCAGCACCGAAGAAGCCGCCAGAGAGTTCCTTGAGAAGGTTTTGTGGCCTAACGGCGCAGTCTGTCCACATTGCGGCGTGCTTGGGGAATCCTACAAGCTCACTGCGAAGCCGGGAAGCAAGAACGGTGTGCGCCCCGGCGTATGGAAGTGCGGAGCCTGCCGGAAGCAATTCACCGTTAAAGTCGGCACCATTTTCGAGGACTCGCATATTCCTCTCCACAAGTGGCTAATGGTAATACACTTGCTTTGCAGTAGCAAGAAGGGGATGAGTTCTCACCAAATCCACCGCATGGCCGGGATTACCTACAAGAGCGCTTGGTTCATGACTCACCGCATCCGCCACGCCATGAAACCTCTTTCGTGCGAGAAGCTACAGGGCACGGTCGAGATTGATGAAACCTATGTGGGCGGCAAGGTGAAGGGAAAGGGAGTCAAGGCCGGACGCGACAATAAGGCTCCCGTGGTGACCCTGGTCGAGCGCAACGGCGAAGCGCGGTCTTTCCATGTGGCGAACGTGAACGCGGCAAACCTCAAGCCGATTATCAAGGAAAACGTTCACGGCTGGTCCGAAGTAGTGACCGATGACGCCGTTGTTTACCCCTTCGTGCTCAAAGGCCAAGTGGCCTCGCATGACACCGTGAACCACAGCCAAGAGGAATATGTCCGCAAGGAAGGCGGCAAGAGCATCCATACCAACACCGTAGAAGGGTTCTTCTCTTTGCTCAAGCGCGGCGTGTACGGTACCTTCCACCACCTGAGCAAGCAGCACCTTCACCGCTATTTGAGCGAGTTCGATTTCCGCTATAATGCGCGTGAAGTGACCGACGGAGAGCGCACCGAGAAAGCGATTCAGAGCGTCGTCGGCAAGAGGTTAATGTACCGAACAAGACTTGGTAGCCAAAACTAAAAAGCCCTAGACGCGACGGCAATCGCTCTAAGGCTGGGGAAGTGGCTGCGCACCCTCTAGAAACGAGGGTAGCGCAGTGGTCTGTCAAAGTCAAAATGTTTCTGTAAAGGCGTCAAGCGCGCTTAGTATCCTTCTTGATATTTTCCTTAGAAAAGGCGGATACGTGTTAATCCAATCAGAGATAGCCACGTTTTTTGACGAGAGTTATTCCGCAGAGATTACCCCGTTGATGTGTGTGGCTGGATACGTCTTCTCAAAAGAAAACGCCAATCAGCTAGAAGAAGAATGGGATGAATTACGCAAAAGATTTTCGCTACCATTCTTCAGGATGAGCGCCTGCGCCCACGGAGTCCGTCCATTTGAGAAGCTAAATTCAGACGAGCAGATTGAAGTTGAAAAGGCAGCAATCGCCCTAATTAATAAACGGATGTCGCACGGAATAGCCATAACCGTTAGGCCGGACGAGTACATTCGTATCATCGGTGCCTTGCGCCCATGCGAGCATCTTGGTAATAGCCCGTACACCTTCTGCGCCAGAAACTGCATGGTTGGTGTTCAATACTGGGCAGACCTAGCTAAATCACAGGATAGGATCGCCTACATCTTTGAAACCGGACATAGCAGCCACTCGGAAGCCGACAATATGATGTGCCAGGTCTTTGCCAACGAAACCTTGAGGGCGAAATACAGATACGCTGGACATGGATTTGTTCCAAAAGACGCCGCTGCCGGACTTCAAGCCGCCGACACCTTAGCATGGCATTGGTGCCTTGATAGACGTAAGCATTTTGCCGGGAACGAGGAGCGCCGACTCGACACAAAAGCCCTGTTTGAGCTACGACCTACTGACTATAGGGTATTGCATTTTGACGAGTTAATGCTTCGGGAATTGGCGGCAAGGCAAAGACGAAGGGATTGGTCGGAAGAACCAATTGATATTTTTAAGTAGCCTTCCGTTTGGCTGGCCTCTTATGTTCCGGTTTCGCCTTTGCAATCGCCTTCACCGCGTCCTCAAACTTCATCGGGTAGAGTGTTAGTTTCGGCTCATAATGGCGTGGCTTTTTGGTTTCTGATTGGAGTTTCATGGGGGTATTATACACCCCATTATGATAAGGTTCTCCGCACATTTTATTCCAGCGGAGGATTGAAACATGGTCAATGAAGAGGGGCTTAGAGATGCATTGATTTCCTTGGTGAAGGATTGCCGTTCCCTTTACGAAATGATTGCCTCGACACAAGCGGAAGTTGCCGCTTTACGAGAAACGGTTCGTGCTTTAGACCCGACCTTTTCTGATAATTTCCAACAGAGGAAAGAGTATTTTCAAAGCCTAGCATCTGAGCAATACCCCACCGCGCTTCGATATTACGAGAAAATAATTCAGAAATTGGAAGGCGGCTATGTTTGCTAGTTTTCATCCGGCGTACTCCAAAAAATGGAAAATCCTGACGTGGATCGATTCAAACTTCTAAGAGGTGACTCCATGACCGACCAATACGCGGCGCAGTTAGTGGCAGCGTTGCAGGGTATACGGAACGAACTTCAAACACTAAACCTCGGAGTTGCGGAGTTAATCAAGGTTCAGGCTGCGGGCGCTGCCCTACAGACTCCTCGGCGTCCAGGGTCTTAGAATAAATACTTCCAGGGGCGAGAGGGACAAGACACCGGGCGATGTCTAGCGCAGACAGCTTTTCAACCTCCGTCGCCCCAGATGCCTCGAAAATCTCCAATATCCTTTCGGCAAGGATTAGGCTGATATAGGATTTAGGAGAAGTCTGCTTCTGGCATTCCTTCTCGGGTTTTTGCAAGTCCTAGCCTCCGTGGGTTTGTGAAGTATATAAGCCCGCTTAAAGTTGCGTTGAGGGCAGGAAAGAAATTGTAGGCGTGTTTCAGTGTTCCCAATTTTCCCGAATCCACTTGAACATATCCTTTTTGGGAGAGGATACGCCGAATCCAGACCACAAGCCGAGAACTTCTGCGGGTATCTCTAGCACTAAGTTGAACACTTCAGGATATGAAGTTACGACCTCATCACGTAAAACAGCACGATCTAGATTACCGCTACCATCCACAATCAGCCAAGTATTAGGAAGCCAGTGCCACCATCCATAACGGTTGCTCTTTACGAAATTTAGAAATTCCTGTTCTTGTTCTCTGGTCGCTGAAGCGTCGAGGCAGACAACGAACCGTTTCTTCATTATCTTCCCTCTTTGCCCGTGACTGCCCTCGACTCGCCTTCAGCCTGTTCTGTATAAAGGATGCCGCTGCTGCTATCTCCGAACGCCCCCTGACTCTCTTGAACCACCCAGAATTCGGTTTTGTATATTGGCATTCCGTCTACTGAAATATGGACTTCGTACAAGCCAGGACCCGAGAACCTAATTGCATCCATCGTAATTGCCAATTGAAGCCGTTTTTCTCTCTCCGGCTTTAGGCTTAGTCTACTTTTTGGGATGGAGGTTGGAATCATCTTTTTTTGTGAGTCAAGAATGGTCACGGAGAACTCGTAATTTCCTGATGTCCGAACCTCATCGGTTAGGAACAATAATGTCAGGCGTAGAATGGGCTTACTGAAATCGATAGTGGATATTTTCACGTGAGGGGTGATTCCGTAGAATCCCAAGAGGGAAGACAAGCCCGTGGCTTCTGGCCTCATGTCTTCACAAATTAAGCAATGCTCAATCTTTGGAAATGGCATGATCGCTCATCGATGCGATAAGTTATGAAATTAGTGGTTACGCGCTTCATAGAATACGGGACAGTAATCTTGGAGGAAGGAGTTCCAACTATGAACACCACACGGAATGGCGTTGCAGTTCCTCGCCGCGACAAAGCAATCGGCTCTCCTATGGTTAATCGCAAAAATCCATTTGATACTACTTGTCGGTTAATCAAAACTGGAACCAAGGAAGGTCTTTTCGTGAAGTTGCGCAGCATCAGGTGAGCAAACAATAATCCCAAGCTGAGGCACACAATCAGCATTATGGCGGAATCTGAGAGGTTACCGAATGGACGCCGGACCGCTATTAATGCATAGGCCACGCCAAACGGGATCAGACAGACCCCGACCAATATATAGGTAACCCACGTCCCGACTAGCTCATGCCAAAACGAAGATTTGACTTCCCCCATTCCACGGTCTCCGTTTCCAAATATCGGCCCCGAGTACAATTATGAGCCAAATGACCAATCCCAGCAACACGAATTGCTCTAGCACATCAAGCGCCTTCCCGCTAAGCGAATCTACCCCGAGCGCTCGCTTTGCCAGCCACGCAACAAACCAAAAAGCTAAGATTGCTGCGGTAACCGACAGTGTGTGCCGGGAGAGGATTTGGAGAAACTCTCGATCAACCCAATTCATTAGGATGACTCGTCTCCAGCGAAGGTTTAAAGACGGAGAGACGTTACCATAGTATGGATGTGGCGACAACGGCTATCTAGAACCCACGACCGTATGTGATTCAAGTAATTCCTTCAAAGTCCATACGTGATCTGTGAGGCCCGCTTCCATGGCAGGGGTAACACGTAAAGTCTGGTGGATGCGAACGAAGTTGTAATAGGCGAAGTACAGAGCGAGCGCCGCGTAGTGATTCTCCCACTTCTTGCT
>CAZCVY010000400.1:0-4732 GCA_964501985.1 uncultured Acidobacteriota bacterium | reverse complement strand
CGATCGCCGACGGTAATCAGCTCCTTCTTGCGACCCGTAATATACAACTTGCCACCGGCAAGGTACCCCAGGTCACCCGTCCACAGCTCGCCGTTCCGAATTGCCTGGCGGGAGGCCTCCGGCTGCGCGTAGTAGCCTTGCATCAAGCTGGGTCCGCGTACCACAACTTCACCGATTCGGCGTTCTGGCAGCCGGTCGCCCGCCTCGCTTAAAATGGCCACTTCCATCTGAGGGATGGGTGGCCCCAGGGAGGCAACTGGGCGCGTCGAGCCGTTCGGAGGGCTGCTGCCGCCCGCGCTCCGGGCGATCCCTGGTGAACGCATCGATTCGAGATTAATCAAATCAAAATTCGTGCCTTGGTCAAGACCGGCCATGGTCACAGCCGACCCAACCTCCGCCAAACCGTAAGTGGCTAGGAGGCAGGTGGCGCGAAATCCGGCAGGCCGGAACTTGTCAACAAATGGCTGCAGACTCTCCGGCGAAATCGCGTCGGCTCCCACCAAAGCGATGCGTACACGGCCGAGCTCGCATCGTTCCACTTCGGAGTCGCGCGTGAATCGGGCGCACAAAGCATAGGCCGACGGTGGTCCACCCGTAATGCTGGCGCGAAACTGGGACAGCGCCTTCACCCAAAGGCTGGGGCGCAAAATGAAATCTTCGGTGCGCAGAAGGGTGACGTGGCCGCCGGGATAAATCGGCGTGAGCAAGAAACCAATCAAGCCCATATCGTAATAAAGCGGCAGCCACGAAACCGCCCAGTCCACACTGGGGTCCACCAGCTTAAGATGCTCACTGATGTTCCTCGTTTGGGCGAGAAGAGCGGCATGGGAAAGCTGAACCACTTTGGCATCGCCGGTGGTCCCGGATGTGAACAGAAGCAGCGCCAGGTCGGCTTCCGAACCATCGGGTGGAATGGGCCGGACCCCAGGCTCGAGATCCCGCCTGCTGATGAGGGTCAGAGGGTTGATGTCAGACAAATGGGAGAGGGCAGCCATGTTCGCCTGCTCCTCCGGCACAACGAGCACATGGGCATCAAGAAGCCTGACCCGCTGGGAGACGAGCGAGGCGTAAGAGTCAGCAGCCGCAATCTCGCGAAAGGGAGCGATGGGCGCAGGGATCGCTCCACACAGCAGGGCACCCAGGTACGCTCCCACGAAATCGTCCGAGTTGGGCAACGCCAACACGACACGATCGCCTCTCCGCACGCCTCGCCCTAACAACGTCCAGGCCCACTGGGTTGCCCACGTCCACGTCTGGGAATAGGTATAAGCCCCAACCACATTGCCCTGCTGAACAAACCTGACGAAAAGCGCATCGGGAATTGCTTCTGCACGGCGAAGGAGCATCTCTGTGAGAGTCTTGAACATAGGTGGGGAATCACGGTTTGGTCAACAGGACGGGGTCAAACATGGGGTGGGCGAGGTGCGGTTTTTCGGCGCCTCGGTTGATGATCAGCAGAGACGAGCCGGGCTTGCCGGCCACTTTGCACTCAACCTGACTGGCCGACCACACGCCTCTCACCTGGCGCAGGCCATAGTAGATGAACTCCTTCGCCTCGCCCGAGCTCTTCACGACCTTCTCCACCTTCACCGGATAGTAGTTCTCTCGGTCAAGCCATGCGGTGACGGATGCGTAATGGGACTCATCGCCGGGGCCGGGTTCGCTGCGCAAGACCACGCAAGTACGCTCCCCGTAACGCTCCTCCCGCAGGACAGTTTGCCGCTGCCACTGCGAGTAGTTCTCGAGCAGGTCCTCGTAGGTAAAATCCGAGTCCAGCACTCCTTGATTCCACTTCTCCGCGGGCAGTTCCTTGGATGTCGGGTCACCCGCACGGCCGGTGCGGATTTTGGCCGGTCCGTGTGGCGGGATGAAAAGCAGCAAGCGGACGCGCGCCGGCGGCGGAGCCGATACCTCGCTGAAAATCCATACGCCGTCGGGGAAAGCATGGGCTCGGAAGGCAATCGTGTAACTCTTCCGTTCTCCTGAAGGCGAAATGCGCACCAGGCGACCGCTGGCCGTATAGTCCGTCGCGTCACGCAGGGCTCGAATCCGTGCCAATATTTCCTCCCGTGTGGCGCCCGGCAGCATGGCGACGGGCAGAAGCAAGAGGGCCAGGAATGTTTTGATAGGAGACATGGGTTATGGGGATGAAATACGGCCGTCGCGAATATGAATGGTGCGCTGTGCTAACTCGGCGATGGCGGACTCGTGGGTAACGATCACCAGGACCATGTTTCGCTTGGCCTGAATGCCCGTCAACAAGGCCATGATCTTGGCGGAGTTCTCACTGTCCAGGTTGCCGGTAGGCTCGTCGGCCAGTAGAATCTCAGGGTCGTTGGCGAGGCTGCGGGCAATGGCCGTGCGCTGGCGCTCGCCCGCCGAGAGCTGATTCGGATACTGCTCGAGGCGGTGCTCCAGGCCCACCTCGCGCAGCAGCTCCGTTGCCTTAGCCTCACGCTCGCGCAAGCTCAGTTTGGTTTCGAACATGGGTATTTGAACGTTTTCCAGCGCCCGTAGCGTGGGCAGCAAATGGAAGGCCTGGAAGACGAAACCCACGCGCCGGGAGCGGTAGAAATCCAAGTCGAAGGAGCTGGCCAGGCTGTGTCCCCGGAACCGAATTTCCCCGCTGGTGGGTTGGTCCAATCCGCCCAGTAGTTGCAGGAGCGTGGACTTGCCGCTGCCGCTGGGGCCCGTGATGGCCACAAACTCGCTGGCGTTGACAGCCAGATCCACCCCACGCAGGGCCTGAATGCGGCCCTCATCGTAATGCTTGGTGACGTTCGTCCCCTCCAGCACGCACTCACTCATATCGCAACGCCTCCACGGGCGAGAGCCGCGCTCCGCGTTGGGCGGGCAGAAAGCCGGCCACCAGGCCAACGACCACCGAAATGCCCAGCGCTTCCCCGCAAATCAGCGGGGGGATCGAACTGGTGACGAAGCTGGCCGTGAACGGCAGGCCCGCCAGGATGCGCAATGTAAGCCACCCACCCAGCACCCCGATACAGCCTCCCACCAAGCCCAGGATTGCAGCCTCGATGAGGATAAGCTTCATGACCCGCGAGCGTCTCCATCCCAAGGAGCGCAATACGCCGATTTCCTTGGTGCGCTCGAACACTGACATGGCCATGGTATTGGCGATGCCCAGGGCTCCGATGAAAAGCGCGATCACGGAAGTTCCCCAAGCCATCGAACGAGCCAGGACGACAAGCTGATTGTTGCGCGCACGCACGCTGGCGGGCAGAGCTTTCAGGCCGGGGAATGCGGCTTCAATGTCGGCGCGAGCCTTTTGCATGCGCTCCTGGTCAGACTCGCCCTCCGCGCCCTTGCGCAAGTGCACGTGGAAAGCCGTGACTTTGCCTCCGAGGTCGGACAGCTTCTGCAACTCCCGCAGCGGTAAGACGGCCGCGCCTGCTTCCAGGGCGGAACCGCCACGGAACACCCCCACCACTTGAAAGGGGGAGCCCTGAATCTCCATGATCTCGCCGGGCTTCTTGCCGAGGTTCTCTGCCAGCACTTCACCGAGCATCACCTCGGGCTGATCGTCGTGGAAACCGCGTCCCTGGAGGAGAGTGAGCGTGTCCATCTCGAAGGATTTGGCCGGCCATCCATAGACCAGGGCGTTGACCTCAGGGGTGAGGTCCATCAGGTTTACGATCACGGGATCAGCGGCCGCAACGAAGGGAAGGGATCGGAGCTTTTCACCCACGCTCTCATCCACGAATGTGTTCAGGAATGTTTTCTGCACCACCGCGATGTCCGTGCCCGAGCTTTCATAAAGTTTCGCCCATTGATCCTCAAAGGAACGCGAAAAACCCACCAGCGCCACAAACGCTGCAATCCCGACCCCCACTCCGCAGAGCGTGAGCACGGTGCGCAGCCGGCGTCGAAGGAGGTTCTTGAGTGCGATTCGGATGAAGGACATTTCTCGGACTCCGTGCACGAAATTCGTCTGCTTGATTGCCTACCCAAGAGCCTGCTCTTACAACTTCGACCCAAAGGCCCCTTGCGATAGGCGGCAGTACGCGGACGGTATGGCGTGCTGCGGATGGGCGCTCATTGATTCCCAAATTTCCGGTAGCGACTGCTGGCGGTTATCGCCGAAGGGGTGAGCGGTGAAATCGCAAGGGCAGACATCGCGGTTGGCCCGCAGGTGAATCTTTGCCATGGCGGCTGGACAGCCCTCGTCCACGCAAGGGCACCCGATGCTGGAAGACATTCCAGATGCATGATGCTTCGGTACTCGGGCAGGACCTCGGTGTTGGAGCCCAGCATGTCCTCTATGATGAGTTTGGCGCGGCGGCGGGCGGCCAACGAACCGAGCGGAGGCTTAAGAAGGGAGAATGCCTTGGAGCCATCCTCCAATTCCACCGGCAGCTTGCCGCTGATGTGATAGTTCTCCTGTGCTCGGCGGCAGTTCGCCATCGTACGGTGGAGGGGACTCCGCTACCAGGCTCTTAGGTCCATGCTCATCGATATGCATACGCGCTGCTTTGCCGGGGCCACGATTTCAGCCCCGCGTCCGGAAAAGCCTAGGCCAAGCCAGCTGAAATGCATCCACGCCTGTGCAGTATAACGAAAGCGACAGCGGAGTCAATATTTTCCGTTGCATTTTCCCTTGGACGCCGGGAACATATTCCAATCCATACACGCTCAGGCCGCCTTAATCCCCCCTTAAATTCCAGCTTGGCTCAGCCGGAGTTTCACCCTGTGATTCCTGTCGTTGAGCGCTTCG
>CAZCVY010000399.1:0-4737 GCA_964501985.1 uncultured Acidobacteriota bacterium | reverse complement strand
GATCGAGTCCCAGCAGTTCGCACGCGCCGCGCACGGCTTCCTGAACGGGAATCGTCGATTCGTCAAGCTCCATCCCCACGCGTGACTGGGTGGCAATCTCATTCAGCGCGCTGGAAAGGCCGCCGCGAGTGGGGTCGCGCATGCAGCGAATGGCCGGACTCGCTTCCAGCATCGCCGCTACTAGAGTATGCAGCGCCGCACAATCACTTACAATTGGACTCTCGAATTCCAGCCCCTCGCGTTGGGAAAGAATAGTGATGCCATGATCGCCGATCGACCCGCTAAGAATAATTGCATCGCCGGGCCGGGCCTGGTCGGCTGACAGATGAGCGCCGGGGCGGACCCGGCCAATTCCCGAGGTATTGATAAAGAGCCCGTCGCCTTTGCCCTTCTCCACCACCTTGGTGTCCCCGGTGACCACCAGCACTCCTGCTTCCCGAGCGGCTCGGCTGAGGGATGTCACCACCCGTTGCAGAGTATCGAGCGACAGACCCTCCTCGAGAATAAACGCAACGCTGAGGTATAGAGGTTCCGCCCCGCCCATCGCCAAGTCGTTAATCGTACCGTTGACCGCGAGGGAACCGATATCTCCGCCGGGGAAAAACAGAGGCTTGACCACAAACGAGTCAGTGGTAAAGGCCAGTCGCGCGCCATCCACTTGCAGGAAGGCCTGGTCGTTCAGGGGATTCAAAGCGGCATTTTGAAAGGCGGGCAGAAACACTCGCTGCAGGAGTTCGGCGCTTAGACGGCCGCCGCTGCCGTGCCCGAGTAGAACCTTGTCTTGCGCAGGCAACGGAACCGGGCAAGCGAATTGTTCCAGCAGACGCTTATCATCATTCATCGGTAGTTTCACAATTATTCGGCGGCATGACGCCGATACTGATAATACGCAGCGCAAGCCCCTTCCGACGAAACCATGGGCGCGCCAAGCGGGTTCGCCGGCGCGCATCGCTTGCCAAAAGCGCTGCAATCCAACGGCTTTTTCAACCCTTGCAGCACCAGGGCGCTGATGCATTCGGCGGGTTCGTCGGTGCCCGGCGCCGCGACGTCAAAGACCTTTTCCGCGTCGAAGGCGGCGAATTCCCTGCGCAGCTTCAAGCCACTGCCGGGAATCGACCCGATGCCTCGCCACTTGCGATCGCATACCTCGAAGACTTTCGCCATGATCTGCTGCGCCGGGCGATTCCCTTCCCGCGCCACAGCGCGAGCGTACTGATTCTCGACTTCCGCGCGGCCCTCCTCCAATTGCGCTACCAGCATGGAAATGGCTTCGAGTAGGTCCACGGGCTCGAAACCGCCCACTACGATGGGAACATGATAATCGCGGCTCAACGCCACGTACTCTTCCACCCCCATCACAGTGCAGACGTGGCCGGGAGCAATAAATCCCTGCACGCGGTGGTGGGGAGATTCCAGCAGCATCCGGATGGCGGGCGGCACCAGGACCTGCGACACCAGCATGGAAAAATTCTTCAAACCCTCGCGTGCCGCCTGCCAAACCGCCATGGCATTGGCGGGCGCCGTGGTCTCAAACCCGATGCCAAGAAAGACCACCTGCCGCGTGGGATTGGCGCGCGCAATCTTCAGCGCATCCATGGGTGAGTATGCAACACGCACATCGCCGCCATCCGCCTTCACATGGAATAGGTCCGTGTGCGACCCCGGCACGCGTAGCATGTCACCATAGGAAACCAGCGTAACGTTCGGGAGCGAGGCAATCGCCAGCGCTTTATCAATCACCTCAAGCGGAGTCACGCAGACCGGACAGCCCGGGCCGTGTACCAGCTCAACTTGCGGGGGAAGAACTTCGTCGATGCCATAACGCATCAAGGTGTGAGTCTGGCCACCACAAATCTCCATCAAAACCCAGGGCCGGGTAACGCGCTTCGCAATCTCGGCAATCAGGGGGCGCGCTAAACTCGCATCACGGTATTCGTCGATGTACTTCATAGACTAAAATCCGAAGCTTCGGGGAATTGCCGATTGCCGATTTTCGATTAACGACGTTCGACTGTTGCTGCCGACTGACAACCCCGACATTCTCAATCGGCAATCGGCAATCGAAAATCGGCAATTCTTCGCCTCACTGGTCACCTGTCAGTTCGGCGTCGAGCGCTCCCATTTCTTTGAGCAGCGCGAGTGTCCGTCCAGCCTCGTCCGCGTCAAGCCGGCTCAGGGCGAAGCCCACATGGACGATGACGTATTCGCCCACTTCCACCTCGGGGACAAAGTCCAACTGAACCTCGCGGGTGATGCCGCCGAAATCCACGCCGCCGATCAACGTCCCCGCGCGGTCTTCTTTATACAGAACTTTTCCCGGTATCGCCAGACACATTGTCGCTCATTTCTGGGTGGAGGAACAATCGGGAAGGAACTAATCCGGGGACGTTATATGACCACAAGCCGATCCGAACCCCAGCGGGCGGACACGACCGCAATGGCCCGCTTTAAACCGTCCCCGGAAACTTGGTTTTGGTTGATGTCGGCTGGCTTCCCGCCTTGCGCAATTTCCGCTACCAACTCGACGACCAACCCCACGGTCGATTTGACCGCGTCATGCATCTTGCCACCTAACGTCAAACAGTCCGCCGCCTCCACCGCCAAAATAATGACTTTCTTCGGGACATTAAGGAGCAATTTCCTGGCCAACTGCAGGGTCTCAAGGAGTCCGACGTAGTGGGGAGAGGGTCCGGAGACGGACTTCATGTCCGAACTGCGCAGTACGTATAGGGTTCCGGGGGCAACGTTGCCAGTTTGAATGCTATCCACAACCACAAGAATCTCAATTTCCGCAAGATAATCAAGGAGATGGAAGCCGGAATCGGTGGTGAAAATCACGTCCATCTGGGGGAAACGCCGCTGAAGCTCCTCGGCCGCGACGTGGCCAAAGGCATCATCGGCGAGCAGTTCGTTACCCAAGCAGAGGACCCGGATCGGAGTGGGCATACGACTCATCTGGGCGGAGGGTGTCAGGTTTAAGGGATTAAAACACTCGTGCTCGGTCATGCCTGAAAACCGTTCAACACAGAGGTCACAGAGTTCAGCTCACGGGGAGCACAGAGAAAACACAATGCTTTCTCCGTGTTCTCTGTGTTCGGTTTCTTCCTCCGTGAACTCTGTGTGAATCTTTCTCGTCCCGCGAATTACTGAAAACCGCCGATACCTCGCACTTAGCTCCCCCGAATATTGCCGTCCCAATCGCGTCGGAGGGTCGACTGCACATCGCCACAGCTATCGTGCACTCGCACCACCAACGGCATGCTTCCAGGCAGCGAATGAGTGGCGCAGCCGTGGCACGGGTCGTAGGCGCGGAAAGCCATTTCCACCATGTTCAGGAGGCCTTCCGAGACCGTCCCGCCAGAAATGAGCCCTTTGGCGGCTTTTTCGACGCTCATCGCCATGCGCGCGGCATTGTTTTGCGTGGCCACAATCATGTTGGCTCTCGTGATCAGACCTTTTTCATCGGTCTGGTAATGGTGAATCAAGGTTCCGCGAGGAGCCTCGACCACGCCGATACCTTCGCGCGGGGTCTCGGTGGGCAGCGTGCGGATTTCCGGACTCGTGATCTCGGGGTCATTGGAAAGCTCTTCCAGCCGTTCCGCCGCATAGAGAAGCTCAATCACGCGCGCCCAATGGTTCGCCAAGGTGTAGTGGACCGGCTTGCCCCCTAGCAAAGCAACATACTGCTCGTACGCTTCCTGCGCCAAGGGGGTGGCCATTCCCTCTGCCGCATTCAGCCGGGCGAGTGGGGCAACGCAGTAGACACCGCTTTCGGCTCCCTCGGTAAAACCTTTCCACCCGAGCGGCTTAAGGTAGGCGAACTTGATGTAGCTCCAGGGTTCGACGTGTTCGGCGATGCAGTCGAGATACTTCGCCGGAGCAAACTTGTTCCACTCACCTCCAGCGGGCGTGACCACACGAAGTTGACCATCGTAAAAATTCACTTTGTTCTCCTGGTCCACCATTCCCATGTAATAAGTTCGATGGGTATAAGCGTCGGAGCGAATCATATCTATGTACTCGCCGTTTTCCAGCACCAGTTTCCGGAAGGTCTCCAGCGTAAACTTGCCAAAGTCGACAGCCTCTTTGGCCACCTGCTTGATCTTTGCCTGCTCGGCAACACTGATACGCTTGGCGACTCCTCCGGGCAATCCCAGCACCGGGTGGACAGGTTTGCCGCCCAGCGCCGTCATGATTTCACGCAGCTTCCGGCGCATCCCAATCACTTTCTGGCCGACCTCGATGCCCAGCTTGGCAATGACGCCGAGGACGTTGCGCTCGGCTGCCGGGGCTTTGGGACCCACAATAAAATCCGGGCCGCCCAGAAAGTACACATGAAGCGCATGGTCCTCGACGATAAAGCAGGAGTAGAACAGTTCGCGAATCTTCTTGGCCGCCGGCGGCGGTTCGACCCGGTAAAGAGCATCCAAGGCTTTGGTGGAGGCCATGTGATGCGCAGTGGGGCACACCCCGCAAATCCGTGAGGTAATTTGCGGCATGTCCTCAGCCGGGCGCCCTTGCGCGAACTTCTCAAACCCGCGCAATTCCGGAACCTGAAAGAAGGCGCGATCGACGTTTCCCCGGTCGTTGAGGAAGATCTCGATCTTTCCGTGGCCTTCCAGGCGGGTAATGGGATCGATCGTAATCCGTCGACCAGAAGTTTCATTCTCAGCCATGACTTCTCACCTCAATTTCATTCGTCGGCTCGTCGCGCGCCTCGTAGGGGCGCCCCTCGTG
>CAZCVY010000398.1:0-4775 GCA_964501985.1 uncultured Acidobacteriota bacterium | reverse complement strand
CGGGCGTGGAGTGCCGTGGCAGACGGCGCTGGGCGTGGTGTTCATCTCCGGCATGTTGTTCCTTTTGCTCACCCTCACCAACGTGCGGGAGATGATTGTGAACGGAATTCCCGACTGCCTGAAATACGGCACGGCGGCGGGCATCGGCCTGTTCATCGCGTTCATCGGTTTCCGCAACGCTAAAATCATCGTCGCCAATCCCGCCACCTATGTGGCCTTGGGCCGATTTTCCGATCCACAAGTCATTCTGGCTGCGGCGGGCCTGCTGGTAATTGCGATTCTGATGGCGCGTCGTGTCGGTAGCGCGATTCTGATTGGCATTGCCGCAACAGCGCTCGCGGGGATTCCCGCTCACTTGACGCAATGGCCCGCGCATCTGCTCTCCCTTCCGCACCCCGGCGGCACACTGCTCAAGCTCGACTTGCGCGCGGCCGCGAAATTTGGCCTCGGCGACCTGATTTTCATTTTCTTCTTTGTCGACCTCTTCGACAACGTGGGCACTCTGATCGGCGTGTGCGAAGAGGGCGGCTTCATGCGCGACGGCAAACTTCCGCGCGCCAGCCGCGCTTTGCTGGCCGATGCGCTGGGCACGATCATGGGCTCATTGACCGGCACCTCAACCGTCACCAGCTATATCGAGAGCGCCGCAGGTGTGGCAGCGGGCGCGCGCACGGGACTGGGCAATCTTGTGATCGCCGGGTGCTTTCTCGCCGCCATGTTCTGCGCGCCGGTCATTGCCGCCATACCCTCTTACGCCACCGCACCCGCGCTCATCATCGTGGGCTCGCTGATGTGCGGCGCCGTCGCCAAAGTCCGGTGGAGCGAATTCACCGACGCCTTTCCTGCGTTTCTCACGCTGGTCGCCACGCCGCTTACATTCAGCATCGCCACCGGCCTCAGCCTTGGCATGATCTCCTTCACGTTTCTCAAAGTCGCTACGGGGAAACGGCGCGAAGTGAGTCCTCTCATCTGGATTCTCACCGCACTCTTCGTTCTGCGCTACGCCTTCCTGAGCGTGCACTGATCACTTGCAACTTCCTTTTGATATACTGCCCGGTTCGGCGGACCGTCACTCCGAACCCCGTTGGATGTCGAGCGATGAAGCGTAGACCCATTCTTATCGTTGCCGGCCTTTTGCTCCTGGCCTTTGGACTGGGGATTGGTGTCGGATCGAGATTTGCCCAGAAGCCCCATATCGATCCGGTGACAGCCGTGTCCCAGCCGCCCGCGAGCGCCCCCGAAGCGCCGGCAGAAAGTAGCCCGCCTCCCTGCGCGGACATCCGCAATGCCGGGCCGATGGTGGGCAAGAACGGCTGCGTGGCAGGGCTCGTTCTTAGGGTTTATACTGCGCGCACGGGAAACACCTTCCTCGATTTTTGCCAGGACTACCGCACTTGCCCGTTTACCAGCGTCATCTTCTCTGCCGACAAAGGCAAGTTCGGCAACCTCGAATCCTTGCAGGGGAAGCGTGTGGAAATCCGAGGCAACGTCGTAACTTACCAGGGTCATGCGGAAATCATCGTTCATGACCCACAGCAGGTCCGCGGCGGAGAATAGGCGAACGAATCGGGTGATCGGGCCAGCGGGAGATCGGGACATCGGGTGATCCGGAGGTCGGGCGATCGGATGAGCAGAAGAGCATTTCGCGTGATGGGACCAAGTTGATGAAGCCAGAAAGAGGATCACTGAGTTCTCGCTTTCGCGCCTTTGCGCCTCGGCGTCGTTGCATGGGGTGGCTTGTGACTGCCATCCGACCTGCCATCTGCCCGCTGCCTACCGCTCATTGCCTATTGCCCACTGCCTTCAGCCTTCTGCTTTCTGCCTTCTGCTTTCTGCCCCCCGCCTTCTGCCAACAGCCTCCCACCGCGCCCGTCGGGCAAGTCTCCAAGCAAGCGGACGATCTCATCCTCCAGGGGTTCGACCTGATGAGCCGGCACGACGCGACTGGAGCGGAGAAGGCTTTCCGGCAAGCCATCGACGGCCAGCCGGACGTCGAACCTGCGCATCGGGGCTTGGGCCTGGCACTGCGCGAGCAAGGGCGCTTGCCCGAAGCCTTCCGTGAATTGCAGACCGCCACGCAACTGAATCCCTCCGACTCCGACGCGCATTACACCTTGGGTTCGGTAGCGTGGGCGCTGAGCTTGCCGGCCAATGCACCGCTGAATAGAAAGGGCGGCCTGACGTCTTCGGATTATCAAAACCTGGCGGGCGCCGAATTCTCCAAGGCCCTGGCCCTTAGCCCCAATGACCCCATGCTGCGGATGAGCCTGGCCATCCTCTACCTCGACTCCGACCGGCCGCACGAGGCTTTGGCGCAAGCGGAAGAAGCGGTGCACATTGCGCCGGAGAAAGCCGAGGCCCACGTGACCTTGGGGCGCTGCGAGTTCGCGAATGGGGAAGAGGAGAAGGCCGGGGCCGAGTATGAGGCGGCCATCAAGCTTGACCCCAACAATGGTGAAGCCTACTTCGCGTTGGGGCAAATGCGCATGTTCCAGCACCGCGCGACGGCCGCGGAAGAAGCGCTGCGCCACGCCCTCCAGGTCGCGCCTAACCTTGGGCCTGCTTATGCCGCCCTGGCCCACATTCTCACGGAAGAAGGCAAGAACTCGGAAGCACGCACGCTGCTGGAAAAGGCCGTGAGTCTGAATTCCGATGATTGGCAAAGCCAGTACGAGCTTGCCGTGCTGCTGAATCAAGCCGGAGACACGGCGCGCTCGACCGACCTGCTCCAGAAAGTTCTGCAAGCCAATCCGGACTTCCCGGGAGCGCGCGAGCAACTGGCCACCGGGCTGTTGCGCCGCGGCGACATTCCAGGCGCGAGCGCTCTGGCGGGTAAGATGATTGCCCAGAATCCGCAGGGGCCGGAGGGGCATCGCATCATGGCGCTGGCCCTGTGGAAGCAGCGCGACTATGAAGGCTCGCTCGCCGAATGCGCCATGGCCCTCAGCGCCGACCCGAATTCCACCTCGATGATGGTCCTTCAGTCCATCGCCCTTTGGCAATCGGGAGACAAGAAAGCCGCGCAGAACGTCTACCGCGAAGCGGCCAAGATGGAGCCTAAAGTAGGAACGTCCGACGTCTTTTGCCGCTTGCTGCTCTGCGACGCGCACGATATCTCCATCGTTAGCGATTTCCTCCATAAAAACCGCTGGGTGCTCGCGCCCCCCATTCAACCCTGAGCCTTCATCCACTGCGTAGGCTGGCTGCAAGCTCACGCTGCGTGCGTAACCCGGGCGCCTGATCATTCGCAAATGGATTGGACGGTGCAGGAAGAAACTCGCGAAAAACTGAATCGCTCTGACAATCTGTCGTCGCAAAGTAGCAATCTCCTGCAAAATAGCGCTCGATTCGACGTAAATGTCGAAATATGAGACCTAAAAGTCTGTTATTATTCGGGCATTGTGTCTTGCGTTCCTTTGTTTTCATACACATTCCGGCTTCGAACGTAATATATCTTCTTTTTGCTCGCCTGCCGGAGGTGGGCCAGGGCGGGGATGGCACTGCCTCCGGCGTTGATACCGCCGGGGGAGATCACTTCGTTCGCGCGGACGCTCGGCAATCCCGGCTTGCTCTCGCGGAATATGAGACGACTTCCTTCTTTTTCTCTCCTCCTCTGCTTGCTACAGACTTGTTTCAGCGCACAACTACCTTTATTTTCATCAATATCGTGGCTTTCACGACTTAAGTCGCTTGTTATCATGAACATCGTGGGAGTAGCCAAAACTGACATTTTTTCTTCATGTGTTTTCAATAACATCGTGGGAGTAGCCTCATTTTTTAATTCCCTTTTTTCATTCCGCTCCCGCCTCCGAAGCGAACTAAATGGTTTCGTATCATATCCATACATTTTTCAGAATTCCTTCGTCCTGGCGCCTAAGTACCTTCATTTTCCAGGATATCGTGGCCTACCTCGGGCGTTTGCGGAAGTTGCGCTCTCGGTGCTGAGCCCTGGGGAGTAGCCAGTGGCGCTTGCGGCGGAGCTTCTCCAGCGCCCCGTCCCCAGCACCTAGCCCCGGCGCGTAACTTCACCCAGTCGACAATACACCGCTAGATTTGTAGCACGTTGGCGACCAGAGGCTAGGTGAATAGGGACAAATCTTCCGGCGGGAGGGATTTTTTTGAGTTTTCCTCGTAGGGCACGCCGTGGCGTGCACCTACCGCGGCGTTCGGGAGACCGCCGCTAAGGCGACAGTAGGGGTGGTTCGCGAACCGCCCCTTCATTTTATCCTCCTGACACGGGGGAACCGCTGCCCGTCATCAGGGCTTTTTATACTTTTCCTTTGGGTCCAGCGTCACGCGGAATTCGCCCGATGACGACAGGTCAACGAATTCGATGGTCAAACTGCCGAGGGCCTGGAAGTGGGCATAGCGCCAGTCTTCAAAAGGGTAGGTCATAACCGTACCGCCACCTTCTGACGCGCGTCGCTCGTATTTGCCCCCGGAGGGGTGAGAATCGATCTCGTCCGGCGGGCCATAGAGGATGTAGACGCGGCCGCGGTCGGTCTTCCAGCCGGGTACATTCGCTGCGTAATGCTCATTAGCGTAAGCGATCCGCCGGTAGTACTCTCGCTTGAACGGGTTGTCGGCCGAACCCGGAGTGGGATTGCGCCGTTCCCAGAACTGCTCGACGAACTCTTGGCGTTCTTCATTAGTCTCGAGCTTCTTAAAGGCGGCCCTCTCTTGATCCGAAATGATGTAGGGCACGTCCTCTGTCAGCCACTTTTGCCAGGGATCATCCACCTTCTTGTTGGTTTGGTCGAAGGCCGGTCTTGAGT
>CAZCVY010000397.1:0-4780 GCA_964501985.1 uncultured Acidobacteriota bacterium | reverse complement strand
ACGCCCAGCCCGGACACTGCCCAAGCTGAGCTATCTACAGGGGGGCACCCACGGTAAGAACAATGGTCACCGTGGGTTCTTTCCTTGATGGTGAAGGATTACCTCGGTGGAATGCTTGATTCCCGAGCGGAAGGCCGGGGGCGTCGAGCTTGGGAAAGGCCTGCGCAGCTCTGGGATCAAAGCCCTGGGAGCGCGGCCATCCTGGCCGTCACCGGCAAGGGGCTGATGCCCGAGCCCCGTCTCTCGCCGCGATCGCGACTCGCTACATACCCAAAGAGAAGAGGCGGACCCGTTGATCCGCCCACCTGGTCACGCGGGATGCAACTTCTTGGGCGGCTCGCCTTAGTCCTGCGCGCCGCGCCCGCATCGAGAGTGCTTGCCCGCTCACGGAATCGAGCTATTTCGAAGCCTGCTGCTCGGCGAAATTCCCGATCACAGGCACCATAAATTTCTCATTATTGTATGCCTTGTAGATGAGGAAGATCACCAATCCCAATGACCCAAACGCGTAGACCAGCCAGAGGAGCAGGTCCAAAAGCCAGCCCACGACGGGAATGAACGCGAGGATGAACCCCACGATCATCAGTACAATCGAAATCGCGAACATTGCCGCGGCGAAGAACAAGCACTGAAAGGAGTGGAACTTGATAAACCGGTCCTTATTGTAGGGCTCCATCACCAGGAAAATGATCGCCGGAATGATGGTGACATAGGCAAGGGCTCCCGCCACGTTGGAAGCTAGCCCCCCTCCTGCGCTGGCTGTCGCGGCTGGAGCGGCTGGGGACATTCCTACGGGGCTTGCCGCCGCGCCCACCGGTGCACCGCACGCTCCACAGAACGTCACACCTTCGGCTAATTGCGCACCACACTTTGCACAGAACGCCATGCCCTTTTCTCCTTTGGCAAAACCCCTTGAAGGGTAGTGCCGGACCTTGCCCACCCGGCAGATCAGTACTCCCGATCCTAATTTCCCGCGTTCAATGAGGAAGCTTTTTGGTACAAAGGCTAAGTATTGGTACCATAAACGCAGCGGCGAAACAAGCGGGAAATGCATTCGGCCGATGGGCGAACGCCGCCCCGGGCCGATGGCCCATAAGCGTTAACCTAAGACTATCCCGACCGTGCCAGCCGCGTAGCGGCGCAAGATCGTAGCCCACGGCGTAAGCCGTGGGTCATGGGAGCGCCCCCTTGGCGAGCCCCGGAGGGGCGAAAGAAGTGAACAGCGGAACGCCAGGCGATGCCCGAGGATGGTCGCGGCGAATGCACCTTCCTTTCGCCCCTCCGGGGCTGGCGGTCATCGCGCGCGCTTGCCCCCCACGGCTTACGCCGTGGGCTACCGTCTTTCGGCCCTCCGGGCCTCTGAGGGAAGCACCTCAACTCCCCTTGCGGGTGACTGAAGCCTTGGGTTAAAGCCTATGGGCCGCCCCCTGCTCTCGGTGGCCACTTGATTCGTCGCCGCCGCTCCCCCCTTCGCGCCTCGCTTCGGGTATACTGCCGAATCCCCATGGCCGCAAATCCTCTGGCATTCCTGGTCTCCAGTTCATCACGCGAGCGCCACGCCCTGGCCGCCAGCACCCTGGGCTGGATGCTCGACGGGATGGACGTCACGCTTTACGCCATGGTGTTGCGTGAACTGCTGCACGAACTCCACCTCACGACCTCGCAAGCCGGCCTGCTCGCCTCGGTCACCCTCATTGCCTCGGCCGCCGGCGGCATTCTGTTCGGCTGGATTGCCGATCGCTTCGGCCGCCGCGTGGCTCTGATTGCGAGCATCATCATTTACTCAGCATTCACCGCCGCATGCGGATTCTCCCACGGCTTGTGGCAACTGGTCGCCATGCGCCTGGGAGTGGGTTTGGGCATGGGCGGCGAATGGGCCACCGGCGCGGCCCTGGTCTCCGAAACTTGGCCCGATGAGCATCGCGGCAAAGCTCTGGGGCTGATGCAGTCGGGCTTCGCCATCGGTTATGCTCTGGCAGCGGTGATCGCAGCCGTCATCATGCCACGCTGGGGATGGCGGCCCGTCTTCTTCGCCGGAATCCTCCCGGCGCTCCTGACTCTTTGGATCGGGCGCAGGGTCGAAGAGTCGCCACTGTGGCTGGAGCAGAGAACGGGACACGGGGCACGGGAAACGGAACACGGGAATCGAGATCCGGAATCCGAGATCCTAGATGCAGAATCCCGAAAGCTGGACCCCGTGTCCCGTGTCCCGAAACCCGTATCCCGTTTCCCGTATCCCGTGTCCCGCACCTTTAGCAGCTACGCGAAGGTGATCGCCGTCACCCTGCTGATGAACAGCGCCGCACTCTTCGGCTGGTGGGGGCTGTTCACCTGGATTCCTGCCTACCTGGCGTTGCCGATCGCGCGCGGTGGACGCGGCCTATCGCTGGCCGCTTCTTCCGCCTGGATTATGGCCATGCAGGTGGGCATGTGGCTCGGCTACGTGACCTTCGGGTTCATCAGCGACGCGGTGGGCCGCAAACGGACTTACGTGTCATACCTCTTCGTTGCCGCGTTACTCGTGCCCCTCTATGCGCGGTCCCAGCCGCTGGCCCTGCTCGTCGTGGGACCACTGCTTGCCTTCTTCGGGACAGGTCACTTCACCGGCTTCGGAATCATCACCGCCGAGCTTTTCCCCACTTCCTTTCGTGCCTTGGCGATGGGGCTGACCTACAATTTCGGCCGCGCCCTGAGCGCCGCCGCGCCCTGGGCGATTGGCGCCATCGCCGCGCGCGGGGGGCTCGCGTCCGCCTTCGGGATCAGCGGCCTGGCCTTCTTCCTAGCCGGCGTCCTTGCCCTAGCCCTCCCGGAAACCCGCGGCCGCACCCTCGCATGACCCGTAGCGCCGACCTGTTGTGTGGGTCGGCGCCATGTTTACTACTAGGCAACATCACCTGGCCAGCTCGACCGTGTGCTCACCCGCCGGCACTTGGAAACTCGCTCGCCCCTGCTGCACGCGCACTTTCCCCGCCGGCTTACCGTCGATGCCGAGAGTCATTTCGCCATCGTCAAACTCCTGCGTCACAACGACGATGGGGCGCGGTGAATGTATGCTAAAAGCCAATTGCGAAGATGATGTTTGATAGTTTCTGACCACCACGCCGGCGTTCGCTTCAAACCGCTCATGTCCATCCCTGGCCAGCGCCGTTCTGTCGGGTCCCACGCCAACGTCGTAGGTGTGGTTCGCCCAAACCGAACGGTGGAAATCGCCTTGTCCCGGTGGGTTGAGAGCCCCGAAGCGCAGCCCTTCCCACGGGTTCACATCGATGTACTGCTCGAGTGGCGCGAGGCACAGCAGCGCTCCCCAAGTGTAGTGCGGGTCGCCTCCGCCCGTGCCGCCCCAGGCGTAGTACTGCTCGTTGTCGTGCTGGTTTCGCCGCCAATCATCCATGAACAGGTCATAGTTCTTCTGTGCGTACTCGAGCGCCACTTCGTCGAACCGGTAGCGATTGATGCCCTCATAGAGCATGTAGTTGGTCGGCCCCCAAATAGTACCGCGCCAGTAATTCTGGTCAGGGAAGGCCGGATCGTTGCGAGCAATCGTCGGCGCCACGTATTTGCCCCAGAATTCCTTCGGATTGAGGAGGTGTTCCTTGATCATGCGCTCCGCCTGCTCGGGAGTGGCGATGCCGGCGAACAGGGGATAGAAATTTGTGGTGGAGAGGCGAGGAGAAAAGCGCCCGTCCCAGTAACGGTTCTCGTAAATTCCGTCCTTCTCATTCCAGAGTTTCTCCCGAACAAGCTGCTTCATGTGCTCGTACTCGGCCGCGAATTTCCTGCTGTCGTCTTCCTTGCCGAGAATGGCGGCGATTTTCGCGAGGCACTCCGCGTCCAAAGTGTAAAGCGAGTTCAACCCGACATCGGAGAGATTCATCGTGTAGGTGTCGGGATCGTAGGCCGCATCGTCATACATGGGACTGTCGTCCATCCCGCTTTCCCACTTGGCGGCCTCAAGACTTCCGCGTCCGCCGGTGGAGGGCGTATTGCCCCGATCGCTGCCCCATTCGAGCAGGCCGTCGCGATTTCCATCGCGCCACGGCTGCCCATCTCCGCGATCGGCCAGCCACCACTCGTGCCACTTCTTCAGACGTGGATAGGCCCACTCGAGCAGGTCGCGATCCTGGCGCCGCTGGTAAACCTTCCAAACCGCGTACGAGCCCACGGGCGGCTGCGAGCGGTCGGGGCTGATGCCTCCCTCGGACGCCACATTCGGCACCACACCCGTCTCCGTCTGCGACGACAAGATCGCGCGAACGCCGGCGCCGGTTTGCGCCTCATCCTCAAGACTGGTCAGGATGGCGCCGAAGAAGCAATCCCACTCGCCCACCGCCCAGCCGCCCCAACCGCGCGCCCATTGGCGGCTGATGCTGGGAAAGACCAAATCGAATTCTGGCGCGTAGAGCGTGTTCCAGAACATGGAGTTGCCAATGGCTTCGGGCGCACCTTCAAACAGTCCTCCCACGTTCGGTCGGCGCGCCGCATAGGCTTCCGATTTGTCCTTGAGGATGGCATCGATCTTTCCCGCCGTCAGCAACGCACTCGCTTGGTCGAGCAATGACTGCTTTTCCCAACCAATCACCGCAACAAAGTGTGCTGGGGCGGAATCGTCAAACTCCAGCCCTGCCGCTCCCTGGAGCGCGTCACTTGGAAGGGATTGCGCTGGCCGCCCAGGGCCGTCCATCACCGCTTGCAAGTCAGCCAGAGATTGATAGGCGCCGCTCCCTGTGAGCGGCCGGTCGGTCATCACCACCAAGCGTGCCGTGTGGTTAAAGACCTTGTC
>CAZCVY010000396.1:3298-4797 GCA_964501985.1 uncultured Acidobacteriota bacterium | reverse complement strand
AGGATGGCGTAGGCGGCCAGCAAATCCCCGAGGGCGAAGAGAAGGTCCCAGAGCATGGGCGCAACCTGGTGTTCTCCGGCGAGGTAAGAGGTGAGACTCAACAGGAGCGTCCACAAAGGCGGCGAGGAACAAGAAGTAAAGCCGTAACGGGTCGCGCCCCAAACGCCATACTGTGCGAAGTTCCGTGCCGTCGCCATGCCGATGTAAGGGTCATCGAGCGCATAGACCAGATGCCCCTGGTTCAGGGAAATGGAAACGACCAAAATTGCGGCGGTGGTTAGGATTAGAACGACAACGGCGGCGAAGAGCGGCCAATGCTGAGATTGAGTCTTCTTCACTTCAAGATCCTTGCCTGGCTCGTGGTGTGGCGATCCTGGTATTTACTTCTCACTGGGGGGATGCACCCGCCTCGCGGTGAGATATACACCAACCGGCATCGAGTCGTTAACAGCCTACACCTCACAGTAGCATGGACCTTCAAGACTTTCCCACACCGCTGGCAAGGGGGACGGAGAATTGGTACCATCAGTCGCTCAGAGCAAAGCCGACAGAAGGAGGATAGACATGACCAAACCGATCGTGCAATCGGTGACGTTTAAGGCTTCTCCGGAAGAACTCTTTGAAATCTTTACTGACTCGAAAAAACACTCCGCCGCGACAGGGGGGAAGGCGTCCGTCAGCGCCAAGGTGGGGGCTAAGTTCACGGCCTGGGACGGAATGCTGGCGGGAAAGAACCTCGTGGTGGTTCCCGGCCGCATGATCGTGCAAGCGTGGCGAGCCACGCATTGGAAGGAGACAGACCTCGACTCCATACTAATCTTAAACTTTTCGCCCGCACCGGGCGGCGGCAAAGTCGAGATGGTCCACGCCGGAGTTCCCGAGCATGACCACAAGGGTGTCACTGAGGGTTGGCCGCAGTATTATTGGGAACCCTGGAAGGCCTATTTGAAGGGGCAAGCCGGGAAAGACTGAGGTTTCACTTGTGCTCTTTCAGGGTCTCTCCCCCGCTACCAATTGGGGTATTTTGCCCTGACGCTCTCAAAGCGCCGAGAAGTACTGTGCCGCTTGAGGTGGTAGTTCAGGATTTGACGTTCGCGGGGAGAAGGCCAATCCTGCCCCGGTGCCACGCGCTGCGGAAAGGCCGCCTCTGCTTCTCTCAAGTTCAGGATGCGGTCGCGCGATAGCGCAATGGGCCTACCCTTCGGCGCCACCTTCACATTGATGTGATTCCGGACGCGGTGGGCCGAATCCGCTTGCGCCACAAAGGTCCGTTCCTGTCCCTTGAAGTCGCGATACTGGATGGTAAAGTTGCCACCCTTGACTCTCGCCGACCAGCCCATTGCAGAGCCTGTAGACGAATCGGCGCTCTGACTGAACGTCTCCGAAGCCGTCGCCCGGTTTTCCGCATTAGGGCCCATGCTCTCACTGAAGTTCGAGCAGGTCGGATTCGGGCAATAGACCAAGCCTTTGATCTCCTTGGCCCCCGGCGTTCCGCAGCG
>CAZCVY010000396.1:0-3198 GCA_964501985.1 uncultured Acidobacteriota bacterium | reverse complement strand
TCCGCGCCGAACGAGTCGCCGACGGTGTACCAGCGACGGCAATCCCATGGCGCGCAAACGGTCGAACCCGATTCGCCGGAAGTGGCCCTTCTTGTGCCCTCCAAACACACGGCTCAATACCTCCTCGGCCAGCCAGCGGTCCAATCGGCACAATTGCGCTTCATCGTTCACGTGCTTCAAGTAGTAGTCAATAATCGCAACATTGCGCACGCCCTTTTCGATGCTTTCGACGGCGATTTCCACCAGCGCCTGCGCTCTGCTCTCGGGACTGGCGAGTTTCTTCCACCGCCGCCGGCCGCGCCGGAAAGCGAAGCGAAAGAGGTTTTGAATCTTTCGGGATTTGTCACGCGAGAGGGCCACGCTTCCCCCCGCCCGGAACAGCAATCCTAAGTGCCGAAACTCATGTGCGCCCGCGAAGACGTCATCCACGGTGGTCTGGTTCGAGATTAGCAGGTCGGCCCGAAGGCTGCCCTTGAAGCGTAACTGGAGCTCAGTGACGCCCTGTGTCAATGCCGCTTGCGCCTGGATGGCCTCTGCCCGTGAGGGCGTCAATACCAGGAAATCGTCCGCATATCGGAAATAGTGGATGCCCGGAATGCGCTCGATCTCCAGGTCGAGGTCCGTCAGGTATACGTTAGCGAGCAAGCATGCAATCGCCGCACCGAAGGGGATGCCCAAGGCGGCCTGATGCGGTCCACTTTCGTCCTGGTAAAGGAAGCGGACGCGTTGTTCCAGCAGCCCAAAGAGATAGTCCTCGGGTTCGACCAGGCGGGAGAGCTTTGCAAGCAGCAATTCGTGATCGACGGAGGCAAAGTAGTCGGCGATATCACGCTTGATCGCATAAAGCGGCGACTCGTGTGAACGCAGAAGGCCGGCAATGCGCGCTTGGCAGCGATCCAGGCTATAGAAGCGATCGCGATAGGCGTAGGAGTGAGCAGAAAACCAGCCGTGCAATTTCCTGCTGAGGGTCCTGTACAGGAGCAAATCGACGATGCGCTCTTCCCACGGCGGAATGTAGAGGGTGCGGCGCCGACCGTTGAAGTTATACTTTAAGGCCACAGCCGGGCGGAATTGAAAGTTCTCCTGCCAAAGCGAACGATGGACGGCGTCCAGGTTCCGCAGCCCGCGGGCGGCGAGGTCATAGAGAGTGCGGCCATCGGTGGAGGTGGCCAACGCCTTGCGCCACTGAAATAGGGGCTTGGTATAAACGCGCAAGGTCGCTTTGTATAGCTCCGACTCGGAGTAGACCTCACTCCACCGCAGTCGCCGCTTCAGGGTCGGGTGTGGCATCTGAGCCTTCTCGATGACGAGGTTAACCCTCTTGTACTACGGGAGCGGCCCGGAGCGCAATCGAATTGCGCGCTTGCCTTACCAATCCTGCCGGTTTTCGAGCTTTTCACCCGGCGCCATCCTACCCTCTACTGTATGGCCCGAATGGTATTGAACAGGGCTTTGAACGTATACGCGGCCTCAGCGCTTTCCTTAGTGTCCGAGCCCGACGGCGGTTGAGAGGTTGCCTGGGACGCGGTAACAGAGGCGTTGTAGGCATTGATGAACTCGGCGGCGCCTCCCCAAGTGGTCTGAAGAACACCCAACATTCTTGGAGCGATCGTGCTGTCAGCGTGAGCGCGAACGGACCGAATCAAGTCCAACTCGCCCATGGCAACATCGGTTTGTCGCCACGGGGCGTAAAGGACACGGAATCCCTCCACGGCGAAGCGGATAGCGGTGGCAGGTGCGGAGTCGTAGTGCCAGTCGCAAATCACGATATCTCGAGGCACCAAGTTGATGGCGGAGGCCGTGCCGTTTTCGCTCCCTTCCCACTCACCCACGCCCGTGACGGCGCCATCGATAAAGCGGTCGCCCCACATCCACATTTCACGATGGGTCTCCGCCAAGTGGTCATGGAGAGTCCGGACTTCCTGGGCGAAGAGTTCGGCTCGATTCCGCGATTTGCAGCGCGGACAGTCCGGGTCCGCCACGATGAAGACTTCGTCCATGCCAACGTGAACGGCGTCGATTTCGCACGCGTCGGCGAGTTCATCGATCAAATCGAAGACCACTTTGTGGAGAGCCGGGTGCAGTGGGCAATAACTGCGGCAATAGATGTCTTTGTTGCCGGGGTACTTTCCTGGCGTCTCGTCGAACTCCGGATGCGAGCGCAGCAAGCCAAACGTCTGCTCGGCCCACGATTGGTGCCCGAGCAAATTGACGAGTGGAATCAGCCGCACTTTAGCGTCTCTGCAGGCTGCTACGATGGCTTTTATGTCGGACTTGGAAAGCGCATCGCTGTCCACCACCTCGGGATGGCTCGTGTACTGATAGCGATAGTCAATCTCCAGCACCAGCAGGTTAACGCCTTCTTTCGGTAGCGCCTCGCGTATGAACTGGACTAATTGGGGAACGCCGTCGGGCTTGGGCGCGCCCAGATAAAGTCCGCGAACCGGCAGCGCCGGCGACGGGGAGCAGGTAGCCAACGTGGAAAGCAATAGGCTGAACAGCGGCACAATGGCCGTCCGAATCAACATATTTCTCATGAGAACACCTCGACCAAGAATGGGCTTTCTCGGAAGGAACAAGTACGCCATAGACGCGAGCGTCCCCGCCTTGACGTTGGGGTCATAGCGAGGCGACGTCACGATCGAACTGAAGCGACTTAGGGCAGTCAGTAGAATTGCCGCTCTTACGCAGCTTTAAGCTCCGCCGTGCAGTTGGGGCAGCGGGTGGCCTTTAGCGCGATGCCGCCGGAGATGCAATAAGGACATTCCTTGGTGGGCGGCGCAGCAGGGGCCGGCGCAGGCTTCATCATCCGGTTCACCTGTTTCACAAGCAGGAAGACCACAAAAGCCACAATCAGAAAATCGATGATTGTGTTGAGGAAGGCGCCATAACCGATCACAGCCGCTCCCGCCTTTTTGGCGTCCGCCAGCGAGTCGTAGTGCGTTCCCGACAAGTTAATGAAGAGGTTCGAAAAATCCACATGCCCCAGGACCAACCCGATCGGCGGCATGATGATGTCATTCACCACAGAACTGACGATCCGTCCAAAGGCTGCGCCAATAATGATGCCGACGGCCATATCCATCACATTGCCGCGCATCGCGAATTCCTTAAATTCCTTAAACATGTCATTCCCCTCCTGGAATCCATCAAATTTGATCGATGGCCCTTTCCGGCATTCCCTTGGCCTCGTTTCGT
>CAZCVY010000395.1:0-4803 GCA_964501985.1 uncultured Acidobacteriota bacterium | reverse complement strand
AGCTAAGGCTGACCGGCGCTCGACGAATGCGGATCGCATGTCGCCTTGTCCCCGCAGGGGACGACCGTGAGTAGCCGTAGGTGAAACCTACGGAAACGTTGCCGAGCAAACCAGGTTCCGACCCTGAAGGGGTCGACCAGGGCGACCCCTTCAGGGTCGAAGGAATTATTTCCTTGCCCTCGCCATCCGTAGGTTTCACCTACAGCTACTCAGGGTGTTCCCTTTCAGGGAACCATTTCAACCATCGACGTCCCGCCTTCCAACGAACTCCAATTTGGACAAGCCTGGTCGGAGACCGCCCCTACAACGCCGGCGCCGAATCGGCGCCTGCCTGGGTACCGACGAGGGGTACCCGGACCCGTGGCGCGGGCAGCCTGCCCCGATGAATCGGGGGCTCGCCCGCTGGGAAGCTGTGAATTAATTGAAAAATCCGCGTTTTTTAGCCCGCAAGTAGTTGAAAGCGCGCGGGCGAAAAGTCGAAAGATCAATAAATTCACAGCTTCTGGGGCGTGGCACGCTGCGGCCGTCTGGCGTATGACGAAAGGCACTCTGGGCTGCAAATAAGCGATGGTCCGATGATTCTATGGACAAATGACCCGATGGCCCGATGATCCGATCTCCCGATTACCGATGGCCCGATGAACCGATTCCCCAATCGGTGGTAGAGTATCTGGCTTGCAGCATTCTGGAGGTGTGATTGGCACGCGCTAAAGTGGATGTGGTGGGTATGGGTTTGAACGCTACGGACACGGTGATGTCGGTTCGCAAGTTCCCTGCCCTCGGCGGCAAGGAGCGGGTGGCGTCCATGTCGATGCAGGCCGGTGGGCAGGTTGCCACCGCTTTAGTTACCTGTAGTCGACTGGGATTGAAAGTGCGCTACATCGGGAAAGTGGGCGATGACCAGGGAGGCAAAATACAGCTTGCCAGCTTGCGCCGCGAAGGCCTGGACATGGCTTACACCAAGGTCGTGCGCGGAGCGCCCAATCAATACGGCTACATTATTGTGGACCAGGCAACAGGAGAGCGCACCGTTTTTTGGGACCGCGATGCGCGGCTGGCGGTGCAGCCCAAGGAACTCAGGCCCATCGCCATCACCTCCGCGCGCCTGCTCCATTTGGACGGCTGCGACGTGGAGGCCGCGCTGGTGGCGGCGCGGTGGGCAAGGCGCGCGCGCATCCCCGTGCTGGCGGACTTCGACACCGTTTACAAGAACGTCGAGAAGCTTTTTCCCTACATCGACTATTTGATCGCCTCGACGCAATTCCTGCCGGCGGTGACGGGGCAGGCTGACCCCTTTAGGGTGCTCAAAAATATGGCGGACGAGCACCACGTCGGCACGCCCGGGATGACGCTCGGCCGCGACGGCGCTCTGGTTTACCAGGCAGGGCGGTTTTTCTATTCGCCGGGATTCGTGGTAGAAACCGTGGACACTACGGGCGCAGGGGACGTCTTTCACGGAGCCTTTGCCTATGCTCTTCTCGCCGGCTGGGATATGGCGCGCGCGCTCGACTTCTCCAACGCCATGGCCGCGCTCAACTGCACGGCGCTCGGCGCACGGGGCGGAATCAAGTCCCAGGCCGAGGCGGAGCAGTTGATCGCCACAGGGAAGCGGCACGTGAATCCTTTGTATGCGAAGGGGTGAGCGCCCTTCTTGGTAAAGCAAAAAAAGAAAGTCAAAAGTCAAAGTGCAAAGGTCAAAAGGCAAAAGTGAAAGGCAGTTGGAGGTTTAGTCATGGCTGACCCGCAGCGCGAAAATCCGGCGACGGCCGCGACGAGGCAGGACTACTTCGCCCTGATCACTGGCGCTTCCAGCGGCATCGGCGCTTGCTTTGCTCGCGCGCTCGCGGCTCGCGGCCGGAATTTGGTTCTGGTGGCGCGCTCGAAAGATAAGCTGGAGGCTCTGAAGAGCGCCATCTCCGCCCATCGCTCTCTGCACATAGAAGTGATTGAACAGGATCTCAGTGTGCCGGGGGCCTCCGAACTGCTGGCCGCCATCCTCAAGGAGCGCGGAATTGCCGTCGATCTGCTGGTGAATAATGCGGGTTTCGGGGCGCAGGGCGAATTCTGGAAGCTGCCGCTTGACCGCCAAACGGAGATGCTCCGCTTGAACATCGTGGCGCTGACCGAGCTCACTCACCTGCTGCTTCCTGCGATGGTCGAGCAGCGCCGTGGTGGGATCATCAACGTGTCCTCGACGGCGAGCTTTCAGCCCGTGCCTTACACGAGCGTTTATGCCGCCACCAAAGCTTACGTCACCAGTTTTTCCATGGGGCTGGCCGAGGAGACAAGCCGGTATGGGGTAAGAGTGCTGGCCCTTTGCCCCGGCGGTACGGCCACGAACTTCTTTGACGCCAGCCGATTCGGGATGCGCGACTTTCTCGGTGGCTTGCAAGCACCCGAAGAAGTGGTGGAAGAAGGTTTGCGCGCACTGGAGCGCGGCCGCAGTTTGACTGTCGCGAGGTTCATCAACCGCCTGATGGTTTTCGCGCAGCGAGTGGCGCCGCGCCGGTTTGTGGCCCGCCAAGCCGCGGCGATGTTTCGGCCGAAAGACTTGTCTAGCGGAGGCGCCTCGGTATAATCCCTTGGGACCATCGATCTGGCTCTCATGTTCAAACGACCTACCCCCTTTGCGCTATTCGCCCTCCTCACGTGGGGTTTCGCCGCCTGTTTGAGCGCGCAAGAGCCCGCGGCCACATTGACGGGCGGGCAAATCCTCTCCTACGACAGCGACATCACGGTGAGTTCCGACGGAACGCTGCTGGTGCGGGAAACCCTCAAAGTCATTGCCCTCGGCCCGCAATTCCAGCAGGGAATCCATCGGGACCTCCCGACTCGCTACCACGATCAGTTTGGCAACCCCTACAGCATTCATTTCGATGTCGTATCCCTCCAGCGCGATGAGCAGCCGGTCGAATTCCGCCTGGAGAAGATCTCGAACGGCCTGCGCATCGACATGGGGAGTAGCGGCGATGCGGTCCCGGCCGGCGAGCACACGTATGAGCTCATTTACTCCGTAGATCGCGCAATCGGCTTTTTCCCCGACCACGACGAGCTCTACTGGAACGTCACAGGGAACGGATGGACGTTTCCCATTCAGGCCTCGACCGCCACGATTCACCTGCCCAAAGGCATCTCGCAGATCGCGATTTTGCTGGACGCTTATACGGGCGGGCAAGGCTCGGCGGAAACCAACTTCGCCGCCTCGGCGGACAACGATAGCAACGCCACGTATCATACGACGCGCGCGCTCGGACCCTCTGAGAGCCTGACCGTCGTCGTGCGCTGGCCCAAACGCTTTGTCCACCTGCCCACGAAAGAGCAAAAATACCGCTACTTTCTGGAAGACTATCAAGACGCGCTCGTGGGTCTTGCCGGGCTGGTGGTCATCCTGATTTATTACGGGGCGGTTTGGCTCGTTCTGGGACGCGCGACCACACAGGGTGAGATTGAACCCACGCCCGAGCCGCCCGCGGGATTTTCCCCGGCCGCTCTTCACTACGCCTGGAGCATGGCTTTTGATCAAAAAGCCCTGGTCACCAATCTCATCGACCTGGCGATCAAGAATCATCTGGCCATTCTGGAAGATGGCGAGGGCAATTACATTCTCGGCCGCCTGAAGCGGGACGCTTCGTCGGCCGAATCCGAACTTGCCCCCGGCGCGGGACCCTCCCCGGACATCACCCGCGATGAGAGACTCGTTCTCGACAAGCTTTTCGAGACCGGCGACACGATTCCCTTGGGGCCGATCAATCAGGGCTCCGTAGGCGGCGCGGCGGAAGCGCTTCATCACCATTTGCGCTTGCGCTTTCAACGAATCCACTTCCGGGCCAACGCCCGCTACCTGATCGCCGGGCTGGTCATTACCCTTGCCACGGTGGTAAGGGCGGGATTGGCGGTTCCGGGCGCGCCCCGGCTTCTGGTGCTCCTCCTCAGTCCCGTTCTCGTTCTGGTGGGCCTCGCCATGTTGCCGATCATAAGTATAGCGGTGGCGGCGGCAAGGCACGCGTTCTCCGGCCCCATCCATGCGCCCACGGCGCGCAAACAGGCGCTGGTTATGAGCGGGATCGGCCTTTTCCTGCTCCTCGCCGAGGTGTCGGGACTGGGCGCGCTGGGGTGGGCCACTTCTTCCACGGTGGTTGCCATCGTGCTGGTGATGGTCGCCGTCAACTACGTGTTCCACACGTTGCTCAAGACCCCGGCGCGGTCGGGCCGAGGGCTGATGGACGAAATCGAAAGCTTCGGCCTCTTCTTGACCGCGAAGGGAAAGGGGCGCGGCGGCGCGCGCCCCACGGCGGCGGCTACTCCCCAACTGCTCGAAAGGCTCCTTCCCTACGCGATGGCCTTGAATATGGAGACGGTGTGGGGGGAAAGGTTCGCGGCGGCGCTGGCGCGAGACGCTGTTGCCGAGGGACTGGTTTATGAACCGGGTTGGTACTCGGGCCCGGGCTGGGTCCCGCTCACCGCGGCGACCTTCGCCACCACGCTCGGCAGTTCCCTCTCGCGCGCGATATCCGCTTGCGCGCGGGGGTCGGGCCGCCGGGGCCAGCGCGCTCGTTAGCGGCGACTACGTGTGTAGCGCGGGCATCTTGCCCGCTGTCGCGGGAGCGTCCCCCTCCCGCGGATGGCGCGGGCAGGATGCCGACGCCCCAGCGGGCGGGACCCCGATTCATCGGCGCAGGCTGCCCGCGCTACGAAGACGGTTCGTCACTTTGACTTGCAATCTTCAACTAGCTTGGTCGGAATGGTTGAGGTTTATGGCGCGTTTGCCCTGAAGATAGTTCTTCAGAATCGCGGCCCACTTGC
>CAZCVY010000394.1:3477-4812 GCA_964501985.1 uncultured Acidobacteriota bacterium | reverse complement strand
TGCCGCGAAGGGCCGAATCGGCGCCATCGAAGCCGTGCGCAATTATTTCTACCGCGGACCCATTGCCAAGCGCATCAGCAATTTTTGCAAGGAGTCTGGATGCCTGTTGCGCGAGGGTGATTTCGCCGCCCTCCACGCGCGCGTGGAACAACCGGTTACAGTGAGTTATCGGGGAGTGCAGGTTTATAAGTGCGGCTTCTGGACGCAAGGGCCGGTGATGCTCGAAAACCTCAATTTGCTGGAGGGCTTTGACCTGAAAGGCATGAAGCAGAATTCCGCCGACTATGTTCACACCGTGGTGGAAGCCGAAAAGTTGGGATATGCCGATCGTGATGCTTATTACGGCGATCCCGACTCCACCCCCATGCCCGCGGCGCTCCTATCCAAAGAGTACGCGAATCTCCGCAGGCCGCTGATCGACGCGCAACGAGCCTCCGCGGATCACATTCCTGGCGACCCAATTCACATGGCGGCGCGCGCCCCGGAGGACTTTGCGCGGGCGCGATTCCAGCACCGCAACGGCGAGCACCAGGACACCACGTGCGTCAACGTGATCGATCAAGAGGGCAATCTTTTTTCCGCCACGCCCAGCGCCGCGTGGATCCCCGCTGTCATCGCGGGCGATACAGGGATTCCACTTTCCGAGCGGGCGCAGCAATTTGTGCTGACGCCGGATCATCCAAATCAGATCGCGCCCCACAAGCGGCCGCGCCTTACCTTGACTCCGTCGCTGGCGTTGCGCGACGGCCAACCCTGGCTGGTCTTTTCCACTCCCGGCGGCGACAGCCAGGACCAAACCTTGCTCCAGATCTTCCTAGACGTGGTTGATTTCGGAATGAATCCCCAGGAGGCAGTGGAATCTCCCCGGTTCAATTCCGAAGCCATGTACAGCACCTTCGACGCGCACGAGGATCAGCCACTCACGCTCGACATCGAAAAGCGCTTCGAGCAAGCGGTGCTCGACGCGCTAACCGCACGGGGCCATAAGCTGAAGGTGGGTGGAGATTGGAGCAATCCCACCGCGCCAACCATGGTGGAATACAATTCCACCACGCATGTTATTTCAGCGGGCGCCGATGTGCGAGGACATCGGGATGCCTTAGCGTGGTGAGAAAAGCAGGATTTAGGATTCAGGATTTTCGATTCAGTCGTCAGTCATCAGTTATCGGTAGTCAGCAAGAACAGCCGTCCTCAGTCATGCAGCTCCGTATCTCTCGAAGCCGCGGACTAAATTCCTTTACTGATAACTGACGACTGAAGACCCTTTTTACCTCTTGGCACCCTCGTAGCACCCAAGGACTCGCAAGAAGTTGGTGACTTCGCTCAAGTGCGCCA
>CAZCVY010000394.1:0-3377 GCA_964501985.1 uncultured Acidobacteriota bacterium | reverse complement strand
TCGTAGACGGAACCAGCCAGAGTATTCTCAATCGGAACCAAACAGTAATTCGCGTGCCCACTCGTCACGCTCTCAAAGATACCCTGGAATGTTTCGCAAGGCAGCACTCGGATCTTGCGGCCCAGAAGCTTGTAGGCGGCTTCCTCGCTGAAGGAGCCTCTTTCGCCTTGGAATGCGACGAGTGGTGTGGCCATGAATGACGTTGCCCCTTCCTACAGTCTGAATCCCTACGCCGTCCGCGTCAATTCGTTCACCAACACTTCGCGGCGCTTCCAGGCGATAGCGCTGGCCAAATCGAGCACCCGGAAATAAGCTACCGAGGCGGCCCCCGAGAGCACCAGCAAAGCGACTCCGCACCAAGCCAGATTCCCCATCCAGCGCGATAGGAGATATGCGCCCGTAATCAAAACCCCCATCAACACCTGGGTTCCAGCGCTGGCTGCGACTGCCATACCTGACGCTTGCTGCCGCTTCATCTGCCCGAAATTCAGCTTGCGAGGGAAATAGAGCGATACCAAGTTTCCCGCCGCAAGGTTCGTCAGGAGCATGAACAGTGCGCCAGCCAGAGTCACCCAAACCACCAGTGGGGGGGTAGGACCCACAAAAAACCGCCCCAGCACAGAGACGGCGAGAATTTCTGCAAGTACCACTAGTGTGTGAACCAGGTTTTTCGCCACCAGCACGTCGCGAAAACGAATGGGTGCGACCAACAGCATGGGCAAGCCAGATCCATCGTATCCCAGATTGTTATAGGCGAGACCTACGAGAATGAGCATCACGTAAATGACGCTCATGGGGAAAAAAAATGAGGACGCGCGCATGAAAATTGGAACGCCTGCGTGTGACCCGCCATGGCTCAGGCTCATTACGACGACAATGAATAGCGGAGCGAGCAGATTGAAATAGGCTGTGCTGTTCCTCATCAGATAACGCAGATCCTTCTCGAATAGCGCGGCCACAGTCGGCGAGAGGCCGGCCACGTTCCACCCGGCGTGCAAGGTCGCGCGTTCGGCGGATGATTCCCGGCGCGCCTCACTGAGGTTTTCGCCGCGGTACTCCGCGTGCAGGCGGACAGAAAGCAGCCACCCGAGCACTCCGCTGTACACCAGAAGTCCCGCGAGCTCAGCGGATGCCGTGCCGGCGCGGCCTGCCCGCCCCGCCACGATGGTAGCGGCAGCCATGCCGGGCGGCAGGAACCGGCCGGCAGGCGCGAGTCGCGCGACCGCGGGGAGCGCATGTTTCCCGTAGCGTCCAGTGAGAGGCCCGATCAGTTGAAAGCCGAACATCACGAGGATGAACAGCGCACCCAGAATTTCGCGCGTGCGCCTTTGGGCCATCCAACGGCTAAGCCAGGCGAAAATCGCACGGTTCAGTAACAGATTGAAGAACGCCAGCGCGGCCAAACCCGGGAAAGCCCACAGCAGCGCACCGGGCGACGCAATGGCGATGCCTCCGAGCATCGCCAGGAGCCAGTAGAGGGCAGCAACCGAGACAGGTTCAAAGATCCCATGCGCGAAGGCCAGAAGCACAAAAGTTGAATAACGGAGGGGAAACCGCAAAAGCGAGCCCGGATCGGATTCCGCGCCAAACCCGGTGAGCATAATTGGTACCAGCAGCCAAACGACAAATATGAACCAGATCTCGGCCGAAAGGATGATTGATTTCCCGTGGCTGATTGCGTACCAACACCCCACCCCCAGAAGCGGCCCGATCCCGAGCACCACACCCACGATGCCGATACTCAGAACGACCCTGGAAATCAGGTCAACCTTTCCGCGCTGGGTGCGCAGGCTATTCACAAAGATACGCCACCGCAGCCAGCCCACCAGGCGGAGCTGCTCCTGCTTGGTCGGCACCGGTGTCATTCCAGCCACGAGAGCTCCGGCACGGCGGCGCGCTCCCCGCCCACGATCTCGAGGAAGATCTGTTCCAGGCTGAGCTTCTGGCCATCGTCCCGCCGCGCGGACACACCTGAACGCAGTTCGTCAATGGACCCCTGGGCCACTAGTTCGCCGCGATGGATGATGGCCACGTGGCTGCACAGCCGTTCTACGATTTCGAGCACGTGGGAGGTAAGAAAGATCGTGGCGCCCCGCGCAATCATGCGATTCAGCATCGCTTTGAGCGTGCCCGCGGCAATCGCGTCCACGCCTTCGAACGGCTCATCCAGGAACAGCACCTTGGGCCCATGGATCACCGCCGCGGCCATCGCCAACTTTTTTCTCATACCGTGCGAGTAATCGACAATCAGCGACTTGGCGCGATCCGCCAAGCCCATGAAATCGAGCAGTTCCTGAGCGCGCTCGGCGGCGGTAACGCGGTCGAGCCCATACATGCGTCCGGCGAAGACGAGGTACTCGGGCCCAGTCAAACGGTCGAAAAGCGCGAGGCCTTCCGGTACCACGCCGATATGGCTCTTCACTTCGACGGGATTGCCCACCAAGTCGAGGCCGAGAATTCGAATGCTGCCTGCCGTCGGCTCGAGCAGACCGGTGAGCATTTTGATGGTGGTGGATTTGCCCGCGCCGTTGGGACCGAGGAAGCCGAAGAATTGGCCTGCTTCCACACGCAGGTTCACGTTGCGCACCGCTTCCAATTCCCCAAAGCGGCGGCAGAGTCCATTCGTCTCAACTGCGAGGTCTGTCATGTCAGCGTGCCGCCGCTAGAACGCCACTCCCAGGAGTCCGCGAAAGAAGAAGTCCGTGTAGACTTGGGCAAGTTCGTCCTGCTTGATGGGACCGTCGGTGCTGTACCACTGATAAAGCCAATTAATCATTCCCAGCAAGGCGAATGCGGCCAGACGGGGAGAGATCAGCGGCGGACGTTTACTCTGCTCCTGGACGCGCTTGATCAGGTCGATGAGGTAATCGATATAGCCGCGCTTCCGTGCATTGAGCTTTTTGCGCAAAGGGCCGCTCAGGGAGCGGTTTTCGTGCAGAATCACGGTGATCTCCTGATCGCGCGCACGCACGATCAGGTCGATGTGGCCGATGATGGTTTGGCGAAGTTTTTCCCGGGGGTCGGCAATGTCCTTGATCGGGGCGAGCACGGTTTCATCCAGAATATCCATCCCGTAGTTCTGGATTTCAAAAAGCAGGCGATCCTTGCTGCCCACGTGGTGATAGATGCCCGCCTTGGTGAGGCCGACGGCCTCGGCGATGTCCTGCATCGAAGCGCCATCGTAACTCTTCGCGTAGAAAACGCGGGCGGCGATGCGGCAAATTTCACGCAAATTCTGCTTCGCGTCAGCAGTTCGGGCCATAACAGGTTTATTACCACGTCAAGCAAGCGCAGTGTAGCATAAAACCTCCACCCCGGCTGCGGTTTCCCGAGGTTTTGCCTAGCGAGTTCCTTCGGATCGTTCCTCCTTCGCAATC
>CAZCVY010000393.1:0-4858 GCA_964501985.1 uncultured Acidobacteriota bacterium | reverse complement strand
TGCCCGTCATTCCCATGGTTTGCGCCGCGGCATAGGATAGATCGATGATGCGGCCCTCCACAAATGGACCGCGGTCGGTGATCCGCACCTCCACATCGCGGCCGTTCTCGAGGTCGTGGACTCGCACTTGGGTGCCAAAGGGCAGCGTGCGATGCGCCGCGGTCATCGCGTACATGTCATAAATCTCACCGCTCGCCGCCTGTCGTCCGTGAAAGGGATGTCCGTACCACGAGGCGATGCCTTCTTCTCCCTGGACGATGGGCGCAGCCGGCGTCTCGGTTTTGGGCGCGCCGGGCGGAGGGATGTTTCGAGTAGATGGTGCAGGAGCTTGGTGGTGGTGCAGGCAGCCCGTGGCGCAGAGAAGCACCGCCATCGCGATGCCCATCCTGGCAGCGAGCGAAGGTCCCCTTGCGAGCGATCCTTCTACCGTATCGTGACTCAGCACGGGGTCAGGGTTTTGTCTCTTCCTTTTCCAATCGCTCTGCCATTTCCCTCAGGCGGTCTGCGGACTTTCTCAGGAAATCCGCTGTTTCCTTTTTGGTTTCGGGACGGATTTCATTGTCGAAATATTTACGTAGCTTTTGGAATTCGCGATCGATGGCGCGCCCTGCATCCTCGAAGTTCATGACCCTTCTCCAATCCAATGTAGGTTATTCTAGCCAAGCTGCGAGCGCGGGACAAATGAATTCGGGGAAAGACCGCCCGCGGCCCGAACTCCGGCGTTCAACGTAGCGGCGGCTTTACGCCGCCACATGGCGAGGTGAACTCGCCGCTACGTCGTCTCATGCGCCCGTTAACGATAGTTTCCGCAGTTCTCCGGCGCGCGGTCGGATATAATCAGAATGAGTATTCGGTCACTATTAAGGATGAGAATCATCATGCGTGTGAATTTGCGTTTCCAGCGTGGACTTCGGACTTCCGACCCCGGACTTCGGACCTAAGCATGCCCCTACCTCCCAAATTCTGGTTCCAGTGGCAGCGGCTCAAGAAAGTATTCTCGGAATCCGTGGGCTCACCGGAAAGCGCGTCCACCAGCAAGGTCCGCATGTGTCCGCACTGCCGGGCGCTGATCGACCGCGACGCCAAGGTGTGCCCTCTTTGCGGGGAGACCACTGGCCCTTCGCGCGCCCGCGCCAGCACCGGCACTCCCGGGCGCATCATGGGCGTGATCCCCATCCCCACCACCGCAAGCTCGGTGATGGTTGTCGTGAACCTTGCCCTCTACGTGGTTTCCTGGTACATGACGCAGAGTAGTGAGGCCGCGCAGTTGTACGGCGTGCCCTCCATGGGGGGCATCGACGGAACGGTACTGATGCGGCTGGGCGCCAAGGCCCCATACATCCTGGCGGGTCAATGGTGGCGGCTCGTGACGGCCATGTTTCTCCACGCCGGACTGCTCCACATCGGGATGAATATGTGGTGCCTGGTGGACCTGGGGCCGGAAGTGGAATCCCTCTTCAACACGACGAAATTCATCGTGTTTTATCTGGTGACAGGGGTGTTGGGATTCGTCCTGAGCCTTTGGTGGGCGCCCTTCGGAATGTCGGTGGGAGCTTCCGGCGCCATCACCGGGCTGATTGGAGTCCTCATTGGAGCTAGCTTTCATCACGGACATATGGGGAAGGAATATCGCAGCCAGCTTTGGCGGTGGTTGATCTACATCGCGATATTTGGAATCTTCTTCCACGCGGACAACGCCGCGCACTTCGGCGGGTTGGCAAGCGGCCTCGCCCTCGGTTACTTTATTCCCGAAGGCGAGCCCTCCACGCGCCCCGAGGAAAATCTCTGGAATACGCTGGCGGTGCTTTCCGTATTAATCATCGCCGGGTCGTTCGTGATGATGACGTTGCAACTGAGGTAAGCAAAGTGACGAGTGACAAGTGACGAGCAGGAAAAAAGAGACTCCGTAACGTGGCCATCGACCATGAACAAAGTGGCGATTCTTGCTCGTCACTCGTCACTTGTCGCTTGTCACTGATATGAACGGTAATGCGGCAACTTCCGCCGCGACGCCGGAGGCGAAGGCGAGTTTGGCGCCGGGTTCGGTGAACTCGCGGCGGACGTACGCGAGGGCGATAGGTTTGCCAAATGCGGGCGATACGCAGGAGCTGGTAACTTCCGCCACTTCTCTTCCTTCCACCACCGCCTTCTCGCCTGGCGGAAGCGGCTCCCCGGCATTCACGATCAACCCTGTCAGTTTCCAGTTAACGTGGCCCCGGCTGCGGGCACGCTCGACAATTTCCTGCCCAATATAACAGCCCTTGTTGAAGCTCACCGCGTTGAGAAGCCCGGCTTCGAGCGGAATAACATCTTCGCCGAGCTCCTGTCCGTAGCGCGCAATGCCGGCCTCGATGCGCAGACTTTCGAGCGCCTCCGAGCCACAGGGGAGCATGTCGTAGGTTGGAGCCTGGCCGCACGCCGCCCCCCAAATGGCTTCCATCCCTGGGCCATTCACCCAAACTTCATAGCCTCCCTCACCCGTGCTTGTGGCACGCACCACATGGATGGGGAAGCCCGCGTAATTCGAGGCAAAGTGGTCAAGCTCCTGCATCGCCGGCAGATCGATGTGCAGCGTCTTCTCCAGTAGTCCGTGCCCCCGCGGCCCCTGGAAGGCCAGTGCGTAGAGATCGAGCGGCTCGATCTCCACTTGGTCGGCGATAATGTAGCGGCGAAAACTCTGGATGGCCTTGTCACGCAGGTCCGCGTCGGTATCGACCAGGAAGCCGTCCTCGGCGCAGTACAATCGCAGGTCCACCACGATGTGCCCCTGCGCATTGAGAAGCGTGGCGTATGTACCTTGGCCCGGGGTGAGATTCTTGACGTCGTTGCTCACCAGCCGCTGAAGCAGGCGCGCGTGGTCGCGGCCTTTCATTCGGAATTTGGCGCGAAAGGAAAAATCAAAGATCCCGCAAGCAGAACGCACCGCGCGATTCTCCGCGGCGGGATCGGTGAAACGCGAGGGAACCATGGCACCGTGATATTCGGAGAGCGTGGCGCCCTGAGTTGAATGATATTCAGCGAGAGGAGAGGTTGTCATTTGCGATTGGTGATTTCTGACTGGTGATTACTGGGACTGCCGATTTTCGATTGATGATTGCCGATTGAACGAACGCACGATTCCCAAGTTTAAATTGGCCGCTAGTGCATTTCGAACATCAAATTCGATATCATCGATCAGCAACTGCGAGGGTTTTCAATCGGCAATCGAAAATCGGCAATTCCCTTCAGCTACCAATCTAGAAAAATCCAAGTTGAAGTTTGGCTGCTTCCGTCATCATGTTCTTATCCCACGTCGGTTCCCACACCACTTCCACTTTGACCTTCTTGACTCCGGGAATCATGACGATCTTGTCTTCCACCTCGCCGGGCAGGGTGCCGGCGGCGGGACAGCCGGGTGACGTCAAGGTCATTTTCACGTAAACGTCCGACGTGGGTTCCACCTTCACCTGGTAGATCAAGCCCAGGTCATAGATGTTAACGGGAATCTCCGGGTCGTAGACGGTTCGCAGTTTCTCAACGATCTTGTCGTTGAGGGCGATGACTTCGGAAACGTTCAGCGTGGCGTCGGGAGTTGCGGTAGGCAATTGATCAGGCATCTAAATTCCTCCATACTTGCCGATTGTCGATTGAAGTCATCGTTAATTCAATTCACCTGCGCGGCCATCGACCATTCTTTCAATCGGCAATCGAAAATCGGCAATCGGCAATTACTCTGAGCTTGCGACCGCCGGGGCGCCTTCCAGCGCGCTCTTCAGCGTGTGCCAGGCGAGTGACGCGCACTTGACGCGAACGGGGAACTCGCAGACTCCGGAAAAAACCGCCAGCTTGCCGAGTGCGGGCCCTCCCGATGACTTCACCGGCTGGCCGGTCACCAAGCCGTGAAATTCATCGAAAATCGCCTCGGCTTCCTTGCGCGTCTTGCCTTTCAGCGTTTCCGTCAGGATCGACGCGGAAGCTGTGGAAATGGCGCACCCGGAACCCTGAAAGCTGATGTCCGTTATGCGGTCGTCCTGAAGCGTCAGATAGATGGTGACCTTATCGCCGCAAAGCGGGTTGTACCCGTTGGCGTGATGGTCGGCATTCTCCAGCGGATGGAAATTCCGCGGCCGCTTGGCGTGATCGAGAATGACCTCTTGATAGAGATTCGTTAGATCAGACATAAAATAAGCTCTCAGCCTTCAGCTCTCAGCTATCAGCAATCCAAGGGCAGCTTTCAGGTCGTGCTTAAGCTGACGGCTGAAAGCTGATAGCTGACCGCTATTTTAGGCAAACATCGCCTTCACGTGTTCCAGCCCTGCTGCCAGGGCGTTGATTTCCTGCTTGGTGTTATAGAACGCCAGGGAGGCGCGCACTGTGGCGGGCACCCCGAAGCGCTCCATCACCGGCTGCGCGCAGTGGTGCCCCGTGCGCACGGCAATGCCTTCCTGATCCAGGATCGTGCCGACATCATGCGGGTGGATTCCCTCCAACATGAAGGAGATCACCGAGGCTTTTTCCCGCGCCGTGCCGATCAGGCGAACTCCGGGAACCTGGCCGATCGCTTCCATGCAGTAAGTCAGCAACGCATGTTCGTAGGAAGCGATGTTCTCCATCCCAATGCGTCCGAGGTAATCAAGGGCTGCTCCCCAACCGATTGCTGCCGCGATGTTGGGCGTTCCCGCCTCGAATTTATTCGGGATGTGATTGTAGATGGTCTTCTCAAAGGTGACGGAGAGAATCATGTCGCCGCCGCCCTGGTAGGGAGGCATGGATTCGAGCAAGCTGGCCTTGCCATAGAGCGCGCCAATGCCCGTCGGCCCGAAGAGCTTGTGGCCCGAAATCGCGTAAAAGTCGCACCCTAGCGCCTGGACGTCGATTT
>CAZCVY010000392.1:0-4863 GCA_964501985.1 uncultured Acidobacteriota bacterium | reverse complement strand
ATCATTACCGATGAAAGGGGAAACGTAATCCCCGACCACCGGCTGCGGCGGCGCGAGGGTCGGCTCTGGCTCGACTTGTGGCCTGCTCCTGAACGCCAAATATGCTGGGTAGTCCACCATGACATCTTGTCCCCGCATGTGTTTTCATCAATATAGCCGGATGCACCTTCATTTTTCGATATCGCGGATTCCCTTTTTCCGGTCAATGTGCCCATCATTACCGATGAAAGGGGAAACGTAATCCCCGACCACCGGCTGCGGCGGCGCAGAGGTCGACTCTGGCTCGACTTGTGGCCTGCTCCTGAACGCCAAGTATGCTGGGCAGTCCACCATTACATGTTGCTCCTTACGTATTTTCATCAACATAGCCGGATGCACCTTCATTTTCGACATCGCGGACATCGGAAATTCTGTCGCCTACTTTCGGCCGACGAGGATGGGAAAGGCGGACCCCACGCAGCTCGCTTCTTGCTCCTGCTCCGAAGAGAAGGGGAAGACTTCCCCACCCCCACCCAAGCTGAAGCCCGGACCCAATCCCCAAATCCCGCTCCCAGCTCCCAATCCCTGGGCCCCCAGCCTGCCGTCTACCGATTGTTTTCTTCCGCCGCCCGGACACGTGGCGCGCGGTACCTTGAATTCGCCCTGCGCCATTTCCCCCATCCCTGGTCCTCACACAGTAGGCTCGCACGTTGGCGACCAATGGCGAGTTGAATACGTTTCAATGTGATTATCGATGGTACGTTTTGTCTGATTTTTCTTTCTGGTCTCCTGCCGGTAGGAAATTGCTGCGCGGGGATTGCGGATTCAACTCCGGGCCTCGCAGCCGGATTAACATACTTGCCTAACTATGGTTCAAAGTTGATTCCGATTGCCGTTCGCCGCTTTCCGAGAGGCACTAGCCTTTCTTGTTTTTCTTGGCGCGTTTCCGCTTCCGCTTCACTGCGGTTTTTGGCACCTTCACGACGTGGGCCAATGCCGCCTTGAAATTTGCCATTGCCTCTTTCGGATTTTCTGCCTCGAAGGTATCGACGTTCGCTCTCACACGGTCGCTCCAATCAGCTTTTTGTAAGTCAGCCTGCGATGTACCACGGTTGCCAGCGCTGCCACGAAGTGGGCGAAGTCGTCGGTCTTGCGCTCGTTATAGCGGAACGTCTGCTCGTCAAGATACCGGAACATATGGAACGGCGCAACGCTCATATACGTTTCCTTGAGGCTCCGCTTTAGCAGACTCCAGAAATTTTCCAGTCCGTCGGTGTGGGCATTCCCCTTCACGTACTCGACGGCATGGTCAACAACTTGGTGGAAGAACTCGCCATCAAGACCGTCATAAAAAGCAAGCGCATCGGTCTAAAGTCCGGACCCTGCCTTGACGTGGCCCTTTACCAATCCTTGAAGCGTTCGCTTTCTACGGTCGGCAATCACGGTTACTTGGACGGGTCCGCCGCGCTCCAGAAATCCCATGACTGTGGTTTTGTCCGCGCCGCCCGTTCCTGCGATCGCGGCTTCGCGTTTGTCCTTGTGTGTGTTCCGAGCCTTGCCACCAATGAAAGTCTCGTCAACTTCGCCTTCGCCTTGCATCTTCATGGGCGAACCACGTTGCAGAGCGAGCCGGAGGCGGTGCAGCATGAACCAAGCAGATTTCTGGGTTACGTGGATTCCCCGGCTAACTTCGTAGGAACTGATTCCGTTCTTGCAGTTCACGATGAGCCAGAGAGTCGGGAGCCATTTCTCTAAGGGAATCGGGGAATCCTCGAAGACCGTTCCCACCTTGAGTGTGAACTGCGGGCGGGGATGCTTGGCGTAGCATTTCCAGCGGCGTGTCTTGGCCATGTAGGTCACATGGTCAGAGCCGCAGGTAGGGCAGCGAACGACTCCATCCGGCCAGCGAGCGTCAACCATGAAGTTGTGGCAGTTCTCGTAATTGCCAAAGAATTTGACTGCTTCCAGAAGTGTTTTTGGGCTATCATTGGTGGTCATCATGGTTAGCATAGTACCTTAACTCTTATGGTTTGTCAAGTACTTTATCTTCCCTATTCTCAGATGTTTGCACGGTGGATAAATGTCACCCAAGAAGCCCAAGGCTCCACAAAATAATTCCGCCACCAATCCAGACGGGAAATGCAGATATCCAGAATCCACTAACCGCCACGTTTACCTTGAGCCTGGGGTTCAAATAGACTTGGTCAAGGACTTTCGACAAGAGTATAAAGCCGCTCAGCAAGATAGCTCCGCCCACAACCAGAAAGAATTGTTTTGGTTGAAGGTGTCCTCTGGGTTGATTCTCGTCTACGTTTTGGTAACCACGTGGCAGGCATGTTCTACCAGAAAGTTGGTCGTGACTTCTCAAGAAACCCTTTCAACAAGCGAAAGCCAATTCATTAAAGATCAGCGGCCGTACATATGGATTTCCGATATTAAAATGGTCACGCCCGTGGATAAACAACCAATATCTGCGAAAATTTATTTCGCTAATTATGGAAAGTCCCCGGCCATCCGAATGGTAACAACAGGTACGATTCTGTTCGGCAAAGATGCGTTCAATAAAGCCGACTGGTTCTTTGATGGGCTCGACAACACGAGGATTTCCGACAAGCAGAAAAGTAGTGAGATTATCGCACCGCCAGGGATACCACCCGACCCGGAGAAATCTCATATCTTTACCACTATCCAAAGTTCCGATTTGGTCCAGAATGCGGACGAACTGAAAAGTCTTCTTGGTCGAGACTACGCTATTGTCATGGTGGGGCGAGCAGAGTATTTCGATTCTTCCGGCGTTTTCTACCGCAGTGACTTTTGCCTCTACAATCTGACCGCCGGACCTAGTGCGTATTGCCATAAGCATAACGAAATACATTGAGCCACAGCTATGGATACCTCCCCTCAATTCGTTTTGATCTCCAAGCGCATCCTTCTGCTGAACATAGGCATAGCCTTTCGGATGCACATTTAGACGGTTCGTGTAAGACCTAGCACCGAGGATAGCCACGATATGCATAAAGATCGCGCCGAAAAGAATGATCCCGAGGGGTCGGAGCATCGGCTTGGGGCAACAATAAAGACCCATGCCGACGAAGACACAGAGGGCACGGAGGAGCCAGAGACCGACCCCAAAAACCCAATCGAAGAAACCGAAAGGGCTCTGAGAAATATTCTCATTTTCTTCACGTGCTGTTGGCTGTGGATTGGCAAACGCCATGATCAGATTGTAGCGCTTGGAACTCTCGGTATACTGTTCGCAACCAGCATCTACGCAGCCTTTTCTTTCCTTCAATGGGAAGCCAACCAAAAGGCTGCCAATGCCGCCAAAAGTGCGGCTGACACTGCCCGTGATACATTGATCGTCAGTGAACGACCTTGGATAAAGGTCGAAGAAATGGTCGCCACAAGCCCGTTGACCTTTCTTGCCAACGGACGCGCTAACGTTAACCTCAGTTTCCACCTCAGGAATGTAGGAAACTCCGTAGCCACTCGTATTTATCTGCGTCCACAACTCATGGCGAACACTTTTGACAATACCTTGTGGGAACGTCCATTTGCTCGTCAGAAGGATTGGTGTGACTACGTTCGCAAGGAAACCCCTAATCCCGACGCGCTTAAAACACTGTTCCCCACGGATGACGCGTGGGAACCTATGGGCCTTCAACTTACTAAAGAGGAAATCGACTCCAGCTCCGCCACTTTCCCATTGAAAGAACTCCGTGGAAAACTCATCAATCCAATGGTTTACGGATGTGTTAATTATGAGTTCCCGTTTTCCAAGGATGTTCATCAAACACGGTTCATGTTTAGCATTTCTCGTATGATACCAAACAGTCCGACCTCCCGCGCATTTCAAGCTACTAACCCAATTAGTGTTGGAGGAGATGTCCCGGAAGCTGAGCTGATTATTGAAAAATACTTCTTTGGCGGAACCTTTGCTGACTAGGGAAAAGACTAGACCTGTTACGATGAGGAGAGCCCCAAGGTACACTACACCTTGGTTAGTCAAATATGCTAATGCCCATCTTTGGGTGTCTGCGATCGAAAGGGATATTCTCTCTCTTAGCCCCCGCGACGTCGAGAGTATACCCTCCTGCGCCTTGCCCTTCTACCCCCGCGTTTGCAGTTCCGGTACCCCCCACCCGTTATCACTAGCCCCTCGCCGCACGACACTTTTCCTCTCGGTTCGCTTTCGGTCGGATGCATTGAGTTCAACTTACTTAGTCCCCTCGGGATCGCAGACTCAGGGAGGCGGGATTCTGCGCCGACTGAGGGGATGATTGCTTGGAGGCGGAGGTCGTGGACTTACTTTAACGGTATGTCCACTTCGGTGTAACTGCCGGGTGTCGCGGCATTCACCGCGGCTACAACCCTTTCAACGTAGCGGCGCAGGGTGGGCCACTGCTGATTGCCAATAACCACGAACGCGATTTTCCGGGCTTTCAGGTTCTGCTGGTAACGAATGTTCTTATCGGTCGTCAGCAATAAGTCGAAGCCTGCCGCCTCGGCAGCCGCTATCAGCCCGCCGGTAAGGAGTCGGTCCCATCAGCGTTCGATAGCTTCAACCACCTCATGGCCCATGAGTGCATGCCGGAGCGGGGCGGGAGTACCGTTGTCAAAGAGTATGAGCATCGACCGTTGGGGCGGGAGGCTGCGCCGGTAGCGCATCAAGGCTTCGCGCCGCAAATTCGATTACGGCGACCACCTGTTCGCGGGACAAATGAAACCACTCCATGATTTCGGTGATCGAGGCTCCGACTTCCAGATTGTCAAAGACAACGGAAACCGGCGTCCGCGTGTCCCGGAATACCCATGCACCGCTGCGCTTGCCCGGGATGCTCTCCACGGCAAGGCATTCGGACCAATCAAGCGCTGCCATACGCT
>CAZCVY010000391.1:0-4863 GCA_964501985.1 uncultured Acidobacteriota bacterium | reverse complement strand
AAGGGCTACGAGTTCGAAAAGGACGACCGTTTTGGAAATGCGGCCGCAGAGTTTGAAGCCGCGCTTGCCCTCGATCCCAGGCTGTCTCGTGCGCGCTATCAGCTCGGGGTTTGCTACTTTGCGCTCGCCCGCTACGATGACGCCCGGCGCGAGTTTGTGCAGTTGCGCGTCGAGACGCACGCGGACCCCAGCGTGGACTATTTCCTCGGCCGCCTCGACCTCGTCGAGCACGACCTCGATGCCGCTATTCGCGAGCTCCAAAGCGTGGTGGCGCAGCCTCCCTTCCCCGACACGGCGTACTACCTGGGCTCGGCGTATCTCGAGAAAGGCGACCTTCCCACCGCCAAAACATGGTTCGAGAAGGCGCTGCCCCTCAATCCCCGCGACTATCGCATTCCGGAACACCTCGCTCGCATCGACCGGCGCGAAGGAAAATCTGCCGAGGCTGAGCAGGAATACGCCCAATCGACGAAGTTGCGTCAGAACTACAATGAAGCTGCCGAAGCGGGTGTCGCGTGCAGCGAGGCTTTGGAAAAGGGCGATGCCGAAGCTGCGCGTGGTGCGTGTGCGAAGCTCGACCAACCCGCTGATCCCGACCGGCTCACGGAATTGGGGATGATCTACGGGCGCCACGGGCACTATGACGAAGCTGTCGAGCCTCTTCGGCGCGCGGCCGCCCTCGATCCCGACTCTTACGAAATCGAGCACAATCTGGGGCTCACTTATTTTCGCTTGAAGCACTATCAGGAAGCGGAGGAGCCCCTCGAACGGGCGGTCGAGTTGCGGCCGGATTTCTTTGACTCCAATGCTCTGCTGGGCGCGACGCTCTTCGCTCTTCAGCAGGATTCAAAGGCTTACCGCGTGCTCGATCACGCTCACCGGCTCAACCCCGACGATGGGGACACGCGGGAACTGCTCTTCAAGTCCGCCTCGATTCTGGGGATCAAGAGCCGCGAGGCGAAAGACTATCCTGCGGCGATCAAGTATCTGCGCGCCGCCGAAGCCCTGAAACCGCAGTCCCCCGAGGTCCATGCGCGTCTCGCGGTGGTTTATGGCGAGTCCGGTGATCCGAGAAATGCCGACATCGAAAAGCGCACGGCGGAGCGACTTGCGGGGCCTCAGTAGCGCGAGGGCCGGCATAAATCCCCATGGAGGCTTTGCATGCGTCACTTTCTCATCCTTTGGTTCGTGTTGCTCCCCATTGTTTCATGGGGCCAGAGTGCGGCGACAAACCCGCTCGACCCCTTGGAATTCCCGCGGCTCAAAACCTTTGGGGCCTATCGAACGTCCAGCAACAACCTTTACGTGGACAGCAACGACGATTGCAAGCACCCCATTCCGGGAGAAACCATCGTGCTCGCGGCGCTCGATGGCCCGGGGATCGTGACGCACCTCTGGCTCACAGTCGCGGATAACGAATTCGCCTGGCCGCGCCTCCTCCGCCTACGCGTTTACTACGACGGGAACAAAACTCCAAGTGTTGACGCGCCGCTCGGAGACTTTTTCGGGGTTGGGCATGGCTATGAGCGGAACTTGAATTCGCTCGTAGTACACAACGCTTCCTTCGGACGCGCCCACAACTGCTATTGGCCCATGCCTTTCCGCAAGTCTTGCCGGATCACGGTGACGAATGAGGGCAAGCGCCGCGTGACCAGCCTTTACTACCACGTGGATTGGCAGAAACACGCTTCGCTGCCGGACGATATCGCCTACTTCCACGCTCTTTACTTTCAAGCGCGGCCGCCCGAATCCGGCAAGCTGTATCCGTTTCTAAATATCCGGGGTGAAGGCCAATACGTGGGGACGGTGCTGAACATCGTCCAGACGGAAATGGGTTGGTTCGGCGAGGGCGACGACATGTTTTACGTCGATGACGAGGTCAAGCCCCGGATCGAGGGCACCGGGACGGAGGACTACTTTAACGATGCCTGGGGGCTCCGCGTGTCAGACGGAGCCTGGACTGGCACGCCGGTGGCGGAGGGCGAAGGGTTCGGCGCGCGGCTCACGGGTTACCGGTGGCACGTTATAGACACCGTTCCCTTCAAAAAATCGCTGCGCGTTGGCATCGAGCATATGGGTTGGACCTACAATCCCGACGGCGCGGCGCGTTCGGGCTTCGAGGAACGCTCCGACTTCTTTTCCAGCGTGGCCTTTTGGTACCAGAAAGGCGTGAACGAGGATGTCCCCGAGCCGCCCTACGGTGCCGCCCGCTTACCCCTGGGCGACACCTCGCAGATTGCTGTCCCGAATAACTTCAAGGACGTGACAACCGAGGGAGGCGAGGTCTCTGTCCAGAAAGAAGTTTTTTGGTCGAAAGACCTGCTGTTTCTCCAGGGGCACGGTGTGGGGACCAAGATGAATGTTCCTTTTGATGTTCCAAAGGACGGCTTCTATGAGGTAGTGGCGCAAATTGCCCAGTCGCCCGATTATGGAGATTACGTGGCTCTGCTCGATGGAAAACAGACCAACTCCACGATGCTCACCTGGGGCCCTCTTGCAGCGCAGACTCCCCCCATCGAGATTTTGCACAACTACCAGGCGGAAACTTTCGTGTCCATCGATCGCCGGCTTGGATGGTTTAAGCTTTCGCAGGGCCGCCATGCTTTGACCCTCACCTGTGTGGGGAAGGACACTCTCTCGACAGGCTTCAATCTAGGGGTCGAGGGCGTGGTGCTGGAGGAGATTCCGAATGGAGAAGCGCTGGTCAATGCTAATGGCCAAGGGCTACCGCATTACGAAACGATGCCGGCGGGAATTCCCGCGCGCGCTCCAATCGCCGGTATGGTCTATCGGGATCGGCCTCTGAGGTTCTACCTTTCAGAACTTAACCGGGCAACAGACGAACGACGAGCGGAGGCCATCCGCGCCATCGGGGCGTTTGGGCATGACGCCGCACCCGCCGTTCACGCGCTGACTGCTGCGCTTGCCGATCACGATCCAAGAGTGCGCGCTGCCGCCGCTTTAGCGCTCGCGCAAGTGGGTCCGCAGGCGACTGAAGCTACGCCGACCTTGGCCGAGCTCTTGAAGGATGAGAATCTGCAAGTACGTGAGGCCGCCACCCTGGCGTTGCGGGAAATAGGGCGTGGCGCGGCAGGGGCCGTCCCGGCGCTCTGCGAAGCATTGAAGGACCCTGCCGGAACGGTCAGAATGTCCGCCGCGCTGGCACTCGGGCGGATGGGCGCCACGGCCGCTTCCGCCGTTCCCGCCTTGACGGCGGCATTCGAAGTTCGCGACGAGAACGCTCTCAACAACGAAGACGTGCAGGTGCTGCGCAACATCGCTTACGCCTTGGCCGACATCGGCCCCGCAGCAAGTAGCGCTATCCCGGCGTTGAGCCGGGCGAGCCACATTCGGATTAAGTACATTGCGGATGAGGCGATCGCCAAGATTGAAGGCCACCCAGTTCCCAAATGGCACTGATACAGCACCCACCGGCTCGCCGGAGATGCGCCACTCGATCGATCTATGGACATACGCCCGAGCGAGCGTTAAACTCATGCCGATCGCGGTAATTAAAGGAGGGAACCTTTCATTGCCATCACTTTGAACTTACCCCCCAACGTCGAAGCGAGTCTAACAGCCCAAGCCCGCGCGCTGGGTTTGCAACTCAATTTCTATGTCCTATCCTTGCTTGAACAGCAGGCCGCCGTGGGGAGATCGGAACAAACGCTGAACGTGGAACAATTTGAGGCCGAACTCGATGCCCTCACCGAAGGTTCCAATAAACTCCCGTACCTGCCGCCGGTAGCTCTAACCCGTGAAAGCTTCTACCAGGACCACGATTAATGTCTGGCCTATTGTATTTGGCAGATACAAACATCTTGTTGCGCCTTATAAAATCCGACGCCCCGGAATTCCCGGTGATTCGCAGGGCGATCCGCGCACTCAAGGCGCGCGGCGAACAAATCTGTTATGCCCCGCAAAACATCGTTGAGTTCTGGAATGTCTGCACCCGACCATCCGACAGGAACGGTTATGGCCTCCTACCAAAGGAGGCGATGAGCGTGCGAGGCGAATCGGTCGCGCGTTCACCCTTTTGCCAGAAAACGAACTAACCCATCGGGAATGGCAACGATTGGTCTTGAGTTATGGGGTTTCAGGAGTGCAGGTTCATGATGCCCGGTTGGTCGCATCGATGCACGTCCACGGCGTCAGGCATCTGCTTACGTTAAACGAGCGGGTTTTTGTGCGCTATCCCGATATCACGGTGGTTCATCCGCAGACCCTATTGTAACAGAGGGAATCTCCGGCCGATTTCCAACGCTTGCGGATTTTTTCATCAGCCCCAGCTACCTCTCGAGGTCATTTTTCTCACTAACTGTGTATCGGTCATATCGAGGAGGGGCACCACCACTCCCTGGAGTTGGGGAAAGAGATGCATCGCGATCACGTGGACGCACGCGGCGCGCAAGGACCATTGCTTTTCGCCCGAGGCTGATTCCACCACTCCCGCCAAGGCGGGGCGCGGGAATCTCCAATGAGCAGCAGAGAGGCCGCCGAGGCAGATGATTCAGGGTCTGACGAGATTCGCTGCGCTGAGGATATTCCGAAGCCAAGTCGCACCCCTGAGAATGTTGGGGTTCTTGTCCTGGATCGCGTCCTTAGGGTTGCCTTGGCACCTTTGCACCAGATCGGGCGGATTAGCCTCCCCGAATGCGAGCGTCGCGCCCAGCATCATCAATGTTCAGACACGCAATGGATGCGATCCTTGCATGAGGGCCTATCCCCGGGGTCAGTTGTGAGGTACCGTCTCGGCGGGCGTAATCAGGTTGGGATCAAAGGGTCCGAGTTCATCTGGAGTAAGGGCTTCGACCGGAGTCTCGGTGCGGCCAATGAGTTTCTTCTGAGCGCGGCGTTCCGCCT
>CAZCVY010000390.1:0-4875 GCA_964501985.1 uncultured Acidobacteriota bacterium | reverse complement strand
ACACACTCCGAGTTACAAGTGCGGGGAGGCCCTCCAAACCGGGCGACTCAGCTACCTCGGCTCCCCAAGGTCGCCTGCTCCACTTCGACCGCTATCGGGCCGCCCCTTCTTACAAATTTCGTCACGGTCGAGTGCGCCACGCCTTTTCCCTTCTAACGTGGTGCCCTTAGAAGGCTCGCACTCCTTAGTTCCCACTCTCTACGGGTCAATGGCAGGAGGCCACCGCCTGATTTATCTTGGTATCGAGTTCTTCGAGGACACCGCCGGCTGCCATGGTCCCGTTTCCCCGCGCAAGATCACGGATCTTTGCCCTCCGCCTGCTAGCTTGATGCTTGTCAATCAGACCGGCGCGAAGGTCAGAGTCAACAGCTTCGAGGTAACTTTGAGCGCCGAAGGCCTGAAGCCCCAGCGTCGCGAGGAAGTTTACGTCGGACTTTACCGTTGCCGCCCCCGCAGGCCGCTGAATCGGAGAGACCCTCCCCAACTTGAAATACTGCGTTGCCCATTTCCCGACCACTTTTCGATAGAACGTAGGATGGCTCAGCCTCGTCGCCCTGATTTCCTTCTCATCGAATGATTGTCCAAGCCGCTTCTTGAACTGCACCTCAAACCTAAGCAGGTAAGGATGGCCGGTGTACCTCGAATCCTCTCCGTTAGCCGTATGGTCATTGATGTCTGCCCGGCTCTGTCTCATTTCCGCGAGTTTGTCGTAAAAAACGATCGAACACTGGCCGTTGCGAAACGTCAAATCTTCATTGGAGTACTCATGTCGCTTCATTCGAGGTGGTGGCAAGAGGCATCGCCAGTATTCCGCCGGTGGCCTCTTCATCACAAACGTCTTTGCAACATCCAATCGAAAGACCCTGGCCCTGGCCAGTGGTTGGTTTAACTCGTCGCTCAGGCGTTCAATGGCGCAAGCTGCCTCTTCCCTTAGGAGTGTTTCGATGTTGCTACCGAGGTGGAATCTCGCCAAACTGCCCCTAACTAAGATCCTCCACGGCCAGATATCCACCCTGAGATTGTGCAGTTTGCCGCCGGAATAGCGCCATTCGCCCGTGTTTGGGTCAACCATCTCCTTGGGTTCAGTTAGCTTTTTCATGCTGGTTCCACCGTTCGTCGTATCGAGGCCGAGCGTGATCGTGTCGTACATTCCGGTATCCAGAAAGTGTCACCAAGTACACTTGGTTATAAGGCGTCCACTGGTTTTCGTTCTTCGACCTGGTTATCATTTCGAGTGTGGGGGAGGCCACTGTGGATGGGCAGATCAGTTTCTGCTGCTCCCCGCGTTGCCTGCCCTGCTTCGACCGGTACGCTACTTCTTGCGGAAACCGCCTTAGGAGCGTTTTTGGGGGGCTTTGTCCCGCCGGCAATACAATCCCCTTGACCCTCCTTTTGAAGGCTTGCAACTGAGTGATTTAATTGAGTCGGCGTCCCGGCTATTTGAGGTTCCGCCGTCGAATGAGCTTTTCCGGCTCGGGCCGCACGCTTCTTACATTTCCCGCCACAGTAAAGGGCGTCGCTCCTCTTCTCTCCTTTTTCAAGGGTGGCCCCGCAGTACGCACACTTCCCCGGTGTCGCCCGCTTCATAGCTTCATGCCGATCACCGTAATAAACCGAGTCCCGGCACACCGCAGAACAATAAACCTCCCGACGGCCGGCGACGGTGTAGTGAACTGACTGATTCAATAACTTTAGGCAGCGGTCGCACTTTTGGGTCAGAAAAAGGCCGTGGGATCTGACGTAGGCAAGTTCGAGGGCACTGAGCATCATAGTTCGCCTCGCGCTCCTATGGATGACTTTTTCCGGTACACCGGAAAAACCTAGCGCATGGTGAGATCTCAACAACTCACCTACCTTGCGCACTGGCCCCGCACTGGCCCCGCACGTAGTTTGACCGCGTTCCGCGCCATCCTAACCTTGCGAAGACCAAATGTAGTTATACCGGGTGGCTCGGTGCGCGTTCCCCGGCTCGACAACCTTGATGTAGCGCAACTTCCTCAGAGCACCTAGCATCGTCTCGATGGTCCTACGGCTCTTTATTTCCAATAATTCGGCGCACGCCCGTAATGTGATGAAAAATGGTTCGGAATTCGCCGAAAGGAATGGCTGGACCGGGGCGTCATTGTCCAAATCAATTGCGCACAAGCCACCAGACACTTCTCCCAGCGCCACACCGATGTTCCCGCGTGGCAGTTTCGACAAATAAGCCAGAGTCATATTCGCTGGGCGCAAATGTTTCCATTTGCGTGTCGACCCCTTGACGCCTCGTGGCCAGTTGATGAAAACCGCCGGCTCACCCAGCAACACTTTAAGTTCATCGACAATCCCATTTGTTTTACCCATGACCTGCTACCCTCAGGTTCGGCGGGGCTAGACGGTGGGTAGGACCGCCAGGGCCAGAGCCTTTTCGCCCCCAAGTTCATGCTCAATCCGGTTTGTGCTCACGAGACGTATCGCTAGTTTGGGTTCTAAGCGCCAAAAGGCGGAACCCGCGCGGCACATTACGTGGGTTCGCACTGATTGGCGTTTGGGTCTGAGCCGCTGACGCCGACTCCGTGCGCACAGGCTCGTTCTATCTCGCTCGCAGGCACTAAAACCCGGCGGGATACTCGCACCGCGTAAAGCTCCTTACGGTCAATGAGACGGCGGATCGTGTCCTTGCTCACGGCCAAAGCCTTTGCGGTGTCTCCGATGCTCATTAATTGGTTGCCCATTCCTGCATCCTCCTGCAACATCCTGCTTGACAAGTATGCTGGATTGCGTAATCATGCACACTGTCCAGCACGTTGAGTGTATCAGGCTTCGAGATGGAGTCAACTGGAAAATGGATATCGCACGAACAGCGCCCCTTATGATTGACGGGAAAAAGCTGCCGGGTAAAGAGAAGGCCCGGCTGTTAGCAGGGCTGGAGAAATTCGCCAACCTCGGGGACGGGCTTGAAGACTATCTCAGCTTCGCTGGCCAATCGCCGGAGTTCTGGCCCGTCGAAATCTTGGACCAACATGACCATGCTATAACGTGGACTCGTGCGTGTCACAAGGTCGTTCTGATCTACCGCGACTCGCTGCGTCGTCTCTGGAGATTGGAGCCCGCCGCTCTGCATGATGAATCCCTGTCTCTGCTCATGGGGGTGTCCCACTACCTGCTGAGCGTGAATCGCGAGGACGTTGCATCCGAAATTTCACTTGTAAGTGGATCAGGTTTCCCGTTGATGCCTCGTTGGGGGATCTGGGGACAGGCGTGGAAGGAGGTTTTCGAGGCCCACCCAAACGCCTGGGTCCTCTCCGCCGGTCTCTCCCCCTCGTGGCAGACAGGGGAGTTCGAATACCGACCGTGGAATGACTTCCAGCGAGCAGTCTATCTATTATTCAGAGAGCGGTGGCGTGCAAAGGTGTGTCTCCAGTGTGGCGCATTCTTTGTGGCGAAGCGGCCGCCGCAATTCTACTGTTCTAACAAGTGCTTTGGTGAGGTAAGACGTAATAGAAACCTTCTGTGGTGGAAGCAAGTTGGATCGAGAAACCGGAAGGCGCGTGCTGCCAAGGCACGCAAGAAGGGGGACAATTAGATGGCAACGTTTAAGCGGGGAAAGATTTTCTGGACCGATTTCACTCAGGAAGGCACACGCTATCGGGAATCGCTCAAGACAACTAACTGGCAGGAAGCGTTGAAAAGGGAGAGAAACCGGATTGAGGAAATTCGGCGCGGTGAGAGTTTAGCGTCCGACCGGAAGCTGGCCAAAGGGTCATTTGAGGATGCTGCGGACCGTTACTTGGAATCGCGCAAGTTAGACCTCGCCCCCCGCAGTCTGGCTAAGGAGCGGGAGTCGCTCGCTGCACCGGGTCGTGCGTTTGGCTCGCTGCCCTTGACGAAGATCAAGCCCGACACGGTGAGGAATTACTTGATCCAGCGGAAAGAGGCCGGGTTATCGAACGCAACTCTGAACATGGAGCGCGGAGCCATCATACGGGTCATGAGACTCCACAGGCGCCACCGTCCGTTTCTGGACGAGTTGAAGCCACTAAGAGTCGAAGCCAGCACGGTAGGCCGGGCTCTGACCGACGACGAGCAGGCCGCCCTTCTTCGGATTGCCCTCAGCCGCCCGGAGAGTCAGAGGCTGCGGTGCGCTGTTGTGCTCGCGCTCAATACGACTATGCGTTCCGTCGAACTTAAGCACCTGCGCTGGCAAGATGTGGACTTGCTCGAACGCATCGTCACCGTTCGCCGCTCCAAGACCGACGCTGGTAAGCGAGAGATTCCCTTGAACGATGATGCCTTTGTCGCTGTCGTTCAGCTGCGGGGACAGGCGCAGGAACAAGGCCACGGACTCCCGCAGCATTATGTCTTCCCCGCGTGTGAGAATGGCGACATAGATCCGTTCCTGCCTCAGAAGACTTGGCGGACGGCGTGGCGAACCGTAACCCGCGCCGTCAACTGCCCTGAATGCGGACGACTTCAGGCCCCCACCAATTCTTGCCGGAACAGCGAGTGCAAGGCGGACATGCGCGAGCTTAAGAGTCCGCTGGCCGGGTTGCGCTTCCATGACCTGCGACACTCCAGTATCACCATGCTGGCCGAAGGAAACGCGAGCGAGCAAACGATCAGGTCAATTGCCGGTCATCTCTCATGGCGAATGCTTGAACATTATTCCCACATCCGCAAGGAAGCCAAGCGCCGCGCCCTGGATGCGATTTGTCTACCGAAGTCCCCTGTGAATTCCCCTAAGAGTCCCAAAATGGGACAATCGGCCCTACCTATGGCACAAACCACGTCACAAAAGCTGCTTGGGGCTGGGGAACAAGACGCTAAGCCATTGAATTGATTGGTGGGCCTGGGTAGAGTTGAACTACCGACCTCACCCTTATCAGGGGTGCGCTC
>CAZCVY010000389.1:0-4880 GCA_964501985.1 uncultured Acidobacteriota bacterium | reverse complement strand
TAAAGGATGTCCTGATACACGCTGTAAAGGATGTCTTGACACAGAACACCTTGTGAGGGGTGCCCCTACGAGGCCGTTTGCGGCTATGCCGTGGTTGTTTTCGCTGGGCGTTCGAGCGTAGGTCTTTTGGCGTATTTGGCCGAATTGCCTGGTGGAATACTCAGTGACTGCCAGTTCGGGCCGCGCAACGTCTTCGCGACGAATACGATTTGTCCCACGTGATAGCTGGTGTGAGTGAGGGAACGGTGAAGGGCCTCCATGACGGAGAGGGGCTGGTTGCGAATCTTCACGGTGCGGGCGAGGTCAGTGTCCGTGAGTGCAGCGAGCGCGGTGTGCAGCGCTTGCCAGCCCTGTTCCCAAAAGGCCAGCAGTTCGGCGTGCGTCACGTGCCGGGGGAGAAACTCGGTCTCGCGGTCTCGCCACGGCTTTTCGCCGTCCGAGTCGAGAAAATCGGTAAATCGCGATTTGAGGTTTCCGCCAACGTGCCAGGCGATGGTGGCCGCGGAGTTATCCGAGTCGCCCGCGACCTGGCTGAGTTGCTCCGCTGTGAGCTGGCCAAACGAGGCCTCGGCCAGTTTTTTGTACCGCTGGTACTCGCCTTCGATGGATGCAATGACGGTGCGCATGTTTGCCCTCCTGTAAGGTGTACTTGGCATCTGATGCCTAGAGAAGGCGTACGGTTTCAGGCTGGTCGGACCGCGGGCATCCTGCCCGCCAATGGTGGGAGCGGGACGCTCCCGCGCCAGCGGGCAAGATGCCCGCGCTACGAAGGGCGTCCGGCAAGATGCCCGCGGTCCCAGCCGCGCCCGACGCAGGGAAACACAACGCCGGGAAACACGTTGACAGGTCGTAATCGCATGGCCACACTAGAGAAGGGAAATTGGCACGTCAAGGTGGTGAGCACCGCATGGACACGGATGGGCGCGTGACACGTCGGCCCCTCGAACAGGAGTTGGTTTCGCGCGGAGTGCGGATGACGCACCAGCGGCGCCTGCTGGTCCAGATTATTCAAGGCGCGGACGGCCACCTGGACGCCGTTGCCCTCTGGCAGCGCGCCAAGGACCACGACCCCACCATCAATAAAGTTACCGTCTATCGAACCCTCGGCATGCTGAAGAAGCAAGGTTTGGTGGATGAACTCGACCTGATGCACCTCGACGGTGGGAAGCACTACTACGAAGCCAAAACCACGCGCGACCACATTCACCTTGCCTGCGTGAAGTGCGGGCGCATTCAGGAGTTCGAGAGTTCACTCTTCGAAAAGCTGAAAGGTCAGATCGAGCGCGAGCAACAATTTCGCATCAATACCGTGCGGGTGGAGGCCGGCGGGCTCTGCGACCGGTGCAAGTGACAGCTTCACGGCAGTGATTTCATACCGGGAGTTCCTGCCCATCCCGCCGAGCGCTCACCGCCCATCTACCCTCTACCGTTTTCCATCTACCGAGTTCCTTCCTACTGCCCAGGCTCTTCGTGAGGGTCGGGGCCTAGTCCGAAGAGTTTGTGGATTTTTTCAAAGATACTCTTCTGCTGGCCCTTCATCAAGGCGGCGCGAGCCTCGGCATCCAAGTCGTGGCGAACGGCGGCAATTTCCACTTGCCGGCGCGCCAACAGTTCCGAGAGATAATGGGCGATTTCCGGCCGGCCCCGCAGAATGTCCGCAAATGCGATTCGGTCCAAGCGATAGCACTCGGAATCTTCCAGCGCTTTCAGCGAAGCACTGCGAGGCTCGCCGGTGAGCAGCGACATTTCACCGAAGAAATCACCAGCATGAAGTGTGGCAACGGTCTTGTGCACGCCCGCGTCGGTCGAAACAATCACGTCGGCCGAACCTTTGGTAAGGATGTAAAGCCAGTGGGCCTCGGCGCCTTGCCGGGTCATCAATTCGCCCTTCATAAAAGGAGCATAGCGGAGCTGCTCGGCGAGTTTGCGCCGCTCCTCGTCGTTGAGTTGGCTGAAAAGTTCCACCTTGGCAAGGTTCAGGGCGCTGAGCCGTTCCGAGACCTCACGCTCGTGGTGAAGCTTTGCCCGCTCCTGGTCGCGCGATTCGACAAACGCGGTCAAGGCGGGAACCGAGAGCGGAATGAGGGCGCGTTGGAGGGCCAGGTATACGCGGCATCGTACCAGCGAGTCCGTGGGGTCGTCTTTCAGCAGATCGGTCAGCCAATACCGCGCCGCGTAGGAGCAGTAGCTGTCCTTGAAGTCCATCAGGATCACGTTGGGCGGGGGGTCCACGGCACAACCGGCCACGGGTTCGGTCACCAGGGCCTCGGTTACCACCCGGATGACCTCCATCGGTGGCACGCGGAAGTCCACGTTGAACCAGACCCAACGCCGCGATTGCAACGGTTGGCCAGAACGCTGGCCCTGAATCAGGACTTGAGACTTGATCAACACGCTGTTGGGAATGATGACGGTGTCCCAATTGCGGGTTTCGATGGCCACGTGGCGCCAGGTAATCTCTTTGATCTTTCCGGCGGTCTGGTCGATTTTCACCCAGTCGCCCACCGAAAAGCTTTCGTCGATCTGAAGCACCAACCCACCCAGAATATTGGAGAGACTGTCTTGCAGGGAAAAAACGATCACGCCGCTCGCGACGGCGGAAGTGGCGACGATTCCCGAGAGGGTCACGCCAAAGCGGGAGAGCAGCCACAACGCCGCTCCGCCGTATCCCGCCGCCACCATGACGTCCCGCAAAACCTGGGGTGGGGAAAGGGGAGTAATGCACAAGATGACGTCGAACAGGATGATGCTCGCGAGCTTCACCAAGGCAAAACCGACCAGCAACAGTCCTGCGGCGTGGAGGGCCTTGGTAACCGTGGGCAGATCCAACTCTGCCGGGATGGCCGAGAGCGCCATCAGGAAAAAGGCTACGGCGTACATGATCACGGCGGCCCGAACGTGCACCCGCAGGCGCCGCGAGAGAATCACCAAGGCCGCGGACGTCCCGAGAATAACAACAGAGATAAGAAATAGGTCGTCGTGCTGAGCCGTCAACTTAAACGTTCGCCAGATGTCAGGAAGCGGATTCGGTCCCGGCCAGAACCCCGCGAAAACCAACGTATTCATGCAGTTCCATTCCAAGGCAATCAATGTCCCCGATTCTACCGTGAGTTACGCGGGGAACCAAGGAGATTCATTGCGGGTTTGTCAGGGAATTGAGTCGTGAAGAGTTCGCGCGGGGGCGCCTTGAGGCAATACGACGGGTGACCACCCAGGCACACCCGGAGCGGGCATCCTTATTGGAGGATTATCTCTTCAATATCAACTGTTGAAGCAATATCTTCAGGGGCGATAAGGTATTCTGGCACTCGGGCGGAATCCGGGGACCGGTCAGGATGGAAAGCCAGAATCCTGTGGTGTTCCGGGTTGCTCTCGGGCAGCAGCATCTCGGTCACCGTCCGCGCAGCGGTGAGGGCATCTTCCTCTGAATCGCCATACAGTTGTAAGCCCGGCAGGTCATACACCCGGGCGACCCAGCGCCCATCCGATTCGCGGCTACATCCAATGTGAGAAACCATAGATCTCTTCCTCTTTCCGTGCGGGTCAAACGGCCGAACGCTAACCTCAAATCTCTGGCCGAGCGTCCGGAGAAAAGCTCGAAATAGCAAGGAGCGACCCAAAGCCCGGCGGCCCCCTGCTTGTTTTGTAACCAATTTAGATTGTTTGGATTAGGCTGGAATCGCGTAAGGTAAGTTAGCTCTACTTAAGCCAGCGCTGCATGTTAATTTTGCACTGTCGTGGCGATTTTACATGGTGAGGCCCCTAGCGCCGCCATTTTGGCGGCTCCAGTGCCGGCTGGAAGTCGGCGCTACAGCTCCCCCTCGATAGAACGTACCGCGGCCGGCCATACCACTCCTGCGAAGCTTTAGCGTGCGGCAGCTTGCTGCCGCTTTCTCACGAGCCAGCTTGCTGGCTGGGGACTACACCGCCTGGCAGCGGGGAATCGGGCGTGGTTTGGAAATCCCGCGAGCAAGCTCGCGGGGAGGAAAGCGGCAGCAAGCTGCCGCACTCTAAGGCTCCGCATGCCCGGGCAGGGTAGCCACCGGGTTGATCTTCGAGATTTTGTTTAGGGCGTAACTCACCGTTTTGTTTCGGGCTCCCCATAGAGCTCTTCCTCGGACAGCACGGGCCGTTCTTCGAATTCTTTTTCGGCCCTCGCTGCTGCGCCAAACATCGGTCCGCGAGCCGGTACCACAGGTGCGAATGCCATTAAACCGATCTTTTCGGGCACATCATCGTAGACCGCCTCAATGCCCCCGCGGCGAAAATACGTTTCGTGCCAGAAGCCAGTACCGCCGGAGTCCTTCAAGAATGTCTGCCACCACTGCCGGTGCGGGTCTGAACGCGTCCACGCCAGAAGTGAGTTTATGTCACGCCAGTATTGGCGTATGCCCACATGCATTGGAAATAACGAGAAGATGAATGTCTCGTGCCGAAGCAACCCGTCGGGCTGTGATGCAGCAGAAGACGAAATCTGCGGTCCAAAGCCTAGGAGTGTCTTGATTCCGGTGAGGCGATTGACTCGCATCCCAAGATAGATGACGACCAGATCTGGATAAGCTGAAAGATTGACGGTACGGCGTTCCACAGATGTGCGCATAGCGGCAAATCCTCCTACTTTATGATAGCCATCAAGGAGGCCGGCGAACAAGCCGCTTCCTACGCCCAATCAGACGGAGGCCGTTAGTTGAAGTTCTCACGGAGGCAGGACACTACCGAATTCCGACAGTGCTTGCATGTTGTGCCTGCATTGCCTACAATAGCTGCATGCAATACACCATTCGAAAAGTTTCAAGCACCCTCGACACGGTTCTGCGCCGCTGGTCTCGGGAGCAGGGCAAGAGCCTCAACGAAGTGGCCATCGAAGCCATGGCTCGTGG
>CAZCVY010000388.1:0-4895 GCA_964501985.1 uncultured Acidobacteriota bacterium | reverse complement strand
CAAAGCCCGTGGGCATAGGACCGCAAAGATATGACAATAAGTCGCTTATCCAGGAGGCCCCGCCGGACGCGATCGCGCTATTCCTTGTGTCTCCCTATGAACAAGCAACTCTGGCTGGCTCCCTACGTTCTTTGGGGGGGCCTTAGTCGGTCCTATGGCATTCATTACAGATAGGTTAGCTGTCGAAGAATCGTGGCAAAACGCAGCGAGGCGGGATATTGGCGTCTTGGGCGTCTCGAACGGATCTAAACGAACACGGCCGTGGGTTCCCCCCACATATTCTCGTAGCGAGAGCTTGCTGGGATCGTTTCCGCCTTCTTAGCGTGATTGCGCTCGTCGGGCTGGGCAAGTACGACGCAGCCCTCGGGCCCTGGTTCCGATCGCGCCTCGATCGCCTTAGGCGAGGAGGCAGGGGATGCCATGGCCGGCCCAGAGTTCGCTCGTTCCCAATTCTCGAGGTCGCGCATGTACTGACGAAGTGTGGCTAATTCCATTAGACTCTCCCTTTGCTCGTTCCGCTTACATCAAACGTACAAATTTCCAGCCCCCATCGGAGAGGCGAAAGAGCGCTCTCCCGCTGCGCACCGGGGGTTTAATCGCATCCTGAACATCCTGTGGGAGCGAGGACAAGTCATATTTCCATGTGTACCCCACAATCTGCTCATTGGGGCCGCTCGTCCCATCGGCAAAACCCGTGACATCCAGGATGAGCGGCTTGATCGGGTTCTTCAATTTCATCAGAATACCGGGGTGCCGCCAGGTGATTTCCGCACTGAGAGGAGTTTGGCAGGGGACGAAGTGAGCGGACGCTAAGCGCATATCGTTAGAGTCAGGCACGCACCGTTGTCCGCCATCGACATAGGACGCCGCTTCATTGCTCTCCCTGGCCAAAGGGAAGGGCCCTTGGGGCGGAGCGCTCACCATGACGAAGACCGTGCTCAGAATGTTGGCAGCATTGTAGATGCTCTTTAGCCCGTCCATTTGCTCCGGACTCAGGCTGACCTGGGTGTAGGCGGCATCTGCTCCTGCTTTTTCAATCATTCTCTTCGCCTCGGCTCGAGTCAGGTCGGAGGCCTGGCAAACGGTCGACAGAAGGAGGGCGGCGCTGGCTGCGGCGACCAAAATCGGTGTTTTCATGATCGTTGTCCTTTCCGTCAGGCTGGCCAGAAAGTTTGAGGCGCTCAAACTTTCTGTCGAGGGCGAGGGCGGTCTTAAAGGCGACAATCCCAAGAACGTGAAATGCAACAATTCTTGAGGCCTATATTGTCAGCGGACAGACGTGTGGGCACAATAGTACTGACGTACCGCCGCTCCCGGCCTACCCACCCTCCCTAGGAGCGCGGATGGCCAGCCGCAGCAGGTACCCTAGAATTGAACCGGCGGGCTCACCCACGGCTTTGGCCTTATAAAGACGATAGAGTGACTCGAGGATCAGATAGGCGGGACCTGCCAGGACGAGGATCGTGGCGCGGTAGAGTATTGAGGTGAGGCAGAGCTGCAATATCCCAAGGATCAGAAAGAGCCCGGCCGTTATCGCCGTGGATCTCGGACCCTGATATTGATAGAGGCGTTGTAGACGAAGCTGGTCAGCGCGGGGGTAGATGCCCCAGAACAGCGCAAAGCTCTGCGCGATGTCGAGGCGATGGGTGAAGCCCTCCACCGCCTTTTGCCGGTCAGGTGTGCGCGGACGGGTGTACTCGCGACTTGTGGCGCCGGCTTCCGGTTCGACCTTTTCCAGGTCAAAGATCCAGCGCCGTGAAAGGCCCTTGCCCTCCCGATGCCAACGGGCCGGCATGTAAAGGGTTTCCTCAAACCGTACCGGGGCCGATCCCACCAATGTGGTGTCAAAATACCACGAGCAAATCTGCAATGAATTTCTGTTTGGGATTCGCCTCACCTCATCTTGCCGGGTCAGCAGCGCCGCGTTGGCGTCTTTGGCGGAGGCGGGAGTAGGTCTTCGATGCAAGGCTTCCCACAGAAGGTATGGCAGCGTCAACAGGGGTGACCCGTGCGGCTGGCGGGAGGAGTTGATCCATAGCAAGCGGCTAAATGATTCCAGAGCCAGGTAGAGGACGGCCGCAGAAAAGCGTGAATCCTGCCAAGCACCTCGCAGTACAAAGGCCAACGCCAGTCCGAACAAGGCCGAGCCCGCGGAAACCCAGGCCATGCTGAGTCCCGTCCTCTTCTCCCACTCGCGCTGCAACGGGTCGGGGGCGAATCCCGCGATGGGGAAGAGCCAGAGGATCAAGTGGCGGAGGCCCAGCGCCCTGGCCGTATCCCGATGCGCGGCGAAAGCCTCCATCTGGGACTTCAAGGTGTAGTCGACCACGTGGCCCATGACGTATTGCGCGTCCCACGGCCGCAGGCCATAATGAAACGCGTAGCCTCCTTCAAGCGTCTCCTCCACACGCATCAGTTCGTACACCTGATCGCGGTGCTTGATGGCCGACCCGGCGTGGTCCGCACGGATAAGGTCTCCGGGGGAATGTGGGACCCAGCCTTTCTTGGGCAGAACTGCGTAGACCCAAAGATCGACCGGATCTCCGTCTGCGGCAGGCACAACACGGTCTGGAACGAAGTTAGCGTTTCTTCGCACCATTCTCTCCGCTACAAAACGCTACCCCACCGGTGTTTCTGCTTTGACATCGTGACCTGGCGCCAGTATAAAAAAGCCCTTGTTGCCTTCCCATGATCCGCCGGCAGGTTTCCGCGAGCTTTATCTTTTTCACGCCACGGTTCAGAACAACTTCGGAGTGCGCCGCGACTGAGTCCCTATTTCACCGGGCGTGAGCCGGTGATCAGGATGTCCACCAGTCTTTTGGCGCTTTGCAGCCAGTCAGGGCTGGCCGCGACATTGGCGACGCCGACGAGAGCGCGAAGCAGATCCAGCGGGTCGAGGTCCTTACGGACGTCGCCGCTCCGGATTGCGCGCATCACCAAGGCACGCAAGGCTTCCTGGACCTGCGCGTAGGAAGCTTCGAACACCTTCTTGGGATCGCCCACCAGCGTATTCACTGCAGGGGCGATCAACTGTTTCGCGGCGATACCATCGACGAACAACAATAGCCAGGCTCGCAATGCTTCCAGCGGTGGCATCGTTTGAGCAAACGTCTGCCCCGCTGCGGCCAGCTTTTCCAACTCCGACCGGTAAACCGCGTGGAGAAGTTCTGCGCGCGCCGGAAAGTGGCGATACAGAGTTCCGGGGCCAACGCCTGATTCTTTGGCGATGTCGTCCAAGCTGGCGTTCGCGCCGCAACGTGTGAACGCTTCCTTTGCCACTTCCAGAATGCGCTCGCGATTGCGCTGGGCATCGGCGCGCGGCTTCCTTTCCGCAGGGTGTGAACGTTTTTTGGCCATGGGCAAAAATATCTTGTAACCGGAGACGCTCTCCGGTAATCTACTAATACGGAGACATTCTCCATTTTACCTAAACTGGGCGGAAGACGGGAGGAAAACAGAGATGACGGAACAAACGAAATTGGGTGGAGCATTTACTCTACCTGGGACCACAACCCATCTCCACCGAATGGGTTACGGTGCCATGCAACTGGCCGGTCCCGAAGTCTGGGGACCACCGCGCGACGTTGACGAAGCAATCGCGGTTCTGCGGGAGGCGGTTGATGTCGGAGTGAACCATATCGACACCAGCGACTATTACGGCCCGCACGTTACCAATCAAATTATCAAAAAGGCCCTTCATCCCTACCCGGCCGGGCTGGTTATCGTAACCAAATTGGGCGGCAGGCGCGGTGACGACAAATCGTGGCTGCCGGCCCTTTCGCGCGAGGGGTTGACCGAGGGCGTTCATGACAATCTTCGGAATCTCGGCGTCGACGCGCTCGACGTCGTCAACCTTCGAGTGGGTGGAATGCTGGAGCCAGTGGAAGGATCCATCGAGGCGCCGTTGAAGGTGCTGGTCGAGTTGAAGAAGGAGGGGCTGATTCGCCACATCGGCCTCAGCAACGTCACGCCCCGGCAACTTCAGGAAGCGCAGAGGATCACGGAGATTGTTTGTATCCAAAACTTCTACAATGTGGCCAACCGCAGTGACGATGGCTTTATCGACGCTCTCGCGCCGCAAGGCATCGCTTATGTCCCGTTCTTCCCATTGGGCGGATTCACTCCGTTGCAATCGTCGGTGCTCGATCAGGTCGCAACATCCCTGAAGGCGAGTCCAATGCAAGTGGCGCTTGCGTGGCTTCTTCAGCGTTCTCCTAACATTTTGCTGATCCCGGGCACTTCTTCGGTAAAACATCTTCGAGAGAATCTCTCTGCCGCGGGATTGGAGCTTCCTTCAAATCTCATCGCCGAGCTCAACGCGATTGCCAAAAACGCGCGGGCAGCGGCTCAACCGGCACACTGATTGCGTATTTCGACATCTTTACGCAAAGGAGCTTTTATGAAAATTTTCGTTACAGGAGCAACAGGATTTATCGGTTCAGCGATCGTTCGTGAACTCGCTGATGCGGGCCACGAAGTGCTCGGTCTTACGCGGTCCGATGCGGGCGCGCACTCGCTTGTCGCCGCCGGCGCGGAGGTGCACCGCGGCGATCTGGAAGACCTGGAGAGCCTGCGCAGCGGCGCGGCGGCGGCGGATGCCGTCATCCACACCGCCTTCCGGCACGACTGGTCCAGGTTCGCGGAAAGCTGTGAGCTGGACAAGCGTGCGATTGAGGCGATTGGCTCGGTGCTCGTGGGTTCCAGCCGCCTGTTCATCGTCAGCTCCGGAGTTGGAGTGGCTGAGGGCCGTGCCGCCACGGAGGACGATCCACCGCTTTCTCCTTCTCCATCCCTTCCTCGTGTATCAGAGGCGACTGCTGTCGCGCTGATGGAGCGCGGCGTTCACGCCTCGGTGATGCGCCTGCCGCAGGTCCACGACACGGTAAAACAGGGTC
>CAZCVY010000387.1:0-4900 GCA_964501985.1 uncultured Acidobacteriota bacterium | reverse complement strand
CCGAATTCTCGAACGGCCACTGGAGCGAACCCGAGCTTCGCAAGATTCTGGCTCCGCTCGTGGGCGTGTATCAAACCGGGGAAGGGACTTAAAGGGGTCAGGTACCCTTTCTCTGTCAAACACCGTTCCCTCCCTGCACCAAAGGAAAGGGTACCTGACCCCCTTCCCCCTCCCCCTTCCCCCTTGCTTTGCACACAGCAGGGCCTATGCTACATGCAGTTATGGAGATGAAAACCGAAACCAACGTTGATTGCGAACACTATGGGGTGTCGAGAATTGTAGATCCATGCTCGCAAGACGAGGCACACGATGAATAATGCGACCGAAAAGAGGACTGATCTGCGCGCATACTCAGGCCCCGACGGAAAGGGTTGGATATGCGACCGCTGCGGGGAGTCAATTAGCAACGCCGGCGACGGCTGGCTTCAGTGGATTGAGGTCACCGAAGGGTCCGGCGAGCGCAAAATGCGTGATTTGTCCCTCGTCCACCATTTTCCCGCTAGCCCACTTAGGGAAAGCCACGAGTACGGTTGTCAATTTAACCAACAGTTGGAGTTCACGAAAGACGGCGGCATTGTTAGTGACCTTGGTTTGGATAGCTTCTGCGGGCCGGACGGGCTTGTGCACCTGCTTTCGCTCCTCGCCGATAAAGGCTCCTCGGTGCAGGACGTGTTGACGATGGTGATGCGGATTCATACGCCCGGCTACGAGCATGCGCGGATCCACATCGGCCGGGCAATCGCCGAGGGAATTATCGAGCCAAACCTCCCAGAGGGGTTCTATTGGCAATCGGACCTTAACCGGGTTCTGGATTGGGCGCAAAGCGAAAAGGAAGACGCCTAGGCCGCACTGCGCCGAAGTACTACCGCAACGAGACCAAGGCGGGGGTGTGGAGATCACTTCTTGACCTCCGCGGCTGATTCTGTCCCCAAGAAGGGGGGCGCTTTGCCTGCAGCTCTCACCCAATGATGCTCACAGGTACGCGGCACGGCCGACAGGAACAAGCAAAGCGATGACTGAAAAGGGATCCGCCAGAGCTTACAACGATCGCAATGTTTACATCCTCGGAGCGGGCTTCTCCGCCGAGGCGGGCCTCCCTCTCATCAAGAACTTCATGAACCGGATGCGGGATGCCGCCGCGTGGCTTGAGGAAAAAGGAGACCGCCGGGTAGAGGTAGAGGCCATTGAAAGCGTGCTTGAGTTCCGTTTGAGGGCAGCCGCCGCCGCCTACCGCGTTCCGCTAGACGTAGAGAATATTGAAGAGTTGTTCAGTCTCGCGTCCGCGAGTGGTAGCACGGAGTTATCTGACAAAGTGATCTTGGCGATTGCGGCGACGCTAGATTATTGCAGCGCGACAGCGCCGGCACGAGAGCAAAACGTCATCCTTATGAGCAAGCTCCTGAACGACCCCGAATGGCAAAAGCCGGATAGTTGGCAACTACATGGTGAACACGAACAGTATTATCTAGCCCCCACAGGGACGCCTCTGCTCCGAGTGTACTCGTGCCCGCTCTACGAGTTCTTTCTCGGTCTAATCTGCGGGTATTTCGGAGAGGTTGGCGCCGACCGCCAAGACACCATCATATCGTTCAATTACGACACGGTTGTCGAAAATGCCTTGTGGGGCTTGGCCCTGCCCTTTCGCTATGCGGACAGCCAGCAGGTGGAATGGCAAAGCCATGCGCCTGATCATTTTGCTCGACCCGAGGGCGAACCGATCCCACTGTTAAAACTGCACGGATCCGTGAACTTGACCACTCATGTGTCGGAAGACTTCGGTCTACGAGTGTGGGCGTACCGGAGTTACGCAGATCTTCGAAACGGGGGACGAATGCCCATACTTGTGGCACCCACTTGGCAGAAATCCCTTGGGGGGTACCTGTCGGCAGTTTGGCGGGAAGCGGTCTCAGCTCTTAGAACGGCCACAAGAGTCATCATTTTGGGATACTCGATGCCGCAAACGGACCAACACTTTAGGTACCTCATGGCAGCTGGGCTTCAGGACAACATCTCCTTGAGAAAAGTATTAATCGTAAATAACGACGAGCGCGAAGAGTTCGAGCTACGGCTGTCCAGCCTGTTTCGCGCTGAGCACCTAGAGCAGAAAATCATCGAGCGGGTCCCACGTACAGTTAGGCAATTTCTTGTGACCGAAAACGGGGGTCACCGAATTGGCCGGACACTAAAAAGCGGAGAGTGGAGATTTGCCACATAGTCGGGCGAAGCGGATAGAGGCCCTTGATTTGGTGAATGTCCAGCCACTGGATGAGATGTAGGGAAATCGGAGACAGGCACTGTATTTAATATTTTTAATAATGCCATAAAGATTATTACGCCTGAGAATAAATCGAAAATATGATGCCAGGCCCTCCCCTCAGTAAATGCGCTTCCATCGCTTGAATGCTTTCACGTCCCGCGAAGTAAGATCAAACCATTCGCCGCCCTTGCGCGTCGACTTAAACCTCTCGTGCCAGTATGCCTCAATGCCGCTAGGATCGTCGGTTTTGATGGCATGAACCAACTCTATCTTTTCGGGTAACTGAATTCTCAGCTCGCTGCCGCGCCGGACCGTGTCATTAGTTTTCCCGATTTTGTAATACCGCCCCGATTTGGCGAGATAGACTTCGCCGACGCTGTCGGTACCAGCGGCCTCGGCCTCAATAGTGCCAGCTTTTTTGATGATAGCTGCGCACATTTCTATCACATCATCGCAGCCACCTTGAGTCTTGCAATATTCGGCTACTTTAAGTGCGATCTTTTCCTTTGTGCCGAATCGCTGAAAAGACTTCTTGTCCGGCAGTTCCGGGTCATCCGTTTTTTCCACATGAAAGTCGCGGAAGGTGGGAAACTTGCCCAATTTGCGGGAGAGACCAATAATCTTCGTGATGAACAATTGATCGGGGAGCGGGCCATTGAATTGGTTGGGCTCAAGACCGGCTGCCCTAACTGCGTCACCGAATCTCGCCCAAAATCTGCCCCACTCATAAGAGCTGATTCCTGTCTCCTTCTGAAACCTGGCGGCACCCAAAGGGGTTCCCTCGTTCTCGGTTGCGGTACGCTTTATCTCGTCCAGGATTTCTTCCTTGGTGTGCATGGTGCGGGCGATTGTATCAAAAAAAGCCAGCGCACAGGAAGGGGCGAGCGTAGGGGGAGAGGTGTCTGTCCCTGGGTTGCAGTCCCCTGGTTCCGGTCAGCGGCAGGCTTACTTGCAATGGCGGACGGCGGTGATCTCGATGGCGGTGGAGTTCTTTAGATCGAAGAAAACGCGCTGATCGCCGCAACGAAGGCGGAAGCCGGTGAGCGGAGGCTGGAGTCTTTTGATTTTGCCGGTACGGCTAGCCAGGTAGCGATCTACGCAGTGGAGAGTCTCCAGGGCGGTGGCGCGGTCAATGGCGCGGGCCTCGGGTGCCCCGACGACGATTCGCGGGCGTCCAGGGGATTCGGTCATGAGCCGAACTGGCGCTGCATATCGTCGTGGGGAATGCCTTCTCCGCGAGCGAGGGGAGCGCGGGCGCGATCGAGCTCGGCGGCGGTGTCAGGTGTGATTTCTTCCTCTTCTATCGGCGTCAGTAGTCCAGCGGACGCGGGTCACGAGCGGAGCATTTGCTCAATGCGCTCCACCACCTCGTCATGTTCTAGCAAGTCCCCGCGGCGGGCAGAAGCGCGTCCTTTCTCCACGGCGGCGAGGAAGCTTTCTTCATATTCCAGCATATGGTCAACGGCTGCCTCGATGACCTGGGCGGCATCTCTACCGGTGCGGGTGGCGAACTGCCTCACGCGGGCTTCCTTGTCGGGTGAAAGGTGTATTTCCATAGTTTCAAGGGTAAAGGCTGCCTAATCCGCGGTCAAGCCGGTTTTGGACGGAAGGCTGAAGGCCTGGGGGCTGGGAGGGGGATAAGGACGGGGCCGCAGAATAGTTTCTGAAGAGCGAAATGATCCTGCGTTGCGATACCGTAAATTATCGTTTTTCGGGCAAGAATTCCGTGCGCAATGGAGGGCCCAACAGCGTTCGGCCCCGGCCGAGCGCTGTCCGGCCCTACAATTGGGAAGCAGCGCGGGAGAGATCGGGAGACAGAAGCTGTTGCACGGGCGCCGATTGCGAACTACGATAGGTGCATAAGAGTTTATCTGCCGAAATGCCTAGGTGTTTGAAATGGGAGAAGAAGCGATCCGCTGGAACATCAAGGTCTCGAAGGAGACCGATCTCGCGCTGCGCACCTTTCTGGGCGCTCGGGGCATGAAAAAGGGCGACCTCTCGAAATTCATCGAAGAGGCCGTCCGCTGGCGGGTATTTCAGCGTACGGTCGAGGACATCAAGGCGCGCAATGCCGATGCCGACCCGGACGAGATTCAGCGTATCGTCGACGAGGCCGTGCGTGAGGTCCGCGCCGAACGTCGCGTCCAACTGAAGGCAAAGACTGATGCGCGTGGTGCTCGATACCAACATTCTCGTCTCCGCCCTGATCGCTCCGGCCGACAATCCCGCCGCGATCTATAGCGCTTGAGTTGAGGGAAAATTCACTCTCCTGACCTGCGCGGCCCATCTCGACGAGCTGCGCGCCACGCTCGAAAAGCCGCGCGTCTCCGCCCTCGTTAAACCCTACAAGGCCGGACGCTTGGTCAACCAGATCAAAAGGCTCGCCGAGGACGCAGGCCCGCTCCCTCACGTGACCCGCTCTCCCGATCCCGCCGACGATTTTCTGCTGGCTCTGTGCGAAGCGGGCAACGCCGACTATCTCGTAACCGGCGATAAGAGCGGACTGCTTGTCCTCGACGGGCATAAAGCCACCCGTGTCAGGTGATCTCTCTTCCTCTTCCATCGGAGCGGAAGCCAGCGAACGCGACAGCGGCGCCACCATCACTTCCAGCAAGCCGATCACCGCGGTGAGCTTTTCGTCGG
>CAZCVY010000386.1:0-4939 GCA_964501985.1 uncultured Acidobacteriota bacterium | reverse complement strand
TCATCAGCGAAGACAACAACCTCATCCGTGATTTGCGCCGTGAGGATCTGGAACTTCTCCTTTCCTAGAGAGCGCTGGGACCGCGGACATCTTGCTTGCCCGGAAGGATCGTCCCGCTCCCGCACAGGCAATGTCTCAGTTTGAATTCGTACCGGCGAGTTTACCTCGCCAAATGGCGGCGTCAGGCCGCCTCTATTTCAAACTGAGACACCACCTCCGCACATGCTGCTGTACGACCTCAGAACGGGGCCCTGTTCGTCAGGCCTGTTCTTCAAGGTCCGCGGCCCGTGGGAAACAGGTCCACGTAACGCAAGGCCCGCTCTCCGGCCCTTCGGCTCTTTCCCCGCACCGCGACGGCCGAAGAGCCGCAAGCGCGAAGTGCGGGCCCTCCGCAACGCCCCGGCGTCGCGAGGGCAGTGACCGAAGGAAAAGCCGCAGGGCCGGAGAGCGGGCCCTGCGCTACGTCCCCGCTCCACGTCGGCGCCCCAAGTTCTCTGCGCGGCGTAGAAACCGGTGCGAAACCGGATGGAGGTGACAAATTGTCGTCCAAAAGCATTAATTTTCTGCAAAATAGCGCTCGATTCGACGAAAATGTCGAAAACTAAGACCTAAATGTCTGTTTCTATTCGGGCATTGTGTCTTGCGATCCTTTGTTTTCATAGACATTCCGGCTTCGAACGTATTATTTAACATCTTTTTTTTCGAGGGCCCCCGCCGGACCTTTCCCGAGGCGTTGCTCAGGCGCCACAGCCGACGCACCCTAACCTCTGTAGATGCATGGACTTCTGATCCTCCGGAGCCGTCAACGCGGCCAGGTTCGCCGCCGATTGAATTTCGTCTGACCGGACTACACACTGCGTGGCGAGAATCGCGTAAGTCCGTTAGTAACCCGAACCGGGCGACGGTGCGCCAGCTTACCCACACGACCATACTCCGCTAGAGATTCAGCACGTTGGCGACCAGAGGCTAGGTGAATAAGGACAAATCTTCTGGTGGGAGAAAACTCCTTTTGGGTTGACGTCGAATCTCGTCGAGGCACCCCCGGGGTTGCCCCATCGGCACTGGGGTGGGCAGGCACGAGGCCCATAAGCGCTAGCTTAACGTTGACGGGGTGGTGCCGAGCCGCGGAGCGGCGACCTCCTTTAGCCCACGGCGACCCAGCCGTGGGATGGGAACGGGTCTTAACACTCATGAGTAGCCCCGTAGGGGCGGCATCGGGGGCAGTCCAAGGCGCGGTCTGATGGCGGCTTCGGCTGACGTCGCCCCTTACGGGGCTGACTTGACCGGCCCGGCATTTTTCCCACGGGTCCGCCGTGGACTATATGATTTCGCCCGCTTTGCGAGCTTTTCTACCGCCGGCAGTTTTAAGTTAGCGCTTATGGGCACGAGGCCCTCCCCTTTCATCTCTCTGCCTTGAGTGCTGGACGGCTGGCTGCGGCCCACCCTCCGCCGCTCGAAGACCAACGCAACGAGATGTCCCCTCCCCCCTCCCCGGTTTTCCAAGGTGTCGATCAGGGCACAGGCAACGTTTCGAATGGACTGACCCTCTTACGAAGCAAGTTATAATATACCCAATAAACCTGCGGAGGCGGACATGTCCAAACCTTCGGCCCTCAGCGCTTTTTTCAAATTGCTTTTTGGCGGGACGCTGCTTTTCTACGCCGCTGCCCCTTGGGCAGCCGGACAGAGCTCGGGACCACAAGGCAACCAAACGGAAAATGTGTTACCCCAATTTCATATTCACAGTGGCGAGCCTTCCGGATTCTGGGTTGAGGCGCGGGGCCCGGAGACGGGAATCTTTCCGAGTTTCAGGAAGGGGATGGATTTGCTGGCTGCACCCCAGCTACAGCTCCACTTTCCACAGGAGCTGCGGACGCAACCCGTAGTTCGCGTGTTGATCTCGCCTTCCATGCCGAAGTTTGCCCAGCTTGCTCCTCCGGCCGCCGCGCCGGTGCTCAACACTTCCAAGTCTTTCAACATCTCCGTAGTTCAGACGCCGGATGCCGTGATGCTGCCAATGCAAAACGCGCTGCCTCCAGCGATTCATGGGCAGCAAAGCCTATGTTCGGTGCCGCTGCTACGCGTGGCTCCCGACCCAAATAAGAGCTTCTCGATCAGACAAGTGCCCGCACCGCGCATGGACCCGGCGATGGTTGTGAAGCCCTCGGCGCCGGCCTGCGATGAAAAGTAACTCGTTGGGACAAGGGTACCCCTTTCTCCTGCCCACCGGCGAGCCACCCTCTCCGTAGGGGGATGGGAATGCTTCTTGGGGCGCGGGAGCGCCCGATTTTTCCTTCCTTCTCCCGGGGGGAGAAGGTGGACCGCGACGGGCGTTCTTACCAGCCGTCACGGGCCGGATGAGGGGTGGTCTTGGAGTCAGACGGAGTGAATGGCGATGCGTGCGAGTCCTGGTGCGACGACTACTGTCGAAGCGATCTAGTACGTTAGGCTCGCCAGAAAGAACAGTATGAGTATCCAGGCCGACGAACCGATAGCCAACCATGAGTACCATCTGGATGGCCAATCCCTAATGAAACCTGCCACGACTCCCGCAAGCGCAATCAGTAATCCCCAATGCTCGAAACTATAGTCAAAAGCTGGCTCCGGCGCGACGAACGACACGTAAGCAAAAGTCCCGCAGGCGTACAACGGCGCTGCGGTTGCAAGAACGGCGGCGAACACTCTAACCACACGTTCCAGCTCCGACCTCCGGCGCCGGAAAAGCGCGGCCCATAGCACCACGCTACCAGCGAGGGGAAGAGCAAGCAGTATCCAGGTCACGTAGGCCCGCATAGCTCACCTCGAACTCAGAGCGCGGAGTTCCGAATTTCTACACCGAAGCTGGGCAGCAATCGGGCAATGCGCTGCCGCACGCGAAGCCTAATCTACGCCTCGCCAGGCCTGAACGCAAGGAGGGGAGAGATGGTGTCGGGGGTCAGGGACCTTATTCCGTGCCCGGCCAAGACGGAATCCTACCGCTGCTTTCCTGACGCGCATTTCCCGTAGCGGCGGACAGGTGTCGGGCCTCATCCTAAGCCAATCTGTCCATCACTCAAGCACCCTGAGCCAGTCGGCCGCTTGCGTGATACCATCCACACCCGATGATCGCTGAACTCATACCCAGGTTATATGACATTCAAGGCCGGCGGACTTTCAATCCGGGTGGCTGGGAGCGACGGTTTGGCTTCCGTCCCACCGCACCGATGGGAAGCAATTTGACCCAGCCACTTCAAACAAGATGTAGAGACTTCACGGAAATGCGCCAATTCCTTCTCACTTGCCGATGGCAGAGCACCGCGAAAGCCCGGCGACAGGAACGATGGCAACCTCCCGAGGAGTTTGAGAAGACCCGTGCAGGCAACTGCGTTGCCTTCGCGCTCTGGGCATGGCGTCAACTCCTCATGATGGGTTTCGCGGCGCGTTCTGTGGGAGGAAAGTCCGGCAAATACGGGGGGGGACACGCATGGGTCGCATTCGAAAAAGATGGCAAGTGGTATCTGCTGGAACCGCAGTTGCGAAGACTTGGTTTGCGAATGCCACGTCTCTCAACCCTGCGCTATCACCCAAAAGTGTCCGTCGCCTGGGACGGCGGAAGGATTCTCTATTATGACCATGAAGATCGTCATGGAGATCCGTCGTTGGGGGAGCTTCCCGGTCTGATTGCGGAATGGTTGGTGATCCGCCCTCGCCTGTGGATACGATTAACGGGATGTATGTTGGCCCTGCCCTTCGCCATGGTGCGACGTATTCAAGAAAACGCCTTCGACCGACTTAAAGCTTGGTGAAAACATGGCGCAGGCGCCGTCCCCGATTTCCTACATTCATTGACAATCACCATCGCGGCGCGTACAGTCCGTGTCGCCGAAGGAGCGCATGGCCTCGCGTGCGCAATCGCCAACGGCTTGTCAGGAGGAGCCATAATACCTCGCGCCGCCCGTTTTGCGATGTTGGCGGCTCTGGCCCTGCCCCGCTTGCTGCTCGGACAGAGTGCGCCAGATTCAACCGCAGCATCACCCTCTACCGCCGATTACCCCAGTCACCAAGCCGGAGTCTTCATTCGCACTTCCGATTGGGTTTCGATACCCAACCAGACGCCTTCAAGAACCCACATGAAACATGCGTTGGCACCCACGTTTACGTACGGAATCGCTCCTGCCGAGGGGGTTTCCGAATATCCGGGCGTACACGCGCAAGTGGGCGTGCCCCCGGGCCGTCCGGTGATCTGCATTTGCCACGTTCTGAGTTTGCCGGGCTCTCCCGTGCTGGTGCGCCTGCACGCGAAGAAGACCTTCCGGGAGCTCGACGTGGGAAAGGTGCACTTGGGATCGAAGGAGGGGGAGGCAGAGAGGAACGACCTGATCCCCACCGATGTTTCGCAGCCGGAAAGTTCGATATGGGTGATTCAGCCGAAGGAAGATTTGCCCGCGGGTGAATATGCCCTAATGCTGGGCACTCAAAATGTGAGCATCTTTCCGTTCACAGTGAGCGCCCAGGAAGCGCCGGCGACAGGCGATCGGCACTGACGGCAATCCGCGTGCGAGAAGTGGAAAGGTACTCAGGACGGACTCTTCGAACAGCGGCTCGTCAGTTTGTAATGAATTGCGGTCTGTAATTAGCATGCCAACGATGTTATGACAGGAGAAAAGCCGCAGAGTAGTTCCATAAGACGGAACAACTCTGATGCGCTACCCCGCTTCTCAATGTGAGGACGGGGTGCAGATTATTCCCCTTTCTCCCTGCGGAGAGACAAAACCGCCCCAGTCCGAGGCCCCTGCGAGCACCCCGCACTAAGAATTCGACAGAGAATTCGACTGGACCTTGACATTCGAGGCGGGGGGCTGTAAATTTCGGGCACGCTGAAAACTGCAAACGGAAATTCCGATTTTAAGAGGCAGAGGAAAGGCTACCTAAAATTGGTAGCAGGCTCCGGCTCGTGGCG
>CAZCVY010000385.1:0-4968 GCA_964501985.1 uncultured Acidobacteriota bacterium | reverse complement strand
CTGTTAGCTTCCAATGGGCGCCATGCGAAGAAGTCCACCGGCCCGCGGACGGCGCTGGGCAAGGCTTGGTCGCGGTTGAACCACCTGCGGGAAGGGTCGCGTTCGCCGGAATATCTCCGCTTGATCACTGCCCTGCTCAATGCGCCTCCTGGCCGGGTGGAGGCGACGGCACAGGCGCTCGTCCAAACTGGCTGTTCATCCTCTGTTCGCAGAGCTCGCTGGAATCGGCATCCAGGCGGAGGTAGACATAGTCAACGAAAGGAGATGGAGACGAGCCGAAGAGGTGAAATAGAAAAAAAGGAATTCCTTTTTGTACGTTCGAAGCCGGAATGTGTATGAAAACAAAAGAGAGTATGACTATTTGCCCGATTAAAAAGCGACATCTTGACACGAGTTTCGGCGATTTTACACAAACATACCGGTATTTTGCACATTCCGACAGCATTATTGTCGCTTTTCGAGCGATGGGGAATGAATTCTTCGCGTCCAAATGTACGAACTCGAGACGAAAGCCCGCATAGCGGGCTTTCGCGCACGCTTGCCGACGCAAGTCGAACTTATGGTGCTGCCTTCTACTTTCTGGCCTTTCCTCGCTGCCAACTGCCCGCTGGCTTCCGCTCTACCCGGGTCCGTTGGGATACGCGGGAATGTCCGGCGGCCTGGGCGGCAGGTGTTTCGGGTGCTCCTTAATCGACTTCATCACTTCTTCGATGGCCCGTTCAAGCTGCGGGTCGTGTCCTTTCATAACAAGGTCCGGCGTATTATCCACTTCAATATCGGGGGCGACGCCGTAATTCTCGACCACCCACTTGCTGTCGAGCCCGTAGACGGAAAACTCCGGCCGGGTAACGTACCCGCCGTCCAGCAGCGGAATCTCGCCGCGAATGCCGCGCACACCGCCCCACGTCTTCATGCCGATGAGCGGGCCAAGGTGATAGTACTTGAAGTAGTAACTGAAAATATCGCCGTCGGAAGCCGCGTAGGCGTTGGTGACGCAGGCCATGGCTCCGTGAAAGACGACGGCAGGGATGGTGCCGCTGGCGAAGTTACGGGCTGAATCCATGCCCGACAGGATGCGGCGCAGGCGCTCGAAGATGAGCTCGTCCACAAACCCACCACCGTTGTAGCGAACGTCGATGATCAGCCCTTCCTTGCGAATCTGCGGGAAGAATTGCTTAACGAACTCATTCAGGCCCTCCGCTCCCATGTTGGGAATGTAGATATACCCCACGCGCCCGCCGGTGGCGTCGCTAACCTTTTGGCGATTGGTGGCGATCATATCGAGCATGCGCAAGGCATATTCGCTCGAGATGGTTTTGACCACCACGTTGCGAGACCCGGCCGCGGCGGGTTTGGAGTTGACGGTAAGGGTCACGTTCTCGCCCGCGGTGTTGACAAACAATTCGCTGGGCGCCTGCGGTGCTTTCAGGTCGCGCCCATTCACCTCGATCAGGTAATCGCCTTCCTTCACATCCACGCCGGGTTCGGTAAGGGGAGAACGCAAGCTTGCATCCCAATTTTCGCCTGGATAGATTTTCTTGAAGCGGTAAAGGCCGGTGGCCGCATCGAGTTCGAAGTCCACGCCCAGCAGGCCAAGGTTGACGGGATGAAGGTCGGGATAATCACCGCCACCCACGTACGTGTGGGAGTTGGAAAGCTCGCCCACCAATTCACCCAGCAGGTAGGTGAGGTCGTAGCGATCCGCAACGTCGGGCAGCAGGGGGGCGTAACGATCGCGTTCCTTGGCCCAATCGACGCCATTCATCGAGGGCTCAAAGAAGAAGTCGCGCTCCTGCCGCCAAACTTCATTGAACATGTTCTTCCATTCGGCGCGCGGGTCGATGCGCATTTGCATCGCCGAAAGATTCAGCGCGCCATCCCCAACCTTGTGGGGAGAGCCGGAGGGCTTGGCGTCGATAATCCCATAAGTCTGGGCGCCACCTTCCCCGCCGTCTCCACCACCGCCCGGCCCGGCGTAGAGCAACTTTGAGCCGTCAAACGAAAGAGTAAAGGAACTTGCTCCGGCCAGGAGCACTTCATCTTTGCGTTCTTTCAAGTCGTATACGTGAATGGCGGGGTGCTCGCCAGGCAGCGGCCCGGAAAGGCCGAAGACGGGCGAAGTGGAGTAATAGACACCATTCTTGCCCGCCTGGAGCCCGCCCATGTTGGCCGGCGGCATGGGCACGGCCACCACGCGATTCTGAATGCCCGCCAGGTCGATGCGGAAATTCTTGGCGACGTCGTCCGCATCTTTCTTGTCCTTATCTTCGGGCTTGGCCTTGTCCTTATCCTTGCCTGGGGAATCATCCGGTTTCTTGTCCGCGGATTCGTCCGATTTTTTGCCGGCTTCGTCACTCTGCGGCGCGAAGGGCGAAGGCAGGTCGGCGCGCAATGTCACCACGTAGACCCGCGTGGCTTTGGGGTTCGCAAACTCCATGTCGTACACGCCCAGCACCTCGTTGTAATCGCGCTGCGAAAGGAAAAAGAGGTACTTGCCGCCAGGGTCGAAGGAGGGAGTCTCGCTACCGGTAAAATTTGTCGTCACCGGCGTAATTTTCTTGTCGGCAAGCGAGTAGAGGTTGATGGTGCTGTTGTTGTTTTCCTCCGCCTTCGAGTAAGCCACCCACTTGCTATCCGGCGACCAGACGTATTCGGTGATGTCGCCGAACTTGCCCTGGTCAATCAGCACGGGAGTCTTCTGCTCAATATCCACATACCATAGGCGCACGGCCTTATCGGCAAACGCCAGCTTCTTGCTGTCGGGCGACCAGACGGGCGGCATGCGGAACATCTTGCCGTCGGTGGTAACGCGCATTTCCTTGCCCATGCCGTCCTGAGGGGTGATGTAGATCTCGTCTTCCCCGCTGCGATCGGAAAGATAGGCGATCCATTTGCCGTCGGGCGACCAGGCGACGCCCCGTTCGCGAATACCGGGAGTTTGCGTGAGATTGCGGATGCTGCCTTCCTTCGCGGGGACGGTGAAAACATCGCCGCGCGCGGCCATGGCGGCACGATTGCCGTCCGGGGAAAGGTCCATATCGGTCACGAAGTGGGCGACGTTGGCCCAGTGCGGCCGCGCCAGTTCACGATCGCCCGGAAGAAAGACCGTGAGCTTCTTGGCCTTCTGCGATTTCAGGTCGAACGTGTAGAGATAACCGCCGTTGGTGAACACGATGGAGTCAGGCCCGAGGCTCGGCCAGTCTACGTCGTAGTCATTGAACTCCGTGAGCTGCTTCGTCTCTTTGTTCTTCAGGCTGTAACTGTAAAGGTTAATGCGGTGCTCGGGGCCGCGGTCAGAGCCAAAGTAAATCGTGTCACCGTGCCACATCGGGTAGGTGTCGGTCCCGGCGTAGTCGGTGATGCGCTCATAGGTGTCGTTCTTGAAATCGTAAATGGCAATGTCCTGAGCCATGCCACCGGTATATCGCTTCCAGGTGCGAAAATTGCGGAAGATGCGGTTATAGGCGATTTTGGTGCCGTCGGGCGAAAAGGAAGTGAGCCCACCCTTGTCGATCGCCAGGCGCTCGGGCAGGCCGCCGTCGATGCTCACCTTGAAGAGGCGCCCGAACCAGTCATTGAATGTGTCGCGGCGCGAGAGATAGAGGATGTGCTGGCTGTCGGGAAGCCAGGTGATGACTTCGTTGTTCGGTCCCATGCGTTCGGGCATTGAGACGGGATCGGGTTCGAAGGTCAGTTGCTTGGGCTCGCCCCCGTCGGCGGGCATCACGTAAACATTGAAGTTGCCGTCGTATTGCCCCGTGAATGCGATCCACTTGCCGTCGGGAGAGAATTTAGGAAAGAGTTCCAGACCCGGGGCGGTGGTGATGCACCGCGCCACGCCCCCGGAAGAATTGACCAACCAAAGATCGCCCGCGTAACTGAAGACAATCTTGTCCTTGTAAATGTCGGCGAACCGCATGAGCCGGCCCTCCGGCATCTCCGCAGAAATCGCCAGAGGCACCGCGATGAACATGATGAGGATGAGCAAGCGGCAAATACGAGCCATGATCTCTCCCTTCGAACTGCATCAGAGTGTGTGCTGAACGGATCGGCCAATACGGCCGGGCGACATTGTAGCAGGAGAAGAGCACAAGTTGGAGTTCCTCTTTATTCCGGCATTTGGTGGTGCGAAGGCCCGCATTTTCATGCAAAAAAGCGCGTTTTCTCGGTAGACATTCTGTCGCTCGACCCTGTGTTTTCATAGATATAGTCGGATCATCCTGCATTTTTAACTTCTTTTTTGTGGCGGTATCTCCGGGCCGGGACGACAACGAAACAACTGATTTCTTCTCATAAGTTTGAGTAGCATGCCGTTTTGTCCATCGCATCGAAAATCTCGGTTAACTGGTTGTATTTTCATAAACATAGTCGGAAAACTCATTCCCGCGGCATTTGAGTCCCACCTCTGCGCCCGTCACAATAACTCCCGTGTTTTCATGATCTTGACTCATTGCTCCTGAGGCGAAATTGTGGACGAAATCTCCGGCTAAGCTGCTTATTTTTCATGAATATAGTCGCTTCGCACGGTTCGCATCTGCGCTCGTCCCGGCTTGATTGGCTCCAGCGGTGCAGAAGAGTCCCGCCTGCGCTCAGAATTTGCACTGGAGAGGACGACCGCCAACGCAGTGCCGGCTACCCTCATCGTCCGGTGCGCCTCACCAGCGCTCGCCCGCCGCGCCTGCTCCTTCCGCTTCGCCGGCGTCCGCTGGCCTCAGCGTCTAGTTTAGCATGGCTACCGGCCTTGTCAAGATAATTCGAGGCTACACAATAACCTCTTTAAACCCCAGAGGTTATCCTCGGCCTCGTGCCGGACAAATTGACTGGCGATCTGGAGACAGACAAAATCAGTTATGAATCAGACAAAATCGCTGGCGAAATAGTCCGAATCCACGCGGTCGTAGGGGCGCCCTCGTGGTGTTCTGTGTCAAGACATCCTTTACAGCGTGTATCAGGACATCCTTTACACTT
>CAZCVY010000384.1:0-4982 GCA_964501985.1 uncultured Acidobacteriota bacterium | reverse complement strand
GGGGTGGCCTCCGGCAGAATGAAGAACTCTTCCAGCGACTTGAGCCCCTCATGGAGGGCGCGAAAATTCCTGCGACGTGCTTCGATGAACCCCGGCAGTTTGCGAAGCTGGGCCACGCCGACTGCGGCCTGCATGTCGGTGGCTTTCAGGTTATAGCCGATGTGCGAATAGATGTACTTGTGATCGTAGCCGTGCGGCAGGCCGCCAAGTTGCCAATCGAATCGCTTGCCGCAGGTATTCTCGCGGCCCGTTTCGCACCAACAATCGCGCCCCCAATCGCGGAACGATTCCACCAGGGTTTTGAGCAGCGGCTTGTCGGTCAGAACGCACCCGCCCTCGCCCAGCGTGATGTGGTGAGCGGGATAGAAGCTTACGGTTGCGAGATCACCGAACGTGCCGACCCTCCGCCCGCGGTAGGTGCCCCCTAGCGCATCGCAGCAATCCTCCACGAGCCACAAATCGTGTTTTCGCGCGAAGGAGGAAACGGCATCGAGATCAAATGGATTGCCAAGGGTATGGGCGAGAATGATGGCGCGGGTGCGTGGGCCAAGAGCGTCATCGAGGGCGCGAACGTCCAGATTATAAGTGGGAACTTCGATATCGAGAAAGACTGGCAAGAGCCCGTTCTGCAGAATGGGATTGACGGTGGTCGGGAAACACGCCGCCGTGGTGATAACCTCATCTCCCGCGCGCAGCCGGCGGTCGCCCAGCTTCGGCGAGGTCAGACAGGAAATCGCCAGCAGGTTGGCCGACGAGCCCGAGTTTACCAGCACAGCCTCGCGCAGTCCGCAGAAAGCCGCGAACTCGCGCTCAAACTGGGTGGCAAAACGGCCCGTGGTGAGCCAGAAGTCGAGAGACGCATCTACGAGGCTCCGCAACTCGGCCGCATCAAACACCTTGCCCGAGACCGGGACGAGTGTCTCGCCGGGAACAAACGCCTGCCCCGCGAACTCGGCCTCGAAATACTCACTGACGAGGTCGAGAATCTGGCTACGTAACTGATTTGCTCGCGCGTTCATTTGTAAGAAACTCTGAGTACCATGAGATGGATCGCGCCAGGCCCTCTTCCAGACTGAACGTCGGAGTCCAATCCAGGAGACGGCGGGCGCGTTCGGCGCTCAAGGATTGACACCGGATTTCATTGACGGCCTCATTGCGAATGTCAGGATCGAGAGCGGATCCCATAGCCGCCAGAATCCGCCGCACCAGATCGAGCACCGTCACCCGGATTTCGTTCGAGAAATTGAAGGCCATCCCTCGCAGAGCCGCATCGGCTGCCAGGCGTTCGGCGAGCAGCATATACGCAGCAGCGCCGTCTTCCACATAGAAGTAGTCACGGACGAACTGACCGTCGGAGCGGATCACCGGGCGCTCGCCGCGAATCACCGAGCGAATCGTCCCAGGAACCACGCGGTTCCAATTCAAATCGCCCCCGCCATAAAAGTTGCCGCATCGGGTGATAGCCACCGGCAGGTCGTAAGAAACCGCATAGGTGTGGGCCAGCAGGTCCGCGCAGGATTTGCTGACATCGTAGGGATGGGAGCCGGCAAGCGAGGTCTCTTCCGAATAGGGTAATACCTCCTGAGTGCCATACGCCTTATCGGAAGAAGCGACCACAATCGACCGCACCTTCGGAGAACGCCGGCACGCTTCGAGCAGGTTCCAAGTGCCCTGAATGTTCGTCTCGAATGTCGAAACCGGGTTGGAGTTGGCAATGCCGACTATCGTCTGTGCGGCCAGGTGCAGCACTGTTTCGATTTCGTATTCACCCAGGGTCCGTTCTAGAGTGTCGCGGTCGCGCACGTCGCCGCGAACGACCTTCACCCGCTCCAGCGTCCTCGTACGAACCAATTCAGACTGGGGGACCCAATCGCGCACTAGGCAGACTACGTCGGCGCCCGCAGCCAGCAAACGCGGCACTAGCCAAGATCCCACCAAGCCTGTCGCGCCGGTCACGAGTGTCGGCCGATCGCGCCAGAAAAAATCGCTCATGACCAAATTTTCCAGGGGGCTTTGCCCGAAGCCCAGATTTGGCTTAAGTGCTGATAATCCCGATAGGTATCCATCGCGTAGAAAAAACCCTCGTGACGGTAAGCCGCAAGTTGCCCTTCGCGCGCCAGTCGCTCCAGGGGGCCGCGCTCGAGGATGCAATCGTCACCGGTAAGATAATCAAAAATACCCGGGTTAAAGACAAAAAACCCGGCATTGATCCAGCCTTCCGACACGGGTTTCTCCATGAACTCGAGCACCCGGCTTTCCTCGCCGATTTCCACGGCGCCAAAGCGTAATACCGGCCGGACCGAGGTGAGGGTAGCGAGCCGGCCGTGGCTCCGGTGAAACTCCAGCAGGCGGCCGATATTGACGTCACTTATACCGTCACCATAAGTCGCCATGAAAGTATCCTTGCCCACATACTTCGCAATCCGTTTGATGCGGCCGCCGGTCATAGTTTCAAGACCGGTGTCAGCCAGGGTGACTTGGAACCCTTGCTCCTGGTGGGCGCCGTCCAGAAGGATCTGCGACTTCTGTCCGAGAGTTATGGTGAAGTCGCTGTTCATGGCTTCATAATTAAGGAAATAATCTTTGATCATATTACCGCGATAGCCAAGACACAACACGAACTGCTGAAAGCCATAGTGAGCATAAGCTTTCATAATGTGCCACAACACGGGCCGGGAGCCGATTTCGACGAGCGGCTTGGGGCGAAACTCCGTTTCTTCGCGCAAGCGGGTGCCCAATCCTCCACACAGAATCACCACCTTCACTGACCTGCCCCCTCTGCAATGGCCTGTTCGCTGGAATGTCCGGCTCTAAGCTGCCGGCGACACAATGCCGCGAAGCTTCCAATCCTCGATCATTCTTTCAAGCCCTTCCGCAATCGTTACTTTCGGGGCCCAATCGAGATCCCGCTGAGCTTTACGGGTGTCGGTGATGTAGATGCGCTGGTCGCCTGGACGCCATGGGCCCAATTGCGCTTCCGGAACATGGCTCAGGAGGTCCTTCAGATGCTCGCGCAATTCCGCCCAAACCGAAATCGTGTTGGCCGGCCCGCCGCCGAGGTTATAAACCTCTCCGGCAGTGCGATCAATTCGGCGAACCGCGCTTAGCATGGCATCGATGAGGTCATCAACATAAAGCAAATCTCGCACCTGCTTGCCATCGCCGAAAATCCGGATTTCTCCCCCCTGGAGCGCGGTGCGGGCGAGGTGCGCCACCCAACCCTGGTCCTCATTCCCCATTTGCCGCCGGCCATAAATGCAAGACATACGAAAGACGATGGATGGCAAATCGTAGATGCGATGGTAATCACGGACATACTGGTCCGACGCGCCCTTGGAACAGCCATACGGTGAATGAAAATCGAGGGGAAAAGACTCGGGGATCCCCAACTTGTAATCTACCAGTTGATAGCGGGTTTCGCCCTCCTCGACCCGAACGCCTTCCAAGTTGCCATACACTTTGTTGGTGGAAGTGTAGAGGACAATTGGCATTGGGTTGATCCGGCGAGCCGCCTCCAGAACATTCACGGTCCCAAGCGCATTCACTTCGAAGTCCGTCCGCGGGTCCGTTACCGAAGTCGTCACGGCCACTTGCGCGGCGAAATGGAATACCATTCCGGCGCCTTCTATCGCTCGCGCCACTGCCGCGGAGTCGCGGATGTCCGCTTGAACCCAATTCACTCGGCCGGGATGCTGCGCGCGCAGCCACTCCAGGTTGCTCATCACGCCTGCACGGCTAGCGTTGTCAAATACGACCACCTCATGGCCGTCTAGCAGGAGGTGGTTGGTCATATTACATCCGATGAAACCCAAACCGCCGGTAACCAGTGCTCGCATTAGTGCTTCCTTACAACCTCTAATGAATTTAAATAAAGATGATGACTGGGCAGGAGATGATGATCTTCCTCTGTCAGACAACCGCCAGCCACTTGGCGATATAGAGCACGGCAGGTTTTCGCCGTCCGCTCCCAGGTGAACATTCGAGCCCGCTCCCGGCCCCGCGCCCGCAGCTTTTCTCGCAAAGCTTCGTCGGTGGAAATTCGCACCAAGCTCGCGGCAATGCTATCCACAGAATGCGGGTCGAAACTCAGTACGGCATCGCCACCGTATTCCTGTAATGGTGGAATATCAGAGCAAGTTACGGGTGCACCTTCCTGGAAGGCCTCGATGACAGGCATACCGGCGCCTTCAAAGAGGCTGGGGAAAACCACAAACTGAGCAAGCTGATAAAAAGCCTGCGATTCGGCCAGATCCACAAAACCCGGGAAGATGACTTGCGCCCGAAGATCGAGCTCATCGATTCGTTGGCTGATCACTGGCCAATGCTCGTTCTTTCTCCCGGGACAAAACAGGTTCAGGATGATGCCGTTGCGATCACGAACTTGCCGGACGGCATCGAGCAGATTCAGGTGATTTTTGTGAGGCCATGTCTGCGCCGGAAACAATCCGAACAACTCGGGAAGCCGGAATCTCTCTCGAACTTCCGCCGATGATCGAGTAGGAACATCGTGGTAAAGCGCGGCGGGAGGTGCGCAGTGAACAACAAATACCTTCTGCGCGTCGAGGCCATATTGTTTTTGTAGGTCCGACTTCACCGCACACGACGGCGCTACAACGGCCTGCGCCGCGGCGCATGCACCCGAATACAATGCCTCCCGGTGAGCTATCTCTCGATTTGAAAAGAATTCCGGGAAGTGGAGATGCTGCAAGTCCCACGGGTTGTAAATCGATGGCAGAGTACAACGCGTGAACGCTTGGAACGGGAAATGAATAATATCGCCGCCCAATGACTCGATGAATCCATCGGATCGGGGCAAGGTCACGACCGGTTGAGCCACCGGGTCACCCGAAAGCCATTGGCGTGTGCCGCGCCAGAGCATGCCAGCCGGCCGGCGAAGGGGTCCAAGCGAGCCCTTCGCCCGGTCGAGCCACTTCGCCTGGGTCGTTTTGGGCCCGGGCACCGTCGCGATGCTTTGGTTCGGT
>CAZCVY010000383.1:0-5013 GCA_964501985.1 uncultured Acidobacteriota bacterium | reverse complement strand
TTTGAACGTAAAAAAAAGAATTCTCTTTTGCTGCACACCGTCCGTAGCGCGGGCAGGATGCCCACGCCACAGCGGGCGGGGACGCCCGCGCTACGACGAGAATCCATCACGATCAAATCCCCGACCACTGTTCCGTATCGGCAGATCATGTTACCGGAGTGTGTAACTTCACCCAAAGACAACTCCACACCTGCTACTCGAGCAATTTGATTGCCATAGGCTACAGGCATTTTGACCATGATCCCGCCGGCGGTAGGAATGCCCCGCGGTTCCTCGCAACCACCGGGTCGGCTCTTCGTGGGGCAGTGAAATTGCCGTCTCCGAGGCGCGGGCTTCGTTGTTCGAGCCTCGGGGCGTCGTGGAGTCCTGGTCTGAGGCGTAGCGCCGGCTTCCGGTCGGCGCCGGAGCCGCCAAGATGGCAGCGCTACGTCCTCCGTGGGTGGCACAGCCACTCTTGGCTGTGCCCGGGGCTGACGCATTCCATGCATCGCGCACAGGCAGGAGTGCCTGTGCCACGCTTAAAACTTCGCTGTGTGCCGACCAGAAAACGCGGGCGATATCCCCCATTTTTTCTCGGGCACTTTGACCCTTCGGCCTCCATTTCGCTTGACCTGGGGCGCGGCGAGGCGTAGTACATCCGTGTTGGGAGGCTGCGGCGGCGGTAGAGGGAGTAGCGCGGAGCTGTTCTGTAGGTCCGCGGCTTTTCCCTGCCACCCAAGCAAAAGTTGGTCGCAGGCATTCTATGGCCGGCTTCCCGGTTTCTAACGTGAATGTGGACAAAATAAACACGTATAACGTCCCGTCTGTCCCCTGTCCCCCGTTTTCGGTGAGCGCCGCGGATGTGGAGGAAGTTGTGGAATACATCGCGCAACAAGAAATCCATCACCGCGTGGCCAGCTTTCAAGACGAATTCCGGAAACTCTTACACGCGCATGGAATTGCCTTCGACGAGCGGTACGTTTGGGATTGATTGTCCCGCCCCTTCAGGGCTTGGGTGTCGGTTGGGGTACCGCTGACCCAGGCCGTTGGCCTGGGCTTTGTTAGATCGCCCCCTTGGGGCTCAAGGACGGTGGCCGAAACAGGAAATATCGTGCCCGGTTTATTACATCCACAATAATCCGGTGGTGCGCGGGTTGGTGGCCCACCCCGGCGACTGGCCCTGGTCAAGTTGGAGATTTTACTACCGCGAGGATCGTTCCCTGTTAGCCATGGACCACCCGCACTGAACCGTGCCCGCTCCGGATCGCAACGCGATGCCCTGTGTCGCATACATCAACGACAATGTATGCGCCACCCGCGGGGTAGGGCAAGCCCTACCCCTACGTCGCAAGGAGCGCACCGGTCCGGTGCAGGGCCGCACAACGCACGGGCGCGTTACCCTGCGCCCCAAGCCCAAGAGCGAATCGTACCGGGGGGCGGAGTATCCCTAAGGCGGAGAAGTCGGCCTGCGGCCGGCGAGTAGCAAGGCATTTTGCACGGCGGAAGGGTACCCGGCATGCGTACGGTTGGGCAGCCAGCGGGCGGTCGGAGCGACTCACCATCCGCGTGGAAGGCGGGCGTCTGCTTTGGCACTCTGTCATCACCCAGGGGCTTTATGCCGATACTTGTAGTGGTATGATTAGCGAAGAGTGTACAGACATGGACGGTTCGGTCGGACAGGACATTGCTGACGCTAGGCTTCCCTTGACAAACGCGCCTGAGTTACTGCGCAGAGTGGAAGAATTCCGTGTGGAGGCCGCCCGGAAATTGGACCCTGCGCGGCGAGTTGAATTGGGGCAATTCCTGACACCGACTCCAATCGCCAAATTCATGGCCTCCATGTTCGAGGCCAAAAGAAGGTCGATCCGGATTCTCGACGCCGGCGCGGGTGTGGGTTCTCTTACAGCCGCGGTCGTCGGCGAGGTATGTACGCGACAGCACCACCCTGTGACGATATCAGTTTGCGCTTACGAACTCGACAGGGCATTAGTCGAGTACCTAAGCCAAACAATGAACCTATGTAAGCAACTTTGCGATCACTTGGGCATTCAATTCGAAAATGAAATCAAGTCAGTAGATTTCATCCAGTCCGTGGGGAGTACCCTGAGCGCTCCGTTGTTCGAGGAACCAGGGCGGTTTGATCTGGCGATTCTCAATCCGCCATACCGGAAGATCAACAGTGATTCAGACATCCGCCAAGTGCTGAGATCTGCCGGGATTGAGACAAGCAATCTCTACACGGGATTTGTTTCTTTGGTCGCACGCCTGTTAGTTGAGGGGGGAGAGTTGGTAGCAATTACACCCCGCAGCTTTTGCAACGGGCCCTACTTTCGCTCATTTCGCGAAGACTTCCTGAGTCGCATGGTGTTCAAACGGCTCCACGTGTTCGAATCGCGTAATGCCTTGTTCTGCGATGATGATGTATTGCAGGAGAATATTATATTCCGCGCGCTTCGCGGGTCGGAATCAACCAGCACAGTGGCGCTGTCGATAAGCGGTCAACCGAACGAAGAGTCGGTGACGCTCCGGCACGCTCAACCCGAGGAATTGGTGCACCCGGGGGACCCCGAGCTGTTTATCCATATCGTATCGGATGACGTGGATCAGCAAGTTGCCCAACGGATGGCCGCGCTTACTTGCACTCTTCCCGACCTTGGGCTCTCCGTATCGACCGGACGCGTGGTGGATTTTCGAGCGAAGCGGTTTTTGCGGTCCTACCCGCAGGACGATTGCGCTCCTCTGATTTATCCTTGCCACTTCAAAGATGGGTTGATCGCTTGGCCCAAATTGAATGCGAAGAAACCGAACGCAATTGCCATCAGTCCTGAAACTCGGGATACATTGGTCCCAAAGGGCGCATATGTGTTGACAAGACGGTTCTCCGCAAAAGAGGAACCCCGCCGCGTTGTCGCAGCGATTTACGATCCGGCTCTCGTCCCCGAACGGCTGGTGGGATTTGAGAACCATCTGAATTATTACCATCACGGAGGAAATGGACTGCCGACGGACCTTGCGCGGGGACTCGTGGCATATCTCAATTCAACATTTGTTGACGCCTACTTCCGCCAGTTCAATGGACACACTCAAGTGAACGCCGCAGACCTGCGGAATCTGCGTTACCCAAGTGCCAGGCAATTGGAACGATTAGGCGAAAAAGTGGGAGGAATCCTGTCAAGCAACGCTTTACTGGATAGCTTTGTTGAGGACCTATTGAAAAATTGACACCCATGCTGGATTCAGGCTTTGCCCTTTCCAGACTTCGCATCTTCTTCTAATTGTGGCCCTTTCACTACGAATTCTTTAGTGGGATCCTCACTGATCCAGACTCGGGATCCAAGGTGCAGGTTTTTGTTCGCCCTTTGTCTCGAAGCGAACTTCTTCCAATCTGGATATGTTGTCGTCGCACCCGCCAACTTCTTCCCGCACTTAGACATATGTTTCTGAGGCCTTCCCATTTTTGAGCGTCCACTTCGCCATCGCTGGTAACTGCCTCGATGAACCAAAGTGAGTCATTCACTGGGTTGTGGAGTGTGACATCAGGCCACACATCCCCGAGAGTAATGGACACCCGGGCGGCTTTTAGTCGTGCCTCGTCATCCTTTGAGATCCGAGCCCCATCAGAGTAATCCTCATAGAGCACGGAGTACTCGGGAAGGAAATTCTTTGCATAGACGATAATTGATTGCTTAATTAGTTTCTCGTGCTGACTTCCCCCACCTTCTTCGGCAGCAAGGCTTTGGCTATCCAAAAGGACTCTGAGTCGTCCTCTCTTTTCTTCCTCAGAAATCCATTGCTCACAGGACTTCGCGAAGTCAACCGCCTGTGCCGCCTTAAGGAGTTTTAGGAACGACTCCTCCAAGCGATATGCGCAATTGGGAGATTTGGGCACGTGTCCCTTAATGAATGCACCTTGTTTCGAGTCAAATGTAACTGGCTCAATAGCTCCAAGCTCACGCAAGGGCTTCAGCCAATAGTCGCGGCCCTCTCGGTCAAGTTTTTTCTTGCCACGAAGAAGTATACCCACATAACAAGCGATATGGGCGACCCCTGCGCCGTGTGATATCTTCAACCCCGCCGGATTAGAAAACAGGGAGGGAAAGTCGTCGTTTAGGAGGCACCACACGCAATCCACCATGTCTGGGGTGAAACGGCCAATTCTCTCAAGCACTATCCTGACGTGGTCGCGCGATACGCCCTGGTACTCTTGGGAAAGCTGGACCTTCTTCCGACGCAGTCGCCGGAAATAGTCTTCAACCTTTTCGGTTTTTTTCTCGGGTACATCCATAAAGAATCTTTAGAAATCCGCAAAAAATCCCTTGTAGGTCAGGCCCAGCGCCTTTAGCAGGGTATCGATGCTTTGGATCGAGACGTTGCGCTCTCCGCGCTCGACGGAGCCGACGTAGGTGAAATGAAGGCCCGAAAGCTCCGCCAATTTCTCCTGAGTCAGCCCTCTTGCCGTCCGGTGTTTCCTCAGAGCTATGCCGAATTTAACCTGAGCCGGATTCTTTCTTTTCATAGAGAGAAATGATCTGGCGGTCGCAAATGCAAATGCTCGGTTGGGGAATGCTTTTAAGTCTAGAGACTATGAGTATTATTCCACGCCAGATCAGAATCGTTTATGCTTACGCTAAAGGGGAGGATAGTGCTCGATGGACCTTTTGGGTGAGATTAACCCGCGCACGATGAGTAGAGGGTACTGCTGTTAGATCATTCCTATCGATCGGGTGCGACCATGAACGCCGCGGGTGCCACGTACATTGCCGCGCATCTATGCGACTAGATATGCCACCGGGCGACCATGGGCAGCAGGCGTTCGGGGCGGGCGATGCATCACTCCAATAGAACAATCCTCCGGAGCGGCAAGGGTGGGCTCTAATGCAAAAGGGGCCAAGTGCCGCCCCGATGGATCGGGGCGACCCGGGACGCCGCCTTCCGACTCGCGCACCGGTGGTTCAGGCGATCCAGCCGAAGTGCGGGTGGGCAGTTGAGCCCCAAAGGGGCGAAATAACGAAGCCCAGGCCAACGGCCTGGGTC
>CAZCVY010000382.1:0-5022 GCA_964501985.1 uncultured Acidobacteriota bacterium | reverse complement strand
GCGGCGTGAGGGAGTTTGCCAACACTCTGGTCAACAGTTATGGGCGGGCTACGTCGGTAGAACCTCAATCATTCCGGTTGATGATGCCGCGGCAATTCTCGTGTCCACACAGGCAGCGCATGGTTTCGTCGGTGTCGTCGTAATTGTAATCGATGGTTAATTCCTCGCCCTTGCGAATCGCGCGCAAACTCATATAGATAATATGGCCCTTCATAATACGCGACACCAGATTGGGCTGGCAGGAGTGATTGACCAACTCCGCGCCCGAACCTCCCACGCCGCCGTCGATGGTCCAGTGATCGTCAAGGACGAACAGGTAAGGGGTCTTGCCGCGCCGCTTCGCTTCTTTTGGACCGATCACTTCGCCACGATATTCAATCACCTTGCGGTTGGCCGGAATGCTCTGATCGGCATAAACACCCCAGCGGTGAATCTTGGATTCGGCCGCGCGAAGACGATAGCAGCAATACTGAGGATCAATGCGAGGGGCAACTGCCGAAGCAGTCTTAGACTTAGCCATAGTGCAAAAACCTGAGACCTCCTTGCGAATTTATGAGCCTTTCACCCTATCATAACCCCAGCAAACTTCGCACTGCGGGATTCTGCGGTCACTAACTACTTTTTCTGCGGCGAGGGAGGCAGGATCTGAATCGTATGGAGCCAGGTTTCCACACTACGAGGCCAGGTGGTAACGGGGAGCGCGGTCCGGCGGAGCCCGTAACCGTGCCCACCCTGCGCGTAAATGTGCAATTCGGCTGGAACCTTGGCGTTCTTGAGTGCGAGGAAGTAGACGACGGCGTTCTCAACATGGACCGGATCGTCCTCAGCCTGGATGATGAATGACGGCGGCGTTTTGTCGGTTGGCTGAATATCCGGATTCGGAGCAAAATTCTGATCAGGGAGCGCAAGGTAGCCGGGATAGACAACCACGGCAAAATCAGGGCGGCAACTCAGTTGGTCAGCCGCGTCGACTGCATCGTAGAGCCGCTGATCGAAGTGCGTACTCAGGGCTGCAGCAAGGTGGCCGCCAGCGGAGAAGCCCAGAACGCCGACGCGATGCGGGTCGATGTGCCACTCGGCGGCATGGGAGCGGACGAGCCCGAGAGCCCGCTGCGCATCCTGGAGCGCGGCAGAGGACTTGGGATAGGGCCCGGAGTCAGGCACGCGGTACTTGAGCAGAACGCACGTGATGCCGACGGAGTTAAGCCAATCGCACACCTCCGTGCCCTCGAGATCGATCGCCAGGATGTGGTAACCGCCTCCGGGAAAGACGACGACCGCGGCGCCCGTGTTCTTGCCCTTGGGTGAGTAGAGCGTGAGGGTCGGCCGGGAGACATTGCCAAGACGGATGAGCGGCTTGCCGGCAATCAGATTGTCTTTGGTCGTGGTGGTGTCGACTTCCAGACCCGCAGTGGTTTGGGCGCCGGGCGCTCCGTGCGGCCAGATCAGCAGAGTGGTGTGGCCGGGACCAGGCTGCCAAGCGGGCTTTTGAGAGAACAAACAGCCGCAGATGCCGAGGGCGGCGAGAAGAAGCAGGAACTTGCGCATGAGTGCCTCCCGATTCAGCGTGCGTATCGAAGATTGCAGCCGCGGGCGATAAGATACACCGGACCGCGGCTGAACACAATTATGGGGCGAACCTCATGGGCCGCTATTGGCGAATCGGCCCGCATCACTATCGCGGCGGCAATTCGTCCGTGCGGAAGAACTCGCTGTCGGACAATAGGACGCGCTGAATTTGACGGTGCGACGATTCTCTGCCCCCGCAGAAGAAGGGCCTTGCGTCAATTCAGCTTGCGTTTGACGAAACCGCCTTCAATGGGCTAGCATAGGCCCGTTCGCGGGTCTGATTGAGAAAGGAGGGGCTGCCGATGCAAGACCATACCCCCCAAACCCCGCGCCGATGGGAGCGCCGGGAAGCATCGATCCCCATCAGCCTTATGTTGAAAGCGGGCGACGCCATAACCGACGATGCCGCTACCACCATCGACATTTCCCTACACGGAGCAAGGGTTCGAACCAAGCTCGCGCTGGTCGCAGGAGATTGGGTGGGGTTCGTTCCTAAGGGGGAATTTGCGTATGCCATTCCTTCTCGTGTCGTCTGGGTGCGAGAGTACGAATCCAGCAAATTGATCCTAGCCGGGATCGAGTTCACCAACACTTTGGGAACGTAGAAAGCGCGCTGCCACGCCCGCCTTCCAGATAGGTGATTCGAACTCCAATAAAAATGAACGATCACAAGGCCGTCCCTTGAAACTACAACTCCCTCCGCGACCTGCCGAAGGAGCGCGCCTCGCCACTAGAGACTTGCGACCAAGATTCATCGGCTCACCTTTAATACCCAGGCCGGCTGCGGCAGCAACGCTTCCGGAAGGTCAGGAAGCTCGACCGATATCCCGTCCTTCACCACCTTGAACTTCAGCGGCGCCGCGGCCCCCAGCAGCGTCATCGACTTCGCGTTCGTTACCTCCCTGACGACAAAACTCCGCCCGGGCCAGCGCGGCAGAATCGCGAACAAGTCAGCGCCCTTGGTGGTGAAGAACGCTTCGATGCCAGCCTTGCCCGGCTCGGGCTTCGACGCCAGCTTCGTTACATCGTAGAAAGTCTCATACTCGGTGTTGTATTCGATCTTCGGGACTTCTCCCGCGCTCCATTGCCGCGTGGTTTTCCAGGGCTTCGTGCCATAGATCGCGTCGCCGTTCACCTTGAGCCAATCGCCGATTTGCAGCAGGCGCTCCTCCATGATCACGGGGATGGTGCCGTCGGCGGCCGGTCCAATATCGAGCAGCAGGTTGCCTCCGCGGCTGACGAGATCGACCAGCATGATGACCAATTCGCGCCCTGTGTGGTAGTCGTTCAGGCGCTCTGCGCGGTTGTAGCCATAGCTGAAACCCATGCCGCGGCTCTCTTCCCAGGGATGATCCATACCAGTCATGCCGGGCGTGTATTCTGTCGTCCAATAGCCGCCGTGTTTGTGGCGGGTGTCCTTCCCCCATCGGTCATTGATGACCACGTCGTCTTTCACCGGAGACTCATTGAAGAGCCAGGCGAGCAGTTCAGGGCTGTGCCACTCGGCCGAGGTCAAATCCCACTCGCCGTCGCTAAATATGATGGCCGGCTTATAGTGACTGATAAGGTCTTTGAACTGCGGGAACATGTGCTCGCGGATGTAGCGCGGTTTATCCGTGAGCCACAGCGGGTTATACCACTCGTACAGCGAATAGTAGCAGCCCATGCGCAGACCCTTCCGCCGAACCGCCTCGCTCAGGTCGCCCAACAGGTCGCGATGGGGTCCAATTTCCACGGCATTCCATGGCCGATCCCAGGTGGCGGAGGCCTCCTTGCTGGGCCACAAGGCGAACCCCTCGTGATGCTTCGAGGTCAACGCAACGTACTTCGCCCCCGACCGGGCGAAGACGTCGGCCCAGTGGTCCGGATCGAAGAGTTCGGCCCGGAACTGCGGCGCGAAGTTTTGATAGGGGAAGTCCGCGCCATACATCTTCTGGTGATAGGCCCAAGTACCGGTCTGGATGGCAGTCGCCTGGGGATTGTCCCTGCCGTTCGTCATCGCGTTCCAGTACCACTCCGCATAAGCCAATTTCCCCGGGATCACTGGCGCGTAAGCCGGCACCGAGTAGGTTCCCCAGTGAATGAAGATGCCGAACTTGGCGTCGGTGAACCACGTCGGCGTGGGGCGTTTGTCAATAGAGTCCCAGGTGGGTTGATAAGTCTGGGCACTGAGAGTGCCGGCGAACAGAAGGATGATCAGTGACAATTTCATGATAGGCTGTGTTCTCCTGCGGGTTCCTTTTCTCACTCTAGTTTTGCCGCATCTTTGTGTCAACCCCATACTACGACATAGCGTCCATCATGCGGGGCTATCGGCGCACCCGTACGGAAATCAGAAGCGGTGGCATGGCCGACCTACCCGGATCCATCGGGGTCCTGGCCATGACGGATCAGCGTGACGGCGATGAATTTCTATGGGCTACCATGGCTACATTCCATTTTTCTCAGTCTCGCGTTCAACGCCCTTCTCCTTCATTTTCATCAACATCATGGAGAGAAGGACATAAGTCATTTGTTTTCATCAACATCATGGAGAGCCACAAAACCGACATTTTTTCAACATTTGTTTTCATTAACTTAGGAACCTTGAGCCCCAATTTTCATCCCCCCTTTTCTCCATGACCCTGGCCGGCAGGAATTTTATAACTGCTCTCTTTTCAATAATATATGTTTTTGGAAGATTTCCGCGATTCACCGCTAACACCTTTTTTTTCTGTTACATCATGGAGAGCCGATTCCCTTTTTTTCGTTCCGGATCCCATATTTCGACCTAAATCTCCTTGTTTGAGGGATTTAGGGAGTTAGGACATTCTTACGCTAAACGACGAACTCCTTTGTTTTCTGATACATCATGGAGAGCGGCGCCCACCTTTCTCGCCCGGGCTCCAGCATTTCAACCTAACCCTCCTTGTTTGATAGGCATAGAGGTTCAGACATTCTGACGCAAAACAACGAACCCCTTTTGTTTCTGATACATCATGGAGAGGCGCGTCATCAGGCGCCGCGTGTCGGGGCTAGGGACTCGCCAGAAGCCACCCTCGGGGCTCGAACCGGTCCGGCGTTCCGAGACCGCCGCCGACACCTGGGAAAGGGCCCTGTTGAGCTGGTTGGCGGCAATCTTTTTTTCGGTTAGGCTCCTTGACGAGTGACATGGAGACCTCCTGGGTCCTGAGCGCCGGGGGGGCTAGGTCTGGGTGCTGGGTACTGGGGGCTAGATTCTAGGCTGCGGACCTTTTTCAGCACCCAGTGCATAGTACCCAGCACCCAGCGACGGTGTGTTATTTTACCCACACGACAATACTCCGCAAGATATAGAGCACGATGACGACCAGAGGTTATGTGAATAGGGACAAATTTCCCGTCCAAGCGAGGTTTATGTCGATTTTGCGTTCGATTTTCCGTAAGCGTTCGGTCTGGGCCGTCTCGACGAATCGAGAATAGGCGGGCATTCTT
>CAZCVY010000381.1:0-5041 GCA_964501985.1 uncultured Acidobacteriota bacterium | reverse complement strand
CATGGAGTCGTAAAGCTGGCGGTTGGTGTCCACATCGCTCTTGAGAATGTTGTAGTGCGCCACTTGCGCCGCCTGCTCCGACACCAGGCGCGATTGCGAGGCGTAGTTGGCCGACAGCAGATTCTCGCGGCGATAGGCGGACTCATATTCGTTGCGGATGCGCTGGGTGACGTCGCCCTGCCCCTTCTGGAGGGCCGACTCCAGGGCGGTAACCTGGGCTTCGACTTTCTTGACTGCCGGGTGGGCCAGCGTCAGCGTGGAGGATAGCTCGGCAAGCTGGCGGCGAAGGTCGGTGAGCTTCACCTGGTAGTCTTCCAGCGTTTTGTCGTCAAGCACCTCGGGCAGCGACTCGGGGGCGGCCCTGGAAATCAACTCGTACTTCGATTGCTTACTCACGCGCTCGCCATGCGCGGTCGAGAGCTGCTCCTGAAGCTCGCGCAACTTTTCCTCGGCAACGTTGTCCTCCACAAGCTGCGAACCGACTTTTTCCGAAGTGAACAACAGGCCGGACGCGTGTGCGTAGCTCTGCAACTCGTCCTCGGATTTCTCCAGCTTGATGCGGACGTCTTCCATCTGGTGGGTGAGCCAATCGCCAGTCTGCTGCGATGTCTTCCACCGCGCCTCGAGATTCTGCTGGATGAATTCGGTGGTCAGGGAGTTGAGGAAGTCGGCGGCAAGCTGTGGGTCCTTGGAGTCATACTGGATCTCGACGAGGCGCGTGCTGGCCTCCGTGCTGACCTTCAGGTTCTTCGTGACCGCGCGCAGAACCTCTTCGCGGGGGGAGTCCGGCTTCCAAGCAGGCAGACCCAACGCGCTGCGCCAGGCGGCGAGACGGCCCGCGCCCTCATCCGCAAGCAACTTCTGTTCAAGATTGAGCTTGGCGATCACGCGCTCGAGAACGGATTCGCTCTGAAGGATCTTGGCCTGCGTCTGGAGATCGTATTGGGGTGGATACGAACTACTTCCACTCGCGGTGGGGCTCATTTCGCGCATGTTGAGGAAATCTTCGTTGATGTTTTGAATCTCCAGGGAGGCGCGCGCCTGGTAAATCGGTGTCTGCGGAAGCGTGAGCAAGAGCGAGGCGAGAAGGCCCAGGAAAGCAATCAGAATGAGCGTGCCCTTGTGACGACGGACGATATCGAAGTATTCGAGCAGCAGGCCGGGGCCGGGCTCCTCGACGACGGTCGACGATGGCACGTCGATGAATTGCGGGCGCATCGCCAGTTTGTCCTCGCCGTTCTTGCGACGTTGTAGGCCTGAGGCGTGTCCCTCCAAAAGCGGTCGGTTTTCCATGGGCTCCTCAATCTCAATAATGATAAATCGCAGCGTAAGCCGCGGCAGACACCAATGAGGGAACAGAGTAGGTGGTAAAAACTTTGCGGCTGCTGGTGGGAATCACCAGGACGTCTTGCGGCAACAAGGCGATGTCCTCGGCCTTGCCGTCTAACATCTGCTTGATGTTGACGGCAATCTCCACGGGTTTCGCCTCGCCCGGAGAACCGCGAATGATCCTGGCCTTCTGGGGCTTCGCCGTCTTCCCGAGTCCACCCGCGAGGGAGATCGCCCTGAGCACGGAAAGCTTTTGACGCCCGCCGAGAGTGAACGCGCCGCCGTGCTCGACGTCGCCGACAACATAGATCATATTGGCGCTGCCCTCGGAGACGGAGAGCGTGTCATTGGGCTTGATCTCGATGTTGGCCGCGGGGTTCTTGCCCTCGAGGATCTCCTGCACGTTTAACTCAGCCGTACTGAATTGTCCGGTAGGGTCGACTGTCGCGCCCGGCAGCGGAATCTCGCCGTTCTCGCGGCGGCGTGTGACCGTCAGCGTCGAGCCCGCGGCGTCGTTGGGCCCGCCGGCCATCGAGAGCACCTCGTAAAGCGTCTTGCGGCCACGAAGTTGAATCACTCCCGGCTTGGTGACTGCGCCAAAAACGGAGACCGGCTGGCTGCGGAACTCCGCCACCGTCACTGCAACCTGCGGATCTTGCACGTACCTCTTGAGGCCGGCGTTCAACTCGGTTTCGAGTTGCTCGACGGTGAGGCCGCCCGCCTGCACCCGGCCAATGAGCGGCAGCGTGATGTTCCCGTTCATGCCAATCAGAAAGGGCTTTTCGGAAATCTCCGGAGAGTCGATGGCGTGGATCACAATCTGGTCATCCGGCCCGAGGACATACCCAGAGTCGAGTTTCTTTGCAGCCTCTGTGGACTGCTGGGCGGCGGCGCACAAGGCAATTAGAATTAAGAATGAGAACGCAGCGGCTGTCCTCTTCAAAACGCTCTTCATGTTGCTTCTCCTGATGACGAGCCCGACTAAGGGGGTCCGGGAAATCTCCGCTCAGACGGGTTCAACGTCATAGCCATCAATGCGAACTGCTACCGACCGCTGTATCATCTCGACCGAAACAACCAGGCTTTGGTCGGAGTTCTTGGCCACAAGGATCCCTTCCAGTCCGTCCATACAACCACCGCGGATTCGAACGCGACGCCCGGTGCTGAGGAACGGGTAGGGCTTACAGGGTAAGTCGTTGGCCAAGAGAGTCTGGATGTTCTCTATCTCCTTGTCAGGTATGGGAACGCCAACGCCACGGATGCCGACAAATCCGACTACGCCGGGTGTCTTTACGATATGAAAGTACTCCCGTGAGTATGATTCCAGGAAGACGAACGTGTACCCGTCAAAAAGCACACAATCGACTGTTTTCTTCCGATCGCTCCATCGATGCGTTTCCTTGATTAGGGGGAGAAACGTCGTGACGCCTTTGCGCTCAATTTGCGTGGTCACAGTCTTCTCATGGCGGGCGCGCGTATGAATCGCGTACCAACGGGGTTCCTCGACAGCGGCCGTCGGAACGGGTGCCGTTAGTTTCGGTTCCCAAGGTTGTTGAATAGTGCTCAAAGCTCCGCCCTCTCAGTCACATGACTGCAATTTCAATTTCCGCTAACGACTTTTCTTATGATTGCCGTCGTGGCGTTCGGCCGAAAATCTCAGCCAGAACCGCTACGACACTTCAAACCTAGCAGTACAAATCTGCCCAGCTTATGAATTGTCTACCGGTTCAATGCAATCGCCAACGATCAAAGCCTGGCGGAGTCCATGCTTCCGCACGGTTTTCTCGTCGGGTCGACGCCGCGTGGCCCTCACAAAGGTCACCAGGTAATAGGGGTTGTTGGAGGCGTTTGGCATCTGCTCCCCTTCGGACGGGGGAGCTTACCAAACGCGCGAGAAGGGTAACGTGCAATCGTGAAACCGACTCTAAGCGGTGGCGTAACATTGGATGCAACGCAGGTTACACCCTTTCGTCACCACCCGAACAATGAGTCGCGGTTCGTGCGTAGCATATTTCATCAGTAAATCACGACGCAGAACTTCAAAATGGTCGTTATGCGAAGCCCGAACTTTATAGAGCACGTAGACCCCCATTCCCTCAACACGCTGCCTCACTTCCTTGCTATTCTGCTTATCTTATAAGTACCATAGGGGATACTATATTCAACGATCATCAAGTTACCCTTCCGTTCAACTCCAAAGCCCCCCAGACACGTCTCTCAGCGACAATTAGCGCATTTTCCCTTCATTAGTAGTGTAAGGATGACGCATTCACTGTAGAGAATTGGGGCTGCTTGCTCATCAATCCTTCGCCCATTTGCGAAAATCGATCCGCCCCGACGCAACCGCAAAATCTCCGGGGAGGCTGCCGCGTGCTGGCTTCACGCGAACCACCTGTCCTTTTCCGAACATCCGCATTGCCAAGGTTTGCCCTACCGGCAGACGAAATGCCTTGAGCTTGATGTAGGTGTTCACCGGCGGAGGAGTCATGGCGAAGACAGATGCCCCGCTGATGCTGATGTCATGAGTTAGGCCGACTTGTTTCCGCCGAGTTCCATCCTCGTCCTTCCATTCGAAAATCACCGGAACCTTGAGCTGGTAACGATTGTATTTTCGGGGCTGAAGGATGGCCTCTTTCCTTTGTGCGGGTTGTCTCATCAGTTCCCTCTCACCCGACACTAGCCGTTCTGGGGCGGTGGCTATCGCGCGGGCATTTTACTTATTTCCCCCGATGTACCCCTCCCGCTAGCCGGCAATCGGAGGAAATGATTCACGGAGTCTACGTACGTAACAAGGGCTCCGCAATGGGCCAATAGGCCCACCACGGGATGAGACGATCGGCACCCGCCAGTGGATGAGACGTATGGCCCATCCGGATATGAGAAATAGGCCTATTCGTGACAAGAGTCTGTCTCATGCAATTCGGACTGGATGTCCGGCTAGGGAATTGTCAAATTTGCTTTTAAATAACTGCACATTGCACTTGATTTTGATTTGAGAGTGTGTATGATTTCACGAACGCGCGGAATAATTATGGCAGGGGGTTCACTCCCTGGAGAGGACATCGCCCAGATGCCCATATCGATCGTTGTTGCCCAACGCACCGCATTAGCCGGTCAATTGTTGTGCCGCGCACTAAAAGGGCAGCGCAGGCACTTCGTTGTGATGTGCTGCGTCGACAAACCGAATGAACTTCTTAAGCAAGTAGCTGCGCACCATCCCGATATAGCTGTGATTAGCGCAACTCTCGAAGGCGATCCCACGGGGGGTCTGAAGGTTGTTCAAGAGCTACGCAATAATGGCGAGATTACGCGCCCCATCGTGCTACTGGATTCCTCTGACTCGCAACTGGTGATCGACGCCTTCTCCGCAGGTGCCAAAGGCGTCGTTTCTCAGGCTGAACCCTTAAAGGTATTGTGCAAGTGTATTCGGAGCGTCCACGCCGGGCAGATCTGGGCCAACAGTCAAGAACTCCAATGGGTCGTAAAGACCTTAGGGGACAGGCAACCAGCTCATATGGTGAGCACCAAAGGCCTCTCGCTTCTCACTAAACGAGAAGAGCAAATTGTGAACATGGCAGTCGAAGGCTTGCCTAATCGCGAAATCGCCTTGAAGCTCGGGGTGAGCGCACACACGGTCAAAAACCACTTGTTTCAGGCCTATGAGAAGCTTGGGATATCAAACCGTGCCGAGTTGGGTCTCTACGCCCAGAGC
>CAZCVY010000380.1:0-5058 GCA_964501985.1 uncultured Acidobacteriota bacterium | reverse complement strand
GCGTGCCGTATCGCTTGCAGTCCTCCATCAGCCAGTAAATGCGGCTGATCTTGTCAACCTCCGCGTTGCGGATGGTCGGAATCCTTTGGGCCAGCAGGTCGATCTTCGCGCGGTCGCGCCGCCAGAGCGCCGTCTCGCCGTGGATGATGCGATTGGTGAGGCGCCTTAAAGCGCCGGAAAGTTCGGCAAGGTCCGCGGGTGAAAATCCGCTCTCGACGAGCCTGCCCATCCGCTTCGGCAAATCGAGGGTGTAGCAAGAGAAGATGATCTCGAATTCGACCTTGTCATGAAGATGCGGCTCGGAAAGCAGCCGATGAATGTAGTAATTCACCAGGCGCCCGGCGAGATCGTCGGACACATCGCGCGGTATGAAAGAATTAAAGTCTACACGCACATCGATGTAGGGCAATCCGTGAAAGCTGACCAGGAGGGGAAAGCTGCGAAGATTGGTGTAGCCGTAATTATCCCGCTGATAGGCCCAGATGGCGTCGGTGATGAGCTCGCGGTACAGCGACAACGAAAGGGGCCAGGGCCGCAATCCAATCATCTCGGCAGGGTTCCAGTCGGGCATAACACCAAAAATCGCCCGGCTGCCGTGCAAGTAGGGATGTGGGCGGCTGAGCAGCTCGACCTTGCGCGCGACGTCGGCGAGCGCAGAGGCGACCTTCGCATCCGCAGTATCGCCCGGGCAATCGATGGCGAGTGGGCGGACTTGCAAGAGGTAAACCTGCGCATCCTCGCCGACGGCGAATTCCACGTCGATGGCATCACACCCGAGAAGGGTTTCAAGTTCACTGGCAAGAGCGATGACCGGCGCCAACGAGGTTGGGCAGGCGCTGGGCCGAGACTTTAGACAATAAAAGGTTTTGAGGTTATCGCCAACACCGGCTGTTACGCGATTGGTGAGGCCGGAGCGGTCGTCGTAGTTGACAACAAAATAGGGGCCGCCGCTGGGATTCCGCGAGAAAACCACCCCGGCCATCGCCACACGATCAAGCATGGGCTGCACGAAGACTTGATGGTCGGCGCTTGCCGCCTTGCCGAACGAGTCAATCACCCGGTCGATGGCCTGCGCCACGGCTGCGCTGCCGGCGACTCCCAGCACCGAATCGTACTTCCCGGCCAAGCTGCTCGCGGCGCTGTCCTCGTCGCGGGCGCTGCTCCGCACGATGACACGATCTGATCTCCAGGGCGCTTCCCCGATGGCAGCGAGCACTCGAGCCGCTCCCGAGCGCCAATCGCCGACGGAAAACCGAACCTGCGGCAGCACGCGTCCGTGGCGCAGAAGCGGCGCCAGTGCTTCCAGAGTTTCTGCCTTCGTTTTGAAGGTCACGAGCGGCGCCGGCTGCGCCGGGCTAGCGTGAGCCGTCCTGTCGCACACCGCCAAGACGCGGTCGACCGCCGTGGTCACGTCGAGCTCCCCGTAATTATCGAGGACCAGGTCCGGCGACTCGGGAACCTCTGCCGTCAGATCGAGACCTACGACGTCGGTCGTCTCACCGCGCTCGGCCCCCGCGTAGATCCCCTTGCCATCCCGGCGCCGGAGTTCGTCGATCGGAACCCGCAGGTAGATCTCGCGATAACCGGGGATATTTTTGCGGTTCCAACGCTGCACCTCGTGAAATAGCGAGATGGTCGCGCAGACGACGTCGGCGCCTTGCTCAACCAGCAACCGGCAAAGTCGTGCATTCCGCATCGCCGACCGCCGCCGGTCCTCTGCGCTGTGGCCAAGATCCTCGGCGATCGCTGCCCGGAGATCATCGCCATCGAGGAAAGTGACTAGGCGACCCGCCGCCCGAAGCCGGGTCCACAACTCTCGCCCTACGGTTGACTTACCCGCGCCGGATAACCCGGTAATCCAGAAAACGCGCCTTGCTGAGGCTTCGTGCTCGGTATCGGGCTGGCGTCCCATCTCACCTATGCTTGTTGACATATCAATCCGTACCGGTTCCTCGAAAATGGGCTCAGCTATGCTAACATTATTGTAATAATTCCGTAACATTCATGAAGCCGCTTTCCCGCGGCGTTGCGGCTGGACGCGCGCCTTGTGGAAATCTATAATTACGCCTTCTGCCTTAAGGGGGAATTCATGAATCACAGTCAACAGGCCTTCGGGTCCTGGACTTACAGAACTGCCAAACCGGCGCTTGCTCTCGGATTTCTCAGCGCGCTGCTGGCGGTGGGCGCAGTTATAGGGCTGCCCAGCTTAGAATTGAACGCGTGCCCTCAGGGGTCGCTCCAGGCCGTTACCGACCAAATCACTTACAACGTTGGAGACGAAGTAAGGCTCAGAACTGTTTCCCCTTCGCCAACGGAGGAGAACGAGCAAGATCGCTACCACTTCACCGTGCGCTATGCGGGTGACGACAAACCGGTAGTCACAGGGTTGGTTCTTGGCCATGCGGAGGGCCCTTCCCCAAGCTCTCGTTTGCTCTGGAAGGTACCTCTCGACGCGCGGGCGGGGAAATACGAAATCGATATGCAAGGCGGGGATTCGGGATCAGCGCCGGCAGCATCCGCCATCTGTTCCTTTGTAGTCCACCGCCAGGTGATTCGCATCGTTTCCGCGGAGGTTGCCCATCCGTATTACGCCGCCGGGGATGCCATTGGCTGTACCGTGAAGATCGAAAACGTGAGCGGGCGGCCGTTCCCCGGACTTCGTCTCGAATTCTCCGAGCGTTACTGGCCGTGGATTGCCCAACAGTCTGAGAAGGCCGGAGCCGACATCACGACGCTCAAGAACGATTTTAACCTCAAACCGCACGAACAAACGTCGGTCAGTTCCCCCAACTGCTTCCAGGCCAAAGGTGGGAACCAGGAGACGATCAAGCAGTATGGTGCGGTGGTTTGGGACCACGACCGGAAAAACGTTTATGCCATTGGGTTCAGTCCACTGGTCTTCGTCAACCCGCCGGGAACGGTCGGGCCGCGGCCCTACCCTCCGCCCTACGTCTTCCCCAGCCTGGATGCGGAGGCGGCAAAGATTACCAACTATCGTCTCTTTCATCCCCAGCCGTTTGGGGCAAGCGCCATTCAATTCGATACCCGCCACACCCAGTATCCTTCGGGCGCCGAAGCGACGGTGAAGTTCTCGCTGGCCAATCCGGCGGAAACCCCGTGGCGGCAGGTCACGGTGCGGGCCAAGCTGGTTGGCCCGGATGAAAAGGAGTTGACGAATACTGTCGTCACGGAACGAGTTGATTTGGATCCGCACGGCCCGAAACTGGCGCAGGAAGTGAAGTTCCAGCTCCCGTCGGAGGTGAGCGGCCTTTTTCATGCCTGGGTGGAAATATCGGATGCCTCGGGCGGGGAAATCGCCGCGAGCGTGCTGGAACTTGGCGTGAACCCTCTCCCTAAATCCGTCTTGGTGTTTTGCGCGCACGAGGACGACGATGGCACCCAGATGGGTTTCATTCGCTCCTTGGTGGAAAATCAGGTTCCCGTTCGCGTCGTTTATTTCACCAGCGGCGACGCGGGCTCCTGCGACCGGTATTTTCAGCACACCTGCGGGCCGGCCGAGGCGTTGAACTTTGGCGCCATCCGCATGCAGGAATCCCGCGCAGCCATTGGCCACTTGGGCGTGCGGCCCGAAGACATTCTCTTTCTGGGATTGCCCGATGGCGGCTCGGGCAAAATCTGGTATGAGCATACCCACGATCCCTATCTTGCCGTGCTTCTGGCCAGCGACCACTCTCCCTACGAACGCCTCTTCCGGCCCAATCTGCCCTACACTCGCGCTGACGTGGTGGAAGCAGCGGAAGACATCATCAAGAGATTCCAGCCCGATGTTATCTACACCGTGCACCCGCCGGCGGAAGGACACATCGATCACATCGTGTGCAATTTTTTCGTGGTGAAGGCTCTCCAGGAGTTGCTGCGCGCGGGCGCCCTCCCACCCGGCCTGGAATTGAGGGTGGACCGCATCTTCGACCCGAAGGAACATCCAGCTACTCCTTATCATTATGAGGACCACGAGTTCTATGTCTCAGGTGAAGCCTCGGCGCTCGCACAGGAGGCCGGATGGTTTTACCAGTCGCAGGGAGGTGAGAGCGGGCAGGGAAATTTGCGCACCTGGGATCAACTCCGTCGCAGCAATGGGTACCGCAAGGTGTTAGACTGGAAAGAGCACGAAGGCTGGAACGAGAAAGAGTGACGGATGGAAACGCCGAGCGAGTGGGCAAAGAGATTCAACCAAGGGAGGGCCGAACACGCAGGAGCGCCCAACCCGCAAACCGAGACTGTCGCGAGCCCCGCTGCCGTGGCGGATTTTCCCACCGAGCCGTTTCAGTGCCCAGCTTGCGGCCAGTTGCTTGCTCCCGCATGCCGGGTTTGCGTGGCGTGCAAGCGCGCCATCGATCCTGCTCTGATCGCCCGGGCGCATGGAGCAGCCTTGCCGGCAGCGAGCTCGGGACCCAGGGCAGAGCCGGTGCGCTACCCATGGAGGATTTTCTTTGCCTTTATAGGAATTTCTTTCCTGCTGGCGTTAGGCTTCGAAGGACTGCTGGGAGAACAGAGGGCTCAGTTGGCCATGGGGGGAGTTCAGGCTCTTGCCGGGATCTGGGTTTTTTTCGATGCGCTGCGGCAGCGCGTCCCCCGGCCCCTGCGGTGGGGATTCGGCTCGATGCTGCTGCCGGTGGTTGTCTTCCCCTGGTACCTTGCGCGCCGAAAAACTCCACAATCGCCCGTGCCGTTTGTGGAAGCGGAAGCGGGGCCCGTCACTCGCTTCCTACTTTTTGCGTTGTTGGTATTCATCCTGGCGAGCTTGATTTTTACTATCGTGAAAGGTCCTACGCCCTTCATCCATCCATCGCCCCCCGTGCCGCAGCATAACGGCGGCGACGGCTCCCAACCCAGGATTGCTGGATTTACTTCGAGGAGGGATGCCGGGAAGAAGACAGGGGCAGGCTCTTATCCCGTTCACTTCGCACTCAGCGCTCAGGCGGACACGAGCGCGCCATCCGAGGCCTGGCAGACATAAATCTCGGCCTTGAGGCCGAGCGCTTCTTGATAACCCTTTGCCACAGCCTGGGCAAAACTTTCGGCGGCGTCAGCACGCCG
>CAZCVY010000379.1:0-5071 GCA_964501985.1 uncultured Acidobacteriota bacterium | reverse complement strand
GGAACGACCTCGGCCTGGAAGTTCATTCCGTCAACACCGGCGGCTGCCACGACGCCTTGCACGTGGATCGAATCAACATGAACCAGGGAGCCGAATCAACCCTGGCCTTCCTCTTGTCGCTCGCCGAAATGAAATTGATGCAAAACACGGTCGCGGTGTTCAATGAACCTGAATCTTAGCCTCGATCATCCCATGAAAACTATCAACCTCCATCGCACCAACCTCTCGTTGCAACCGGACCGTACGCGTGTGCTGGCCCGGCCGTTCCGTCTCATGAGCGATCAGCGCTCCGTCAAAATCTGCGCGCGAGTCATGGCTCTTCCGGAAAGCGAAGTCCACTCTCTGCTGGACCAGGTTTTGGCTGAATTCGGCGAACGCCACCCCAAGGTCCGAGAGTTCTTCAAGCGGCAGTTTGAGGAAGTCCGGCCGTATTTGCTCAATGGCCAGAGACTTTCGGAAGAGCGGGAGTTGTTGCTGGGCGGATATTTCACCCATGAGTTTTCCCTCGAAGCCGCGGCGTTATTTAATCCCTCGATCGTGCCGCACCCGGATCAGTCTGGCCTCTCGCCCGGATCGCTGCGATTCATTCTCAGCCTGCGGGCCACCGCGGAAGGGCACATTTCCTCCATTACCTTTCGCACCGGCCTCCTGGACGCCAACAACAACATCACGGTTGACACGCCAACCCGTTTTAGTCTCGAGCCGATGCAAGTGTCCAACGCGATATACGAGAAGCGCTTGTTCCAACGAAAGCTTCAGGAACTCGGCCTGGCGGGCGGCTTTAACGAACAGGTTCTCAAATGCCTGGGGGACACGTTCACTTTAGATGATCTGCGCACCTGCGTGAGTCTCGAAGTAGCGCGGCTCCACCTGCCTGACAAGGAAACCAAAACCGTCGCCCGGCAAACCCTAATGCTGGCGCAATCGAATTATGAAGTGCAGTTTCCGCCGGACTCCCGTTTGTCCGAACGCGTGTTATTCCCCTCCACACCCTCGCAGAGCAACGGAATCGAGGACGCTCGCTTTGTGCTCTTTCACGACGACGACGGTACCGAGACTTTTTACGCCACTTACACGGCTTACGACGGCAGGATGATCCTGCCGCAGTTCCTGGAAACCTCCGACTTCCTCTACTTCAAATTCTTCACGCTTAACGGCCCCGCCGTCGAGAACAAAGGCATGGCGCTCTTCCCCCGCAAGATCAAAGGGCGCTACGCGATGCTGGGCCGGCAGGACGCGGAAAACATCTACGTGATGTTTTCCGACCACCTGCACTTCTGGCACACCATGCAACTCGTCCTGGAGCCATCATTCCCGTGGGAATTCATCCAGTTGGGCAATTGCGGCTCACCCATCGAGACCGAAGCCGGCTGGCTGGTGATCAGTCATGGCGTGGGTCCCATGCGGAAATACTGTATCGGCGCTTTCCTGCTCGATCTTGACGACCCGACCAAAGTCATTGGCCGCCTGCGTGAACCGCTTATCAAGCCCAACCAGGACGAGCGCGAAGGCTACGTGCCCAACGTGGTTTACTCCTGCGGCAGCCTCGTGCACGGACGGCAACTCATCATTCCCTACGGGATGTCTGACTACGCCGCAACCTTCGCCACTGTGCCGCTCGACGAAGTTTTGGCCGCGATGGAATAGCGCTTTTCCCGCAGGGTTCCGCCCGGGAAGTTCCCTTTAACAACCCTGAGCAATTCAGACCAATCGCGTGAGCCATGCGGGACAGACGCGCAATTCATCCTAAGGTATAAACATAGTGTCCCATCGTGAAAAGCCAGATTCAATTGGGACGCGGAGGTCGAATGATTTGTCGATCCGACCCAAAAGCGAACGGGGCAGAATCGAACGCCCCACGAAAGTTTCGAGGTAAATCCAATGAAGAAGTTGTACCGATTTAAAGTAGCGGCCATCGTTTTCTGCTTGAGCCTGGTGGTTCTAGCGGTTCTACCCAGTGCCAAGGCAGACGATTGGAACAATAAAACAACTATTACGTTCGACCAGCCCATCGAGGTCCCCGGTGTTGGTGCTCAGATCTTGCCGGCGGGGACGTATGTTTTTAAGCTCCTCGATTCCTCTTCCGATCGCCACATCGTCCAAATCTTCAACCAAGCCGAAGACCATGTGTACACCACCATCCTTGCCATCCCCAATTATCGTCTGAGGGCGACGGGCAAAACGGTGATGACATTTAAGGAAAGAGGCGAAGGACAGCCGGAAGCCATCCACGCATGGTTTTATCCCGGCAAAGAATGGGGCGAAGAATTTGTCTACCCCAAAACGAGAGCTTTGGAACTGGCCAAGATCGTCAACGAGCCGGTTCTCGCCACGCCGATCGAACTGCCTGCGCCCGTCGAGACGTTGGCAACGGCGCCAGTCGTAGCGGTTAAACCTACAGGAGAAGAGGTAGCCGTAACGGAAGTCGTTCAAGCTCCACCGGTAGAAACAGCAGCCGCAGAGCCGGCCGTCACCGAGCCAGCCGCAGCGGAAACCCTGCCACAAACAGCCAGCCGTTTGCCACTTGTGGGATTGATTGGGTTACTGTCACTGGGCGCGTTTACGGGGCTTCTGATTCTTTCGAAGCGTATTGTTTGAGCCGAGTTGAGGCGGTCTTTCGCCGCCATTTGCTCTGTCAAGTTACGGATGAACTCGCCGCTACAGGCTCAAATTGCACCGCTGCCCGCGGGCTTGCGTAGACTCTTCGCGTAGGGCCCCGGGAAGATGCCTCGGCCGCCACATTTGGGTCCGGGGGAATTTGCCTGAGCGACGAGTCGTGACCGGGGGGGTGCGCACAGCTTCGCCCCCTTCACGATCCAACTTGAACTTCCAAGAAGACCGCCTTCCGCCAACGATCGAAATCGAGTGGGAGACGACGGGCTGCCGAAATTGAGGATGTAATGTTGTCTATCATGTTCGAATTTGCCGCTTGCTTGCTCGTGGCATTGATCAGTGGGACGTTTCTCTTTACGCTGACCGCGATGTGCGTCATGCTATGGACAGCGGGTGGCATCACGTGGCGGTGGTGGCGAGAACTAGCATCTCGTCCGAGTTGGCTGATAGGACGATGGACGGCTGAACCTCGCGAACCTTGAGAATACGGACAGTTGCCTTGCGGGAGGTACGGTTCGTTGGGGGCTACGAATTCATTCCATACGTGGGCATGCACAGCAAAGGAACGAGCCACCTCGAGCCAATGTCTGGCCGCTCTGGTTTTTCTGCTCGCTCTGCCCAGAGTGGCTTTCCCGCAAGCCATCTCAGATCTCCCGCAGCGGCAAATTGACCCCTTCAAGATCAGCGTGAGTGTTGCGAGCGTGGTCTTGCGCGCGACCGTGGAGAACCATCAAGGCGCCTTGGTTTCGAGGCTCGGCAAGGACGACTTTCAGGTCTACGAGGACGGAGCCCTGCAACAGCTTGATTTCTTTAGTCATGAAGATATTCCGGTCACCGTGGGCTTGGTTCTGGACAATAGTGGAAGCATGGCAGCCAAGCGGACTGATGTGATCGCCGCAGCGTTGGCTTTTGCACGCTCCAGCAATCCGCGGGACGAGATGTTTGTCGTCAATTTCAACGAGCACGTTACGTTCGGCCTGCCCTCCGACACACCTTTTACCGACAAAAGGGAGCAACTGCAGGCTGCCCTGGCGACATTCAAGACGCGCGGCGAGACGGCGCTGTATGACGCCTTAGCGGTGGCGATTGAGCACCTGAAGTTGGGTAACCAGGACAAAAAGGTCCTCATTGTGGTGAGCGACGGCGGCGACAACGCCAGCAAATCCAATTTGCACCAAGTTCTAGCCATGGCGGAGAAATCCGACGCCATCATCTATACCATCGGAATCTACACGGACGAAGATCCCGACAAAAAGCCCGACGCGCTCAAGAAGCTCTCGAACGCTACTGGAGGCGTTGCCTCGTTCCCGGAGGCCTTGGCGGACGTCGTCCCACTTTGCGAGCGCATTGCCCGTGATATTCGCCAACAGTACACGCTAGCTTATACGCCCGTGAACAGAAAGCAAGATGGGGCTTATCGAGTCATCCGGGTGAAGGCAAAGGCGCAAGGTGAAGGCCGGCTGACCGTTCGCACCCGTGCTGGTTACTTCGCCCCCTCGACTCCCCCAGCCAAAGCTCCCGTTGCGGTCAGCCAGAGCACCCAGCCATGATGTTCAAAATCAAACGACAGCCGACGCGACTGGCGTTGTTGCTCCGCTGGGCTCGATTTTTCTTTCTTGCCGTAGGCATTCTGGCACTGAGCTACTGCGCCATCGTTATGACCGACAAGTGGGCCTTTCAGGCCTACCAAACCTGGCGCTTTGAGCGCGCGCTCAAGAATGCACAGACGTCAGCGCGCAGCACTCAACCCCCCGGCCCCCCTCCCCTTTCCACCCCAGCGGACGCGAACCGCGCGCGCGCCGCGAGTTTTGGCATCGATGGCCTGGCGGGCTCGCCCCTGGGACGAATTGAGATCCCTTCCATCGACCTCGGGGCAATGATTATGGAGGGCGTCGACGGAAAAACTTTGCGCCACGCCGTCGGGCATATTCCCGGCACGCCTCCGCCGGGATCTCCAGGCAACGTCGGACTGGCGGCCCACCGGGACACCTTTTTTCGCGGACTCCGTAATGTTCAAAAGGACGATGAAATCACCTTGACGACCCTGCACGGATCCTACCGCTATCGCGTGGACTTGACCCAGATCGTCGGGCCCGCGGACATCAAGGTGCTGGCTGCTACGGCGGACGACGTTCTGACCCTGGTAACCTGTTACCCCTTCTATTTTGTCGGCCCCGCCCCCCAAAGATTCATCGTCCGCGCTCACAGGATTTCGCAATGAGGGCAGATTGCACCCGCTTCTCCAGGCCCTGCGCTAGGACGCCGGTCGGGGCAGTGCGGAGAACGCGCCGTCCTTTCCTTCCTGTGAATGAACCCTGCGTGGAAAATAAGGACACGCGTTCCAGGCCCCTTAGTCCTCTGATTCTTGCTTGGCGGCTCGATGCCGGCTGGAAGCCAGCGTTACGTCCGAGGTTAGGACGGTTCATACTTCGCGAATGGGTCGTATCATGCACGAATG
>CAZCVY010000378.1:1651-5075 GCA_964501985.1 uncultured Acidobacteriota bacterium | reverse complement strand
AAGGAACGGCATCGAAGCAAGATTGGTATTTTGTCATCGGATTCAATTTAGCCATGGCGTCCTTTGTCTTTATGTTTCTGGGAATCGGGTTGACTCTTTTGCCGGGGGATGGGGGAGATCTCGGCTTTAATCCGGCTGGGCTACTCTTCGCCGCCTTCCCATTCATTACGATACCAATCCTCATTAAAGGGCAGTACAAAGACTATAAGAAGAAGGAGCGGGAAAAGCTTGACCGAGATCGCACAGGGGCAATGAAACGTCCGTAGCTTTGAGCATCGAATGAAATTGCAACTGGGATCATCCGTATGAAAAAGCTTCGCTGGCTTCTGCATCACAGAATCGTTAGGACGGTCGCTGGGGCGCTGGCGGGAGTTTCTCTTCCGGTTCTGGTTGGCCTGGTATTGAAGGCTCTGGGCTTGCTGCACGGCGGCTCACTCCACGGCGCCTCTTTGCACAGCTTACTCCTCGACGTCGGCCATCACGTGAAGCGTTTAGGGGCGCTAGGAGGAGTAGGGGCCGGTGCGGGCGCTGGAGGCGCCCCGACGCCGCAGAAGAATCCAAACCCCGATCCTTGTGCGACCGAAAAGGCCGATGTACAGCAGGACCAAACCAATATCGGTCTGCTCAACAATCAGCTCAAGTCCATGCAAGCTCAGATGGATGCACTTAACCCTTCCATTAATGCACTGGCAGCCCGAGCCGCCGCGTTGGCGCCGCAAGTGCAATATGGGGTCGCAGCGCAAGGCGCTCTGACAGCAATCGAAAACCTGATCCAAAGCGTGGCATCGGCGTCGGGCGGAGGCGGCACCGCCGGCATTTCCAGTTCCCTTGCGCAGTTGTATCAGTCTTTCCAAGCCTGTCAGGGCGATCTGGCCGCACTGGAAGCGCTTGCCAGCGGGAGCTCTGCGGATTCACAGTTCGCCAACATAGTGAGTGAAATGAACCAGAAGATCGACGAAGGGTACTCGCTATTCAACGCAATAAACAGCCCCAACGGGATTCAGCAGCAACTGCAAGACCTACAAAACAAGCTCAAGGCGGATCAGCAAGCCCTGACGGCCTGTCAGCAGAGCAATTCTGGAAACGGCTCGTCGGGAGGGGACGCCGGGAACTGAGGGGACGGAACGGGTTCCTGAACAGACGGGAACCCGAGTAATGGGCTCAACACCTGGAGGATCGTGCCGCAAATCGCCACAGCTCAACACACCGGTAGCTCTGGGGCTTTCAGTGTAGCCGGCCGCCAGATTCCCTTCCGGGTGTGCCTCTTCTGGGCTGGCGTGGCCTTTTGGATGAGCCTTACGCTCTTCCAGACAGGTTCTGCGGGCCTCGTCGCGCTATGGGCGTCGTTTGGTTTTCTTGTCGAGATGATCGTCATCACTAGCGCGACGCGAACGATCCGCCTCAATCAAGTGGCCACGTTCTACTGTTTGGGTGGGGCGATGATGACGGTGGTATGGCTGATCGACTCCGGATTCACCATGATCGAGCCGAATGGCAACGCCGTCAGCCGGAAACTTTTTACGCCGTTCCTGGAGGAGTCGCTGAAGCTCGCGCCCGTGGTTTTTTATCTCTGGCGCCAGCGTCGAGCCCGCGCGAGAAGCTGGGGTGCGAGTGATATTTTGTTGCTCGCGGCCGCGAGTGGCGCGGGCTTCGGACTGGTCGAGGACGCCTCGATTCAGCATGACTTCGGAAGGTGGCATCCGGTTTCCTGGCTGCCAACTACAGCCGTCAGCGGAGCCTCGCTGACCGTCGGGCACCAAATCTGGACCAGCATTGCCGGTGCGACGTTAGGCCTTGCGCTGCTCTGGAGGCCGCGAAAACCCTTTGCATATCTCCTGGGAGCCGGCGGACTCCTCTGGTCCATGCTCGATCACTTCCGCAACAACTTCGAAGTCGGCCATTCGGGATTCGTCGTCAATTTCCTCAATTTTGTTGGAGCGCATGGTTGGATTTCGCTGTATCTCTTCGTATTGGGTGTCATCGCAGTTGTCGGCAGCGACTTGTATGCCGTACGCGGAATGCTCTCTTCGCGCCCGCAACTAAGGTTAAAGGGAGGGAAGCCGCCCGCAATTCATGGAGAAGGCCATAGCCTCAAAGCGCTGTGGGTATACCTTCTCGACAGGCGCGCCCTTGCCTATGTGCTGTTCCGGTGCCGACGATCATCAGGTCTCGCATGCAAAAATCTTGCGCTCCTGGCAGCAGTTCTCGAACGCCGTCTGCTAAGGCCCTCTTCCAGTCCCGTCTTATCGCACAACTCAAACGCTGCGGCGCCAGAATAGGATCAATAAGTAACCGCGGAGTTGTGAGCGCAGCGCACAACACCGCCTTTCTAAGCGCGATAAACATCCACCTGCTTTTGAATATGCAAGAACCAAAGGCCGCTGAGTGATCCCGTGAGGAGCGGGATAACTCGGCGCTCGTTAATCGTTGGCGGTTACTTGGATGCGTGGTCGCCTTAGCTCCGCTTCGAGGAAGTTTAGAACCTTGGATGTTCCAGGGTGCATTGCACGTGGCCGGTGTCAACCGTGCTACGCCATATTCAACACCTATGCCCCTGGAGCCCAACGGTCGGGTGGCTCGCCGGGCACCTGCCAGCTTGATGACGGCGGAGAGATCCCGGCAGAGCGCCGAGCCTTAACCTCACATCCATGGAGCGAGGGTTACCCGTTGTTTTCTTGTCACCGAAAACGCAGTGTGGTACGGTCATGGAGTGAGGAAACGCCGGCGCCGAGTAACTGCACCGTGGCCTCACGCTTGTCGACTTGAATAAGCTGAGGCCCCCGCGCTGAAAACCGACCCCGGCGATATGGGTAAGGATGGAAGTCCGATTTGCCAGTGACGAACGCCCTCCCGCGTGGAAGATTGCTTTCCTTCAGTATGTCATTGCCGCAACTTTCTTCGGCTTGTTGGTGGGATACTGGCGGTTGCAAATAGGCGAGCACCGGCAGTATGCGGATCTGGCCGAGCGCAACCGCATCCGCAATCTTCCGGTGATCGCCCCGCGCGGACGCATTCTGGATCGTGAGGGCCGTGTCCTGGCCGACAACTTTCCGGCTTTCAGCGTGCTGCTGATGCGCGAGTCTGCCGGCATCCTCTCGCCGGACCGTATCGCCGGAATTGCCCGTGGGCTGCAACTCGACCCCGTAGAGCTCCGCGCCACACTCGAGCGCACTGCCAGCTTGCCCCGGTTCCAACCCGTCCTGCTGAAGCAGTCCGCGTCGCTTGAAGATATTTCCTTCCTTGAGTCTCACCGCGTGGAATATCCCGAACTCGATCTGATTCAGGTGCAGCAGCGGCTCTATCCCAAGCTCCAGGTGGGGGCGGCGATGTTGGGTTATGTGGGTGAGGTCCCCGAGGAGATGATTGCCAAGCTGGGCTCATCCTATAAACCGGGCGATGTGATCGGGAAGTTCGGTATAGAAGC
>CAZCVY010000378.1:0-1551 GCA_964501985.1 uncultured Acidobacteriota bacterium | reverse complement strand
CCCAAAGAGTGGGAGCAACTCACGAACGATCCCATGAAGCCGCTCATGAATAAGGCGATTCAGGCGCAGCTTGCTCCCGGCTCGGTGTTCAAGATTGTGATGGCTTCGGCCGTCCTCGAGACGGGTACGATAACCCCTGATTTCATCGTCAACTGCGCGGGCGCCGTCACGATTTATGGCCACCTTTATCATGACTGGGTCTTCGAAAAACACAGAGCCCACGGCGCCGTCAACGTCCACTCCGCCATTCGCGAATCCTGCGACGTGTTCTTTTACACCATGGGGAAAATGCTGGGGATCGACAAGATCGATTACTTCGCCAAGGGATTGGGCCTTGGCGCGAAGACGGGTATCGACTTGCCGGGTGAGGCGTCGGGATTGATTCCCTCGCCGGAATGGGTGGAGCGTAGTTTCAAACACAAATGGTATGCCGGGGAGACGATTTCCGTGGCGATTGGCCAAGGCGCGGTTTTGGCCACCCCCCTTCAGTTGGCAAACACCATCGGCGGCGTCGCCATGGGCGGGGTCTTTTACCGTCCCCACTTGGCATTTCAAGATCAGTTGCGCGCGTTGGGAGTCGATCCCCCTGACTCTTCCCCGCATGACTTCCCCTTGAGCGAGAACACCATCGCCGCCGTGAAGTCGGGCATGTGGGCCGTAGTGAATGAAGGCGGTGGAACCGGAGGGGCCGCGCGCTGCCCGGGAATCGACATCTCGGGGAAGACCGGCACCGCCCAAGTGGTCAGCCAGACTTTGCAGCAGTCCGCGAAGAGCTCCGAATTTAAGAACACGGCCTGGTTCGTGGGGTATGCGCCCTCGGAAAAGCCGGAGATCGTGGTGTCGGCGCTGGTGATGCGAGGCGAACACTCGACCGTTGCCGTGCCCATCGTCCGCGACGTTATCAAGGCTTATTTCGACAAGAAGCTTGGACCCAAAACACCTGCCAATCAAATGGAGAGCCAGGTGCGGGTTCTCAGCCAGTTGACTGCGCCCACTCCGCCCGGGCAAACCAAGTCGGCATTGGCGCAGCACTAAAAGGAATCAAAAGTGACTCGAGGTTTCCGGATAACCGACATTGACTGGTTCCTACTGGGCTTGGCGCTGGCGATTGCCGCCATCGGGGTTGTGGAGATTTACAGCACCACGCTCCATTCGCCCTTGGCCGGCCAGTATAAGAAGCAGATTTACTGGCTTATTATCAGTAGTTTGCTGGCGCTGATCGCAAGCCGGATCGATTACCACATGATTCTGGAGCAAACCCCTTGGCTCTACGGCATTTCTGTTCTGCTGCTCGCCGGACTTCTGGTGGCAGGGCATACTATTGCCGGCACGCGGCGCTGGCTGCAACTGGGGTCGATGACTTTCCAAGTGTCAGAAATCGCCAAGTTGATTATAATACTGGTTGTGGCCGCCTACTTCGCCGACCGGCGGATCAGGGCGGTCACTTGGGGAGACTTGGTAAAGCTAGGGATATTTGTCGGGATACCGGCTGCCCTAGTGGCCTTGGAGCCCGACTTGGGCACAGCTTTGACGTTCATTCCGATTATCGCC
>CAZCVY010000377.1:0-5087 GCA_964501985.1 uncultured Acidobacteriota bacterium | reverse complement strand
AATCAACAATTGCCTGGGGCAGGGATTGCTGGCGCGGCGGATGGGGAAGACTCGCTTAGTGGCGGAGACCGGGGCGGGGCAGCACGGCGTGGCCACCGCCACCGTCGCGGCGCTGCTGGGTATGGAATGCGTCGTATACATGGGCGCGGAAGATATGGCGCGGCAGGCTCCCAACGTTTTCCGCATGAGGCTGCTCGGCACCAAAGTGGTTTCCGTTTCCTCTGGCACCAAGACGCTGAAGGATGCGATTAACGAAGGAATGCGCGACTGGGTGACGAACGTCCAGAACACGCATTACCTGATGGGATCGGTGCTCGGACCTCACCCTTATCCGATGATGGTACGTGACTTTCATCGGATCATCGGGAAGGAAGCACGACGGCAGGCCCTGGATCAGATCGGGAGACTCCCGGATTTGCTTTGTGCCTGCGTGGGCGGAGGAAGTAATTCCATCGGGCTCTTTTTCGATTTCATTCCCGACGCCAGTGTGAAAATGCTGGGCGTGGAGGCAGGCGGCCGCAGCCGGAATCTGGGTGACCATGCGGCGCGTTTCGACGGGGGAAAGCCCGGAGTGCTGCACGGGTCTTACACCTACGTGCTGCAAACCGAGGACGGCCTGATCTCGAATACGCACTCGGTTTCCGCCGGGCTCGATTACCCTGCCATAGGACCCGAGCATGCCGAGCTGCATCGCCGGGGCCGCGTGGAGTACTCCCACGTGAGCGATCAGGAGGCGCTGGAAGCGGTCAGCCTCCTGGCGCGGGTGGAAGGAATCATCCCCGCCCTCGAATCGGCCCATGCGCTTGCGGAGGTCATCAAACGCGCGCCTTCGATGCCGCGCGAGAGCGTCATCGTGGTAAACCTTTCGGGAAGGGGCGATAAGGATTTGGGGATTTTTCAATCCGCCGGAATTCTGTAAGCTTGGATAGTTGATTGTGGATAAAGTGCGAATGACCGCTACAGGACGCTATTGGGCGACAGGGATGCACCGGATTTTCAGACAGACAGAATGTCCCACGTGGAAAGTTATCAGTCAAAATGACCGGAGATGGCTGACCAACGCACAACTCGCATCACCGACCGTTTCCGCGACCTGCGATCGAAAAACGCCAAAGGACTAATTGTCTATCTGACCGCGGGTGATCCCAATTTGGACGCCACGGGCGAGATACTCCTGGCGCTCGAGCGGGCGGGTGTGGATGTGATCGAGTTGGGCGTGCCGTTTTCCGATCCCTTGGCCGATGGCCCGGTGATTCAGCGCGCTTCGGAGCGGGCGCTGCGATCCGGCACGACACTGCGCAAAATCCTGGAGCAATTCCCGCATTGGCGCAAGACCGTAAGCGCTCCCATTATTCTCTTTAGCTATTTCAATCCTCTCCTGCAATACGGCCTGGAGAAATTCGCGGCGCGCGCGGCGCAAGTAGGGGTGGACGGCGCGTTGGTGGTGGATTTGAGCGCCGACGAGGCGGGCAGTTATGTCCAGGCGATGCGGGCGCAGAGTCTCGACACCATATTTCTAGCCTCGCCAACCTCGACGGACGCACGACTGAAACGTGCGGCGGATCTTTCGACGGGCTTCTTATATCTGATTTCGCGTACCGGAGTCACGGGCGAACGCAGCGAGCTCGCTGCGAGCGTGCAGCCGCTGGCGGAGCGCGCGCGCCGGGTCACGTCCCTGCCGCTCGCCATCGGGTTTGGAGTCTCGACCGCGGCGCAGGTCCGTGAAGTCCAGTTGCACGCCGATGCCGCCGTGGTAGGCAGCGCCGTGGTGCATGCCATTGAGGAACACTATTCCCAGCAAGGGTCGGCGGCCATCGAGAAATTCGTACGCGGGCTCATCACCGGGACGGAGAATCAACTCGCATGAGCGACATGGCGGACTGGCGCAAGCGCATCGACGAGATTGACCTGCAACTGGTGAAGCTTTTGAACGAGCGGTCGCAATGCGCGGTGGAGATCGGGCACCTGAAAAAACAACTCGGCCTGCCGGCGTGGCAGCCGCAGCGCGAGGCCGACATCCTGCGCAACGTGGTGAAGGCGAACGAAGGCCCTCTGGACGACGCCGCCATCCGCCGCCTCTTTGAACGCATCATTGACGAGGCGCGCTCGCTCGAGCGGCATTCCATGGAGGGCGGAAGTTCCTCAAGCAAGGAGTGATTTCCTATGGTTGTCGTTATGCAGGAAGGCGCGACGGAAGATGATATCCAAAGTGTAATCAATAAATTGATGAATATGGGGTTCGATATCCACCGCTCCACCGGAGCGCGCCACACGGTGTTGGGGGCAGTGGGCGCCAAGGTGGATTTTGACACTCGCGACATCGAGTTGCTCGAGGGCGTGGAAGAGGTTGTAAGGATTACCGCCCCGTATAAGCTCGCCAGCCGCCATTTCCGGCCCGAGGGGACCCTGGTGGACATCGGCAGGGGTGTCGTCATTGGGGGCGCCGAAGTGGTGGTGATGGCCGGGCCGTGCAGCGTGGAGAGCGCCGAGCAGATTGAAAGCGTCGCGGCATCGGTGGCGAAAAACGGCGCCCGCGTCCTGCGCGGCGGCGCTTTCAAGCCTCGCACTTCGCCTTACAGTTTTCAGGGAATCGGCCACCAGGGGCTGGAGCTGATGCGCCAGGCCGCGGACAAGCACAACCTCTGTGTGGTTTCGGAGGTTATGGACCAGAGCCAGATTCAGATGATGCTCGATTACGTGGACATGCTCCAGGTCGGGGCCCGGAACATGCAGAATTACAATCTGCTGAAAGACCTCGGCAAGGTGGCCAAGCCCATACTACTGAAGCGTGGGATTTCCGCCACCATCGAGGAGTTGCTACTCTCCGCTGAATATATTATGGCGGGTGGGAACTACAACGTCGTGCTGTGCGAGCGTGGCATCCGAACATTCGATAGTTATTTGCGCAACACCCTCGATATTGCCGCCATTCCGGTCATCAAGAAGCTCTCGCACCTTCCCATAGTGGTTGATCCCTCGCACGGAACGGGCCGCCGCGATAAGGTTGCGCCCATGGCGCGCGCTTCCGTGGCCGCGGGAGCCGATGGGTTGCTGATCGAGGTCCACAACAACCCGGAAAAAGCGTTGAGCGACGGCGCGCAGTCCCTTTTCCCCGAGCAGTTCGAACAATTGATGAAGGAACTGCGAATGATTGCGCCGGCGGTGGGCAGAAAGGTGTAGGTCGAAACTGGAAACCAGAAACTGGAAACTCGAAACTGGAAACTCGAAATCGATCGAGTTTGAGCGACCCGAATTTCCAGTTTCTGGTTTCCGATTTCGATTGTCGACCTGTGTTCATACTGACAACTGAAAGCTGAGGACTGAAAACCCGCCCCTGCTGTCAGTCGGCGAGGGCCAACTCTTTTTCAATCACCTCTTTGTGGGTCTGCACGAATTTGGCCTTGGCTTCAATACCCAAGCGTCCTGTGTATCTGGCCTTCAAGGAGAAATTAGGAAGGCTTTCGCAGGCGGGGGGCGCTCGGGACACGGTGTTCGGGTTACGCGACTCGATGTTATGCCCCGTACTTTCCCACCTAACCCCGAATCCCTAACCCCTTATCCCCCAAGGCGTTAAAATCAGGCGTTGCACGGCTGACATCGGCCGGGTGCAATGCACCCTGGGCTCATGCAAGGTTGCAAACCTCCTCGAAGGGGAAGAGTTCGGGGAGACGGGAAGTGTCTCAGTTTGACGTGGAGGCGGCTTTACGCCGCCATATGGCGAGGTAAACTCGCCGCTACGAATTAAAACTGAGACCCTTCCGCCCTGTTGGCAAACCTTGCCAATTCTGGTATGCTCTCATGGGGTCGATAACCCCATAAGGAACGCCCATGCCAACGCGCAATGTGAATTTGACTGCCGCGCTTGACCGCTTCGTGGCGGCCAAGGTCGAAAGTGGCCGTTACGAAAACGCCAGTGAGGTTGTGCGCGCCGCCTTGCGCACCCTGGAGCATAAAGAGCGGCAGTACGAGATCAAGCTAGCCGCGCTGAAATCGGCGATTGACGCCGGCGATGCGAGCGACGTTGCCAGGGGAAACTCCTTCGCGCGTGTCCGCCAGGCACTTAAACTTTCCCGAAAGAAGCGCTAAAGGGTGCCGACCTTCCGGTTATCCCGCCTTGCCGAGGCCGACCTCATGGACATCGGTGTCTACACCCTGCACCGCTGGGGCGAAGACCAAACCCTCCGCTACCTCGACGGCTTGGAAGCCTGTTGCCAGCACCTGGCGGACCACCCGGAGTCAGGCCGCCTCTGCGACCACATCCGGCCCGGCTTGCGCCGCATGGAGCATGCCCGGCATGTGGTGTTTTATCGGATTGAAGCAGGGGGCATCCTGGTATCTCGCATCCTTCATCAACGCATGCTGCCAGAAAGACACAGTATCGACGAGGAAGAGTCCGGGAATAACCCGGGATGAGCTATCGAATTGCGCGGGCGCAGGCGGCCCGGTTAGGACAGTAGACAGTAAGCTGAAGGTGGTGGACGCCGTCATCGCCGCCACGGCCCTTGAAAACGGCCTTGCTCTCCTGACGCGGAACGTCAAGGACTTCGCCGGCCTCGGCGTCGTTCTTCTCAACCCCTGGGACGAGGCGTGAGTCTTCAGGCTGCGGTGATGCCGCCAAACGAAAAATGTTGGGGCTGTAGCTACGGTCAATGCCGTCTTGACCGTGAGTCTTTCTTCTTCGCACATCACGAGAGCCCACAGTCAGGAAATCGCTGACTGCGGCTCGCACGTTGCATGTTGTGAAGGGGCTAGACCCGTAGCGGCGGGTTCACCCCGCCAATTTTGGATTTTGAATCTGGAATCTCCAATTCCGCCCTCCGTGCCCTGTGCTTGCGACCGCCATTCTTGAATCTTGAATCTTCAATCCCGCGCGAGGTGTGCGCGGGTGCCGGCCCCCAATCCCTAGCCCCCAACCCCTAATCCCGGCTTTCGCCACTGCCCTTCGGTCCGTTTTTGCCGCCCCTGCCTTTCAAGCTCCAACAAGTCCCTTCGGGAAATCGCAGACCCCCAAGAACAGGGTCTGCGCCAGCCCGCCCCGCCAATTTTGAATTTTGAATCTGGAATCTCCAATTCCGCCCTCCGTGCCC
>CAZCVY010000376.1:0-5130 GCA_964501985.1 uncultured Acidobacteriota bacterium | reverse complement strand
CTGGCGACCCCTTGCACCCCAAGCAAGTGCGCTACCAGGCTGCGCTACGTCCCGAAAAGCAGGTACTGGGATTTGGGGGACTCGGGACTGGGAGATTGGGGTTTTGACGTTACCCCGGCACCTAGCCCCTAGCACCCAGAACCTCACCCTCCACGCTAGCACTTCCGCGAAAGCATTGTCAATATCGTCTGCATTTCCTGCCGGATGGCCTTCATTTCCTCGACGTTTACGGGAGATTGAAACAACGGCTTCTGTTCCGGATGATGCTTACCTTCGCTCGCCAAATACCGGCGTGCGCCTTCAATCGTGAATCCCTTCTCATAGAGGAGGCGCCGGATTTGAAAGATCAGATCAACGTCTTTGCGCCGGTAAAGTCGGTGTCCCGACTTGCCCTTCACCGGCCGCAGAGAAGAAAACTCCGTCTCCCAATATCGCAGAACAAAGGCCTTGGTGCGGGTTAACTCACTGACCTCGCCGATGCGGTAATACAGCTTGTCGGGGATCGCCACGTCAGTGGCGGAAACCTCGAATAAGCGTGCAGCGCGTCCGCGGGACATAATCCACAGATTACGCAGATTACACAGATTTAACAAGAGGGGAGAAAAAGGCCGGGTGCGAAAAACGCCCGAGAGAAAGAGGAGGGGTAAGGGAAAGACACCAGAGAGAAAAACAGGATGAGAGCAGAAACACGCGTGAGAAGACACGGCAGCGCGAACAAGAGCAGGAGAGAACGAGGACAGGCCAGACGGGGGAAGGGAGAAAAAGCGCTGGAGAGAAAATGCATGCGCTCGTAGGTGGCTACAGAGCGCTGGAGTCCACAACCTTCTCGCTAATGCCTCGGCACTCCTTGATACCCGCTGGTTCCGAGTCTCCGAATGCGGTTTGAACCCGATTCGTTTCAGAATCGTTACTCCACTTGTTCCTGCTCTGTCCTTGATTCCTCCTTGTCGTTTTCTTAATCTGTGTAATCTGCGTAATCTGTGGATGATTACCCGAAAACTGCAAGCTTGCGATATACTCTGCCCTTTCCGGGAGGCCTTCCGGATCATTACGAAGGGAGATCTTAATTTATGGGGCAGGTCATCATAGGCATCGATGTGGGCGGCACAAAAGTCGCAGGCGGACTGGTAACACTCAAGGGACGGCTGGTAGAATCGCAAGTCGTGCCCACGTATGCGGAGAAAGGGTTTCGCCAGAGTTATGCCCAGGTCATTCACCTGATCGGCCGCCTCGTGCGCGCGGCAGGAGGCAAGCAAAACGTGGGTGGCATCGGCATCTGCGCACCCGGTCCGCTCAACCCGAAAACGGGGGTAGTCCTGAACCCTCCCAATTTGCCGGGATGGCGCGACATCCAATTGGCGAAGATGGTGACGAAAGAATTCGGCTTGCCGACCAAGCTGGAGAATGACGCCAATGCCGCGGGCTTGGCGGAAGTGTTGTTCGGCGCCGCGGTGGGCTACAAGGATGTCTTCTATGTCACCGTCAGCACGGGCATCGGAACCGGCATCATCATTAACAAGAAGATTTATCATGGAAAGAATGGAGTCGCCGGGGAAGGCGGGCACGTCTCCATTGATTATCGCAGCGCCTACCGGTGCGGCTGCGGAACCTACGGCGATATCGAATCCCTTGCGGCGGGTCCGGCCATCGCCCGGCGCGCGCGAGTGATGCTCGAACAGGAGCACAGTACGCCCAGCATGCTGCGCGACTTGACTCACGGCCGCGCCGAACAAATCACGCCCCTGATTATTCAGCAGGCGGCCAGCAAAGGCGATATTGTCGCCAAGGCCATTCTCGATGAGACCGGCTTTCTGATCGGCTTCTGGCTGGCTCAAATGATCAGCCTCTTTGACCCGGAAGCCATAGTGATTGGCGGTGGCGTTTCACATATCGGCAAGCCGCTGTTCGATAAAATCCGGCTGACGATCCCACGCCATACGATTAACCAATCTGCATCCGAGACTCCGGTATTGCCTGCCAAGCTTCGAACCAACGTGGGAGTTTACGGCGCTGCGGCGGTGCTTCTGCCCGCGGGCGAAGAAATGGAAAGCTGACGGGCACAATCGTGGTTCGCGGTGGGTCGTGACGTGAAGACCGGCATCTTACTGTTCGCACACGGAAGCCCCGTGGAAGACGCCAACCGCGGCGTGCACGATCTAGCGGAGAGAATCAAGGCTTCCGGGCCGCACGACTTTGTGCGCGCTGCCTTTCTCGAAGACGGACGACCCGACCTCGCGACCGCCGTGGGTGAAGCCGTTGACGCCGGGATCAAACGTCTTGTCGTGGTGCCCTACTTTCTGACCACGGGCCTTCACCTGCGTCGCGACCTGCCTCGGCTCATCGACGCCGCCAAACAGAAGCATCCGTCCATCGAGATTCTTGTTGGGCAGTCGCTCGAGGGGCACCCGCTTATGCCCGCCCTGTTGCTGGGCAGAATCAGCGAAGTCCTCGGCTAGCCTACTGCTTAGTTTCGAGTTTGCGACGATGGTTGTTGCGGGGTCGTACCCCCCGCCTCTTTGGGATTCCCGATCTTCTGAGTAGCTCCCACATTGAAGAAGCGGAAGTCGGAATAGGTGTGTTTGTTGAGCAGGTTCTTTCCGTTCCAACTCACGTTGACCTTCACCTCGCGTGGCAGCCACAATCCGTCGGCTATCGACTTGAAGTGAGTCTCGCCGAACTCGATGTCCGTAGTTTCCTTCTCCAGGCGAATTTCAGGGAGGGGCTTCAGCAAATCCGTCCGCATGCGAATTATTGCGTAGTTCTCGGCATCCACCCAAGCCAACCCTTGAGAAAAGGTTGGCATGCTGGTATCACCCATCTTGAATTGACCGTACATTCGCGCTTTCTCCGGCTTCTGGGCGAACGCAAGGACAAACGTGTCACGCCCGTCGATCTTCTGTTTTCCCAGATAGCGGAAGACGGAATCTGCCTGGTAGAGCGGATGGAAGAGGATGGACGCAGACGCGAATCCCGACGTCAGCATAAAGCCGTCGCGCAATCCCTGGGGTTGGCCCTTTTCGCCAGAGAGGTCGGCACGATACTCGGTGAACTCGAGTTGCTCGTTTTCGGTGGGAGTCAAACAGATGTAGTGAAACTTCTGTTCCAGGGTCGCACCAGTTTTGCCCTTACGGGACAGCTTCTCCTGATGAATTTGCTCCAGCGAAACTGTGTTCGGAAAATCACGGAAGTACAACTCCACCCTTTTGCCGGCCTCGGTCAGAACCGCGGCCAATGGAGTTTGATCCTGAGCCGGCACGAAATCTTGAAGTCCCGTGATTGGGCGGTGAAGGTAATCGATGGGATCGTTGGCCTTCGGTTTCTCCTTAACGTAAACAACCTCGATCTTCTTCTTTTCGGCGATTTGGGACCATACCTCGCGAACCGTGAGGGGCATGGTCTTGATGTTCCGCCCATTCAAGTAGCGCATCATTTCAACATTCGCACCGTCGAAGTTCCCTCCCCCGAGCAGTGCCTGCGCCCGCAGTAACGCCGTGTCTTGACCCGCCCCAGCGGATTCCGCCTTGGCGAGGAATGCGTTCGCGGTATCCCAATTCTGGAGGAGCAACTCCGCTCGGCCGGCTTCCTGCAAGGCTAGCGGGTCCTGGGGAGCATATTGGAGAGCTTCAATCTCGAACGCCGCGGCCCGGTCGTATTGGTGCCTCCAGCTTTCCATGACCCCCAGGGCCAATGCCGGCTCCGGACGCCCGCCACCAAGCTTCGCGTCAGCGGCGTTGATCTTTTCACCAGCCTTGGTGTGTGTGGCCTTTCTAACGTCATCAACTGCCTGGGAGAAATTCCGATTAGCGCCGTCCCAGTCGCCCGAGTCGAGCTCGGCAAGCCCCAACATCATTCTGCATCCAACACAGGATGGGTCATGCGCAACAACCTTGGTGAGAGAAGGCAACGCCCGATCCGACCGGCCGCGGTCCAGAAACTCTTCGACGCCACGGGCGTAGTCCTTGTCGCTCTTGGAGGTAAGGCCGTCAGCGGCTCCGAGCTTCCTCAGCCGAGGAGCCACGGCTGCCATCATCTCATCCTGTGAGAGCAGCTTGGCGTCGCTCTTGGCCTCGCGCAGCGTAATGGGGATCGCGCGGTTCTGTTGCACGGAATTATAATCAACCACCGCTTGCGCCTTCTGATAGCCCTTTTGGTTCACGACCAAAACAACACCAAAGTCCTTTGACAATTCTGCGTTCAACTGGTACGTCGTCTGGAATCTTCCCTGGAAATCGGTGGTGAGAACCCGGAATTCAGCGGCGACGGTAGGCTGCACCGACACTTTCACACCCGCGAGAGGGGTGCCATCCAAGGTCGCCACCTTGCCGCCAACGACCCATGCCCGTTGGTTCATGTAGCCCTGGTTAACGTCGCCAATTCCAGCGTTGTAAGAGCCTTGGCCGGGGTTGAACTGGGCCACCAAGATCGTGGGCAAACAACACAAACCCGTCAGGATCATGAGAGCGCGAAAGTGACCTTTCATGATGACGACCTCTTGATTAGTATCTTCGAGAAGGCACAGAGCGCAGCTCCGACCTATGCGCAGCCGAGTATACCACATTGACCAGCACGAAAATCGCTCGCGCCGCGGGCACGCAGCCCACGTCAAAGTCCGCGAAGTTCCCCGAAGGGGAACAAGATCAGCGGCCGTCGGTGAAACCTACGGACGAGAAGGCGAGATTTTCGACCCCGTCGGGGTCGACCGTCCCTCTGGCCCGCTTCCCACGGGTCTCATCCCTGGTTAATAACCTTCGGCCCCTCCCGGGGACGAGGCGTTTGCGTTAGGTTAACGCTTACGGGGTATAGGCCCACAATCGCCACTCGTTATGCCGCGTGACCCAGGGCAGCCGCGCGCTCCACGTCCGCCGGCTGGCCGCATTCGGTCTCCACCTCACGCTTTCCGGCCTCGCCGCCCCTTTGCCCCGAAGTTCGAAGCCTCGATTCGGGTATTCCGTCGCAGCCGACGGACTGTCCGACCGCCGCCGACCGGCCATTTCCGACCTCGGACTCTGTGTTTTCGACTTCGGACTCCGGACCCCGGGCTTCGGACTCTGTCCCTGTGTCGCGCTCGGCTAATGCCGGTTCCGTGTTTTCATCAACATCCCCGGATGAACCTTCATTTCTTGTGCATTT
>CAZCVY010000375.1:0-5208 GCA_964501985.1 uncultured Acidobacteriota bacterium | reverse complement strand
CAAGTGTAAAGGATGTCCTGATACACGCTGTAAAGGATGTCTTGACACAGAACACTCGTGGGCGCCCAATCGGGGGTCGAACCGGCCCCGGGGTGGGCAGGCACGAGGCCTGGCCCTACGGCGCGGTTGAGCGGTTGGCTCCTGATGCAGGGAAGGGGTACTTGACGTCTTCCCCTCTCGGAGGCACGGTGGTTCAGTCGAACACCTCCGAATATTCCAGTCCCTGTGATTCCGCCACGGGCTTGCAGACCACGTGTCCGGCGTAGGTGTTCACTCCTCCCCTGAGGAGCGGATTTTCCTGAATTGCCCCCTTCAAACCCAGCGCGGCGATTCTTTGCACATAAGGGAGCGTGGCATTGGTCAATGCGATTGTTGATGTTCGCGGCATCGCTCCCGGCATGTTGGTGACGCAGTAATGCACCACTCCATCGACCATGAAGACAGGGTCGCTGTGAGAAGTTGGCCGGGTGGTCTCGATGCATCCTCCCTGGTCGACTGCCACGTCCACCACGACCGAACCGGCCTGCATTCTGGAGATCATGGCGCGCGTCACCAGCTTGGGAGCGCTCGCGCCTGGTAAAAGCACCGCACCAATCAGCAGATCGGCTGCCTTTACGGCGTCGGCAACGTTGTAAGCGTTGGAAATCTTTGTCTCGACCCTGCCAAAAAAGATGTCGTCCAAGTGCCGCAGGCGGTCGAGATCGATATCAAGAATAAGCACCTGTGCGCCCATTCCAATCGCCATTTTCGCGGCGTTAATTCCCACGGTTCCGCCGCCAACGATGGTTACGCGCGCCGGACACACTCCCGGAACCCCTCCCAGCAGCACCCCCTTGCCACCGTGCCCCTTCTGGAGGAAGTAGCTTCCCACGATCACCGACATACGGCCGGCAATCTCGCTCATGGGAGTGAGCAGCGGCAGCCCCCCGCGAGCGTCGCGAATGGTCTCGTACGCCACACCCGTCGCTTGCGACTTGAGCAGCGCCTGCGTCAACTCGGGCACGGGAGCCAAATGCAGATAGGAGAAAACGATCTGCCCCTTTCTCAGCAACGGATATTCCTGGGGGATGGGTTCCTTCACTTTGACGATCATCTCACTCCGCTGGTAAACCTGGTCGGCGCCGTCGAGGATTTTTCCGCCAGCCGCCACGTATTCCGCATCGGCGAAGCCCGAGCCCTCCCCCGCACCTTTCTGTATCCAAAGGCGATTTCCATCTTCAACCAGAGCATGAACTCCAGACGGGACCAGGCCCACCCGGTACTCATTGTCCTTGACTTCTTTCGGTAACCCAACGTCCACACGCGCCTCCTTGACAAGGTTCTGGATCGGACATTTTCGGCTTGAATAGGCCGCGCCCAACCCACCATCCTACTCCTTCCCGCGAAGAAGTGCCTGCGGAGCTTTGGAGTGTGGCAGCTTGCTGCCGCTTTCCTCCCCGCGCGCTTGCTCGCGGGATTTCGAAACCGCGCCCCGTTCCCCGCTACCAAGCCGTGCAATGAAGCCCCAGCCAGCAAGCTGGCTGGTCAGAAAGCGGCAGCAAGCTACCGCACTCTAAAGCTCGGCGAACCCAAGGAGAGCGGACGTGAGTGTCCCCACGACGCGGGGCATCTTGCCGGTTTACTCGCCCCCCCGACGGGCCTCAGCTTGTAGCGCGCATGTTGCCCGGTGCCTCAGAGGCATCCGGACCACGTCTTAGTAGCGCGGGTGACCGCACCCGCGGCGCGCCAGCGTCCAGCAGAGCAGGTCGCATTCCCGGCGGGAAAGGATCGATGTGGAAAGGATCGATGTAGCCATTGCGACAAATTGACGCTATACTTTTGCATCCGCCAAAAAAATTGGGCCTCAATTCGCGGCGCAGGAGGCGTGGTGGGCGATAATCCTTACAAGAACCCCTTCAACCCTTATCCCTTTGGACCTCCGGGTGGGCCCGGGTCGCCCGAACCCCCCAAGGACCCCCAACAGATATCAACTCCGAGCTGGTTGCCGGCCACGACTCCGACTCCGATGCCTTCCCCCGTGCCGTACGGCCAGGGAGTATCGTTCGGGCAGGCGGTGCTGAGGCTGGGAAGGTCGGGAGGCGGGGACTTCTTTTTCAATCTGATCTTCGTGGGCATACTTTGGGAACTCTGGGTGTGCCTCTACCCGCTCTCCGCTCTTACCGGATTTTTCACCTGGATGTACTCCATTCCCCTTTTGCGGCCGCTGCTGCCGCAAATGGGTGTGACCGATCCCGGATTATGCGTCGTCGCCGGCGCGCTCGCGGGGGCTGTGGTTCTCTGGATCGCGAGCCGTTACGAACACGTGCTCGCGCGCTACTCCGCTTACCGAATTCCGCGTCACCTCGTTCGATTACCCCTTTTGGGATTCGCATCGGCTCTCGCCATTCAGAAGTTCGAAGGATTTCGATACAATCCCACTCCGGCCGGACTTGAACCGATCCTGAAGGTTCCCCAGAATCTCGCCGTGGTGGTCGGCGTAATGATTGCCGCCCACTTTGTTCTGTGGAATTGGACCAGCGCACGCGAGTTCTGGCACCGCCGCCTGGCCGGCGCGCAATTGCGAAAACGCGGAATGTAGAACCACCCGAGAGGCGGGACTGTAGCGCCGATGTTCCTCTACCGCGACCCCGTTACTCCCCCTCGCCGAGAAGTGCGCGCGAAGCTTTAGAGTGCGGCAGCTTGCTGCCGCTTTCCTCCCCGCGAGCTTGCTCGCGGGATTTCGCAGCCGCGCGCCGTTCTCTGCTACCAGGCCGTGCAGTGGAGCCCCAGCCAGCAAGCTGGGCGGTGAGAAAGCGGCAGCAAGCTGCCGCACTCTAAAGCTCCGCAAGCCTAAAGAGAGGGGGGCAGCGCAGACACTCGCATCTCAGAAAGTCTGCGGCTTTCCTCCTGCCACGATCCGCAGGTCTGGGTTTGATCGCCGTAGCCGCATATTCACAAAAAGTGGACGTTTACCATGTTAAGAACCTAATTAACGTCGTTGATGTTCCCATCTTAAGAACCGCGGAGGAAGCTGAACGGCGCTACCTCCGCGCTACCCCGCTTGTTGGCGTTGGTCGCTGAGAAGCCGGAGTCGAAAGCATCAATGCGAATCATGCGGGACCTCGGCGAAGCGGCACACCAAGTGGCAGCCGCAATGCGAAACGAGTATCGCGACGCATCCAAGGAAGTTGTAGCGACAGCTCGTGGTGTACATGGGTGGGTGAAGTCTAATAAGACGTCATCACGCAACCGCCGAAGTGCCCGCCGACAGGCTAGAAGCTAGTATCCGCCGACTTCAGATTTCCGGCTGGCAAATTCGGCCTACAAACACATTCATCCCATACTAAGGCAACTTTCAGGACGACGTGTCGACTCGCGCCAGGTAGCCGAGGGAGCTCAAAGGTGTCAAGTACTTTTTTTTCCGGGCGGCCGGGGTTCGAACTATCCCTCAGGCTCCTAACCGCCTGGGTCCAGACACGTAAGGGCTACCCCTTTCATAGAACCGGAGCAAGCGCTCGGTTTCTCTCGAAATTCCGATCCTTACGCTCGTGCCTATTTCGCCCGCCGGCCTGACGGCGTCGCCAAGCCACAGTGGGCCGGCGGCGCACAGGTCCAGGCCGTAGTGCTCAAGGCCAATGCCCATTGCCTCGGTGAGTCTCCCCGGGCCTCGAGCAAGGTCGATCAAGGACGCTTGAGGGCGGCGAAGGCGCATGAGATGGATTCCATCGAGCGGCTCGACAGCGCGCAACAGGACGCCGGCCCCCACCCCGCGAACTTCGCTCGAGACGTTCACCAGGAAATGCAAGCCATAGGCACGATAAACATACGCGTGCCCACGATCGAGAAACAGAGACTTGTTTCGCGGTGTGATCCCTCGATAGGCATGTCCCGCGGCGTCGCCCACGACGTAAGCTTCGGTTTCAACGATCCGTCCGCTCACTCTGCCGGCCCCAGTATCATGCACCAGCGTCTTACCAATAAGGTATTTCGCGAGTTCGACGGTGCCGGCGGGTAAGTGGATCCGGCGAAGGCGGTGAATATAACTCTCGTTTTTCTTCTGAGCCATCTCGTCTCGATTCGGGTTGTGGAAACCTATCCTCGCACTAAACTTCGTATGCGTCATCCGCAACGTGAATCGCCGTGGGAAAACAGAACCGCTTTTGTAGCGCGGGCAGCCTGCCCCGATGAATCGGGGTCCCGCCCGCTGTGGCGTGGATATCTTGCCCACGCTTGGCGGGAGCGGGACGCTCCCGAGACAGCGGGCAGGATGCCCGCGCTACGTGGGCATCTGTCACCATAGTTTGTAGGGAGCCCGTCGGCAATCGTTGTCAAGCGCTAAAGCGAAATGACGAAGCCCCTGCATCGCCCATAAGCGTTAACTTGAGGCCGAGGAGCAGCGCAATGCCCGCGAAGGGGGCGCTGTCATGTTTGCCCACGGCGAGCCAGCCGTGGGACAGGTCGCAAGCGGCGGGGCACGTGAGCCCCGTGCGGGGCGACATCCAGCACCACCCGCGGAGAATCGATCACAGATTCAAAATTCAATATTCAAGAGAAGAGCCACAGAGGGCGGACGGACCTAAATTTCCTCCTCAGTCCAAATTTAGTGAGCCCGCGCCGCCGACTGTCGCGCAGGAGACGCGGAAGCAGGCTTTCGGGGGTTTACGCCGACAGGTGGCGATATGCCCTCGCCACCGGGAAATGGAGAGATTAATGCGCCGCTACGGAGAAACTTCGTGATAAACCCGCAGCCACGCGGGAGGAAATGTGGTACTGTTACATTCTTGTGTTGCTGGGTGTGGCAGGGGCGAAGTTTCGCCTCCCATCTCTTGATGGCGTCGCGATGCGCCCAGGGGGTGCAAGTCGGGTCGTGGTTGGTGCCGATATGCTCATTATCATTTGACCTATCGGAAGTTGAGCGGCAGTACAAGGAACTAGCTGAATTACTTGTTCAGGTTTTTCCAGAAGGCATCGAAACCTTCCCGCCTGAACTTCTCGGTAAGATTGATTCGCTCAGCCTCGATAACGTCCTCGGTGACAGTCATTCCACAGTGGGTGCAGATGGCACCCATGTATTCATCCAAAGTCTCAGGCTTGGTAAGAGTTTTGAAATCCTTCGCTCCGCAATTCTTGCAGGAGAATTCGTAGCCCATAATAAACCCTCTGATCGGCCGCGCAAGCCCATTACTCTTGCGGAGCTTCAATCGCGTGTCCATCCGGGCAGTGCAAGTT
>CAZCVY010000374.1:0-5255 GCA_964501985.1 uncultured Acidobacteriota bacterium | reverse complement strand
GCTATTTTGTATAACTCTTTTGTTTTCATACACTCATTGGGATGATCCGTTTTGTCCGATATTTTTCGGTTTGTTTTCATCAACTTATTGGGAGCAACCTTCATTTTTTGATGTTTTTCCATTTTGGTGAGCTGGCTTGATTGGCATCGATAAAATGTCGCTGTGTACGGCTTTCAAAGGGGTCAATTCGTCTCTTCCTCTCGCGACTTCCAGCCCGCGGGAGCGAGTATTCTAACCCGCCGCGGATGCGCGATTTTACCCGACCAACTATTAAACTGGCAATTTGGCCTCCAATCCTAGCGTCGAGGGCGACAGACTGCCCGATAATCAGCGGAAAAAGCAAGCCCACGAGCCGTTTCTGGCGTGGCCGAAGTGGGCGTAGCGCGGCGGTAGCGCCGTTCAGCTTCCTATACGGTTCTTAACATGGGAACATCAACCAGGTTAAGAACATTCAAACACGAATCGTGACGGGCGCACCAGGAGCCGCAGAGGGGCGCCGACAACGCGTACCCCTGCGCTGGTGCCGTCGCACCCGGATTCCGGTCAGGGCCTCGAGCGCTCGGCAGTCTACATCAGCAAAATTTTCACCGGCTGTCGTCCTTTTCCTCTCAATTTAGATATCTCCAGAAAGGGGCAAGTACGATTTGAAGGGATAAGAAGATTACAGGTCCGCTGATCTGCACTCTATCGGGGTTTCGGTACGATTCTGATCGATTTTTGGTTTGGTTAGACCCACGAACCCCGCGGCCGGGGGGTGTGGCAATTAACGAGAAGGACGCACACGCCCATCATTGGAAATTCTTGATCAGCATTGCGTCAGTGGGTTCCGTCCCACGGGAGAGGGCCAGCCGCCCATCACGAGACCAGTCGAACCAGAAAATCTTGTCCGACGTGAAGTGCGTCACAGCCTTCGGCGGGCCGCCAGCCACCGGCTGTTCCCAGATGTTACTTACGCCATTTACATTGTTGACGAAAGAGATGGCGTGGCCATCGGGAGTCCAATGAAGGCCATAGTCGGCACCATTGACAGCAGCGAGCAGCGGGAAAACCTTGGCGGGTCGGCCGCCCTCGAACGGGACCACCACCAGGTTATCGGGCTGATTCTGGCCGGGAGAGAATGCGCAGGCAATCCATCTGCCGTCGGGGGAAATCGTTGCCGAGTGCGCGTTCTCCATCAACGGGGCCGTTGGGCCGCCCCCACTCGGAACTTTCATCAGAACGTCCTTGCCGCCCTGGGTACGGGTGAAGACCACCCAGTTGCCATCCGGCGTTATGGCATGGTCGAAGTCTTGCTTACCCTGGGTTAGCTGCTTCAGGTTGGTACCGTCCATGTCCATGCGCCAGACGTTTTCGCCATCATCTTGATACCGATAGAATGCCATGAAGCCGCCACGGGGAGAGACGGTGGGCATGAAGGAACCCTTTATTCCGTTGTTAATCAAGTGGGGGTTTGAGCCGTTCGCACTCATCTCCCAAATGCTCGGGCGTGCGTTAGGTTGGGAGTAATAGACGATTTTCCCATCCGGTGTCCATGCCAGACCAACGTACCCGTCCCAGCTCTGGTTCCCAGCACTCCAGGACTGGGCTTCGGATTCCTTGCCGGGGATGACGACCTGTACGGTGACAACAGTCTGGTGTTGCAGGCTTAACAGCGTTTTTGAGTCCGCGCTTGCCCGAATGCTCCAGTAGTCCGAAACGTCGTAGGTGATTTGCCGCCGGGTTTCACCTCCCTCCAGTGAGACTTCGTAAAGCTGTGATGTATTCCCCCCTCCCCAGCCAGCAATCAGCAGGTGACGGCCTCCGGGCAGCCAGGTAAGGTCCAGCACTCTCGACCACCAGCCAACAATTGTCTGCGGCGAACCGCCTTTCGCATCGATTGTGGCGACGACTGGCAGGGGATCCGAGTGAGCAAAGGCGAGGGTCTTGCCATCCGGCGACCACGCGACTCGATACGGGTCAATTTCTTCTGGCGCTTTATAGGACGCCAACACCTGCTCGCCAGAGCCATCCAGCGAGGCCGTCAAGACGCTATCCTCGCTAGGTGTGTGCCTTACGAAAGCGACCCGATCACCACCGGGTGAAAATGCCGGCGCGCCGGAAATCCCGGCCAGCATCTTTCGGGGAGTACCCCCCAGGAACGGCACCTGGTAAAGGTCGCCGTTGGGTTTCACACGATCCTGGCGGACAAAGTAGACGAAGTTGGCATCGGGAGAGAAGGCCACGCCGGAGCAGGTATTCTCGGCCAGGGTGACGATTTGAACGTCACTGTCCGTGGCCAGATGCTTCAGCCAGAGGCTTTGTTTGCCTGCCCTCTCCCGCAGGTATACCACGTATTTGCCGTCAGGCGAGATGTCCGCTTGTTGGACGTCGCCGCTGCCCGTCACGTGCGTAAATTCCAAGGCGGGGGGCGGGGCGGGCGGATGGAAGGAGGTGCGGTAGAGGGCATAGATGAGGGCAGCGGCAATCACCACGCCGCCTGCCGCCAATGCAATGATGGCCTTCTTGTGGCGCTTCACCATGCCCGCGATGATCTGCGAATCGGACCTGTCGCCATGGACCGACGCCATCCCCGCCGATGATGTGCCGCCTGGCATCGCACCGCTCTTCCGAGCTGGTGCTGAGCCACGCGCTACGCCTTCCGCCGCGACCGCACGTCCTGAGTCCGTATCGCGCTTCAGGCGCTTGAGGTCTGCACGCATTTCCGATGCGTGCTGATAGCGCAGGTCGCGATCTTTCTCCAGCGCTTTGTCGATAATGCGTTCCAGTTCCGGCGGCAACTCGGGATTCAGCCGCACCGGGGCCGTCGGAGCGCGGCTCAGAATGCCCTCGAAGATCACCGCGGAGGTCTCCCCTGGAAACGGTAGTGTGGCCGTGGCCATTTCATAAAGCACCACTCCAAAGGAAAACAGGTCCGCGCGCGCGTCTAGCTCCTTCCCCCGCGCTTGCTCCGGCGACATGTACGCCACTGTGCCTACCGCCAAGCCCGGACTGGTCAGGTGCTCTTCCTTCGCCAGGGTGCTCCCCTGCGTGGAAAGGGCATGCTCCGCCATACGGCGCGGCTTGGGCAGGAGCTTCGCCAACCCGAAATCCAGCACCTTGGCTTGCCCGCGCTGGGTCACGAAAATATTGGCCGACTTGATGTCCCGATGAATGATTCCCTGGCTGTGCGCCGCTTCCAGGGCGTCCACAATCTGTAGCCCCAGTTCCAGCAGACGCTCGGTTTCCACTGGCCGGTCGTTAATCAGGTGTTTCAGGGTGTTGCCTTCCAGCAGCTCCATAGCCAGAAACGGCTGCCCCTCGTGTTCGTTGGTTTCATAGATCGTGCAGATGTTGGGATGATTGAGCGCCGAGGCAGCACGCGCTTCCCGCTGAAAGCGCTCCAGCGCGCCAGGATCGTCGGCCAACTCTTGCGGCAGGAACTTTAGCGCCACATGACGCCCCAGCTTGGTGTCTTCCGCCTCATACACCACGCCCATCCCGCCGCTCCCCAGCAGCGACAGCACCCGGTAGTGCGCAGCTCGCTGCCCTACCCGGAATGGAGTTGGATTGTTAGTATTTGTGGCGCTGAGCAACCCTGCTGCAACTTTGATGGCAGGAGCTTCGATGAACTTTCCTGCTGCCGGCTCGTGGGCCAACAGCGACTCAACTTCCTGGCGCAAGGCGCCATCCCCGCCACAGGCTCGGTCCAGGAATCCAGCGCGGTCGGCGGCCGGAAGGGCAGCCGCGGAATGGTACACCTCCTCGACTCGCCTCCAGCGTTCAGGCTCCATGCTCACTTCTCCCGCTCAGCTCCCGCATCAGCCACACCTTGGCCAGGTTCCAATCGCGCCGCACCGTCTTCTCCGAAACCTTCAAGACTTCCGCGGTTTCCTCTTCCGTGAGCCCGCCGAAGAAGCGCATTTCCACCACCTGGCTCTTGCGGCCATCGAGCCGGGCGAGGGATTTCAGCGCATCGTCGAGAGCCACCAAGTCGGTGGACCGCTGCGGGGTAACGGCGAGGGCCTCGTCCAGCGGTCCCGCCTCCAGTCCTTGACCCTGCTTGGCGGAGCGGCGGACGCGCGCAAAGTCCACCAGGATCTGCCGCATCACCCGCGCCGCGATGGCGAAAAAATGGGCGCGCGATTGCCACCGGACATTCTGTGCGTCCACGAGCCGCAGATAGGCTTCGTTTGCCAGAGCTGTGGTTTGCAGGGTATGACCGGGGCGCTCTCGGCGCATGTAGCTCTTGGCCAGCCGGCGCAGTTCTTCGTAGACGAGCGGAATGAGTTCGTTCAGCGCGCTCTCATCGCCTTCACTCCACGCCAGGAGTAGCTGCGTAACTTCCTGCGGGCCATGCCGCTGCGCCAAAGCCATAGATGTCCGCAATCAGGGAAATAAGAGGTTTGAAAAGCCTTTCTTAGTATAACACCCGGCTACAGCCCGCCCGCCAAAAAAAACTTCACCCCTGTCCGATTTTCCCCGCGTTTTGCGCATGTAGAAGGTAGCAGCAAGTTAGACGGAAAAACCAAGGAAAGCAGAATGACCATGAAGGTCAACACAAAACTGAAGGGTGGCAGGCTGGCGGTCAACGACAACACTTCGGTACGGAAGGGAGACTCCGCTGATCTGCAACCTCACGGGGCTCCAGCACGGTTCTGATTGATTCTTGCTTTGGTTCGACCCACGAACCCCGGAGACGGGGCGTGACACTCAGATGAGGAGGAAGCACATGATGGACGACAAGGAAGTTAAGACGACAGAGGCAAGTTCAAAGCAAACCAACATGCAGGGCGAACTGCGCGATGAAGACTTGGAGCGAACGGTGGGCGGAGCCGCAATGGTGGAATACGGCCTCCTCGTTGGTCTTATCGCTGTGGCTTGTGTAGTTTTATAAATATACACGCAGGTTCGACCCACGAACCCCGTTGCCGGGGCGTGGTACTCAGACAAGGAGGAATCACATGGTGGACGATAAGGAAGTCAAGAAGTCAGGCGAAAGTCCAAATGACGCGGAACAAGGCCAACTAACAGATAAGCAGTTGGACAAGGCAGCCGGCGGGTCTATTGTAGAATATCCCGGCACCTTGCCCACCATCATTGCCGGGGTGCTCGGTAAGATCGTGGGATAGGGAGTCGCCCCGCCGCGCGCGCCTCCGACCTACGCATCCCAGGGCGCTTGCTACAAGTCGCGGAGATGCAAGCCTACGAGCCGCCTCGGCCGTGGCCGAAGTGGGGGTAGCGCGGAGGTAGCGCCGTTCAGCTTCCTCCGCGGTTCT
>CAZCVY010000373.1:0-5385 GCA_964501985.1 uncultured Acidobacteriota bacterium | reverse complement strand
GCCGGAAGTCATCAGCTTGATGGGCGACAAGAATCGAGCCCGGGCCAGAATGAAGGAACTGGGCCTTCCGGTCTTGCCGGGGTCGGAAGTGATTTCATCGCTGGACGAAGCCTTCAGGGAAGCCGAGCGCATCGGCTACCCAGTGATCGTGAAGGCCGCTGCGGGCGGCGGCGGCCGGGGAATGCGCATCGTGTCCTCGCCGGAGGACCTTCCCCACCTTTTCCAGACCGCACAGAATGAGGCGGCGGCGTCTTTCGCCACTCCCGATGTCTATTTGGAGAAATATGTTCGCTCTCCCCGCCACATCGAGTTTCAAGTCCTGGGCGACAAACACGGCAGGGTGGTCCACTTGGGCGAGCGTGAGTGCACCATCCAGCGCCGTCATCAGAAACTGGTGGAAGAATCCCCATCCACCCAGATTAATGAGGAGACTCGTCTGCGTGTCGGCCGCCAAGTGATTAGCGCGCTCCAGGAGATTGGCTATACGAGCGCGGGCACGGTGGAATTATTGATGGACGAGAAGCGCGATCTTTATTTTCTGGAAATGAATACGCGCATCCAAGTTGAGCATCCAGTAACGGAAATGGTGACGGGCCTGGACTTGGTGAAAAACCAGATCATGATTGCCGCCGGTGGCCATGTGCCATTCGAAGGAGAAACTCTACGGCTGCGGGGACACGCAATCGAATGCCGCATCGTTGCAGAGAACCCCCAGACCTTTGCCCCATCCGCGGGGAAGATTACCGTTTTCCACGAACCCGGCGGCACAGGCGTGCGGGTAGATACGGCGGCCTATGCGGAGTCGGTGATCCCGCCCTACTACGATTCCCTGATCGCCAAGCTGATCGTGCAAGGCAAAGATCGCACGGAGGCCATCCGTCGCATGAACCGGGCCCTTGAGATGTTCATTATCGAGGGGATATCCACATCCATCCCCGTCCACCAAAAAATCATGACCGATGCGGATTTCCAGGCAGGTAACTTCGACACGCATTTCTTGAGCCGGTACGCCCGCAACGGCGACAGCCCGGCGTGATCGGGTCATTCGGTCATTGGGTCATTGGGTCATTGGGTCATTGGGTCATTGGGTCATTTAATTTTTCGAAATCCTTCAGCCTAGAGCCTTGGGCGATAAACCTCAACGCAATTTTCCCGGCGCCTTCCGATGAAGAGGGGCCGAATTTCATAACGATAACCACATGATATTGAAATGAGCAAATGACCAGATGATATGATGGCCCGATCTCCCAATGATCCAATGACCCGATGGCCCGATGACCCGATGTTTGTAATCCCGCGTCTCTATGCCATAATTGACCCGGCTCAGGGGAATGGTCGCTCACCCGTCGGAATGGCGACGGCTCTTTTGGCGGCGGGCGTCCGGTTGCTTCAACTTCGCGATAAGCACGCTTCTTCCCGCGACCTCTATGCGAGTGCGCGGCTGGTGACCGAATGCGTGCATCAGGCGGGCGGAATTTTCATTGTCAACGACCGCGCCGACGTTGCCCTCGCCGTGCAGGCTGATGGAGTGCACCTAGGGCAGGACGATCTTCCGGCGGATTCCGGACGCACGATTGTGGGGACTGGCAAGATTGTCGGCTATTCCACTCACAATCTCGAGCAGTTGAGGGAAGCGGACCGTTCGACAGCCGATTACATTGCGTTTGGCCCTATCTTTTCCACCGCCAGCAAAGCGAATCCGGACGCGACGGTGGGACTAGCGGGCCTCGCGGAAGCGCGAAGGGCCACACGCAAGCCCTTAGTGGCCATCGGCGGAATAACGCTTGAGAATGCTCGTGAGGTGCTTGACGCGGGGGCAGACTCCATCGCCGTCATTCGCGGCCTGGTGGGAGCGACCGACATCAGGCGGCGCGCGGAAGAGTTTCTGGAGAAGGTGTCAGGAAAAGGCTAAAGGATAAAGGCTAAAGGGTAAAGGATGAAAACTGAAGGCCGAAGGGTGTTTATCCTTTACCCTTTACACTTTACCCTTTGTCCCTCTCGTTCCAACTCTATGGAAATCTCCACAACGACCGCCAATGCGCAATCTACCGGGCTCGTAAAGGGTCTTGGCCTGTTTGATTCCACCACCCTGGTGATGGGCTCGATGATTGGCTCGGGGGTCTTCATCGTTGCCGCGGACATGGGCCGCCAGCTTCAGTCTCCGGGACTGTTTTTTCTCACGTGGATTATCAGTGGACTGATGACCGTGGTCGCGGCCGTCAGCTATGGTGAGTTGGCGGGAATGATGCCGCAGGCCGGCGGGCAGTATATTTACCTGCGTGAAGCCTTCGGTCCGCTTTTCGGCTTCCTCTACGGTTGGACGCTCTTTCTGGTGATTCAAACGGGGACCGTGGCGGCGGTGGCGGTGGCGTTCGGTAAATTCCTGGGCGTCTTTGCTCCGTGGGTTTCGGCAAAGACTCTACTGCTCGACCTCGGGACCCTCTCGGTGCTTGGCCGCCCCATTGCTCTGACGTTTTCATCCCAACAACTCATTGCCATTCTCGTTGTGTTTTTCCTGAGCGTGCTAAATATCTTCGGTCTGCGTGTAGGTGCTGGGGTACAAAACGTCTTCACGGTTCTGAAGGTCGCAGCCCTGATAGGGGTGGTGCTGCTGGGAATTTGGTGGGCCTTTGGTCATCCCGTCCCGGCCTCCTCCACGCAGGCGTTCTGGCAGGGAGGGCACTGGAATTTGGCCACGCTAACATTAGTCGCCGTGGCGCTAGTGGGACCGCTATTTTCCTCCGATGCGTGGAACAACGTAACTTTTACGGGCAGTGAGGTGATTAATCCCAAACGTAATCTGCCCCTGGCACTCTTTATGGGCACTGCCGCGGTGTGCACCATCTACTTTGCCTGCAATTGGGCGTACTACCGCGCGCTGCCCTTCTGCGGAGTCGCGCAGGGTGGGTTGCTCGAGCAGGGAATTCAGCACGCAGCCGAGGACCGCGTGGCGACCGCTGCCGTTCGGGCCATGCTGGGGGGCCGCGGCGCGGGACTGATGGCTGCCGCCATCATGATATCCACCTTCGGTTGCGTGAATGGACTGGTTCTGGCCGGGGCGCGCGTCTATTACGCCATGGCCAAGGACGGCCTGTTCTTTTCCTCCGTAGGGAAGATCCATTCCAAGTATCACACTCCCGCCGTTTCGCTCATGGTCTCGGCGGTGTGGGCGGCGATTCTGACGCTCACGGGCAGCTACAATCAATTGCTTGACTACGTCATTTTCGCCGTCCTGCTCTTTTATATTCTCACCATCGTGGGGATCTTCCGGCTGCGGCGGACGCGCCCCGACGCGCCGCGGCCCTATCGAGCCTGGGGTTACCCAGTCCTTCCCCTCCTGTATATTGCTTTCGCCTCATTTGTGGAGCTGGCATTGTTGACGAATAAAGACAAAGCTTTACAAAGCTTCGCCGGTTTGAGTATTGTCGCGATTGGCGTTCCGGTCTATTTTTTCTGGCGCCGGCGGGCGGCGGGCCCATCTGCAGCGTGAGAACGGGCGAGGAGCAAACGCCTTGAGTTCCCCGATGGGGAACCCTATCATTAGCCGTGGGTGAAACCTACGGATCATAACGGTAAAGAAAAGATTTCCCCCGACCCTGAAAGGGTCGAATATTCGACCCATTTCGGGGTCGGAAACTGATGTTCTGGGCATTGTTTCCGTAGGTTTCACCTACGGATAATGATATTCCGCCCCTTCGGGGCGGCGGATAAAGCTGCCCCTACGAGTTCAAGGAGAAACCAAACCTCATGGCGAATCTGCTGGCGAAGAAGACCGTAGAAATGATTCAGGCGGAAGTCGCCGAGCATGGCGAGCACAGCCTCAGGCGCGTCCTCGGCCCGGTCAACCTGATGACCTTGGGCATTGGCGCCATCATCGGGGCGGGAATCTTCGTGCTCACCGGCTCAACGGCGGCGAGGTATACGGGCCCGGCCATTGTCCTGTCATTCGTGCTCGCGGCCTCGGCCTGCACCTTCGCCGGACTGTGCTACGCGGAGTTTGCCTCGCTGATTCCCATCGCCGGCTCGGCTTACACCTACGCGTATGCGACCTTGGGCGAGCTTTTCGCCTGGATCATCGGGTGGGATCTGATCCTGGAGTACGCTTTCGGCGCGGCTACCGTCGCCTCCGGCTGGAGCGGTTACGTGCTCAGCTTCTTGCAGGATTTTGGGATTCGCATCCCGCCGCAAATCACCAGTGCCCGAGGCGAAGTCCTGGTGAATTACAATGGCCATTGGGAACATCTCTCCCGGATCATGGCCACGCTGTCCTCTCAGCATATTAATCCTGATACGCTGCCGCACACGGCCGCCTATTTCGATCTGGTGGCCTTCATGGCCATCCTGGCGGTCACCGTGGTGCTGGTCATTGGAATCAAGGAATCCGCGAACTTGAACAGCGCCATCGTGATCATAAAGGTCTCCATTGTGCTCGTCTTCATCGCCGTGGTGGGTGTTTACGCCCTCGGCCACCCGGCGCACTTTTGGGCGAACTGGCATCCGTTCATTCCGCCCAACCAGGGAACATTCGGGGCTTACGGATGGTCAGGGATTGCTCGCGGGGCGGGAGTCATTTTCTTCGCTTACATTGGATTTGACGCCGTGTCGACCGCCGCGCAGGAAGCCAAGAACCCCAAGCGGGATATGCCCATTGGCATTCTGGGCTCCCTGATCATTTGCACCATACTGTACATCGTGGTTTCCGGCCTGCTCACCGGGATCGTTTCCTATACCGCGCTGAACGTATCGGACCCCGTCGCCATCGGGATTGATGCCGTCCCCGGAGTGCGGTGGGGAAGCTTCCTCGTCAAAATAGGCGCCATCTTCGGGCTAGGCACGGTGATGCTGGTGATGTTGCTGGGTCAGTCGCGCGTTTTCTACTCGATGTCCCACGACGGATTGCTGCCGCGCTGGGCGGGCGCCATACATCCGCGCTTCCGCACCCCTTGGATTTCCACGAGTCTGGTGGGCCTCTGTGTTGCGATCTTCGCGGCGTTGATTCCCATTGGCGTCTTGGGCGAACTGGTCAGCATTGGGACGCTGCTGGCGTTCGTCATCGTCTCCGCCGGGGTCTGGGTCCTGCGGGTGAAGCGTCCCGAATTACCGCGCCACTTCAAAACCCCGCTGGTGCCGCTGGTTCCCATCCTCGGGATCGTCGTTTCTCTGGGACTGATGGCAAGCCTGCCGGGAAGTACGTGGTTGCGGTTGATCATCTGGCTGATCGTGGGCATGGTGCTGTACTTTACTTACGGAAAAAAGCACAGCCGGGTGCAACTTCGTGCGGCTGCGGGTTCCGCAGCGCCAGCACGCACGGCGCGGTGAGGAATGGACGAAGCGCGGGCAGCCTGCCCCGATGAATCGGGGTCTCGCCCGCTGGGGCGTGGGCAT
>CAZCVY010000372.1:0-5401 GCA_964501985.1 uncultured Acidobacteriota bacterium | reverse complement strand
CTCGATTAGGCTGAAAAGTCGCTCCGGGGACGTCATCGTGCGTTCTTTCACGGCGTTGATGATCGAACGATGGTGCGGCTCGAAATCGGGCGGGAATTCAGAAGCTGAGCCCCTTTCCTGGGAAGCATATCGGACGAGATCGAATCCCGTGGCACGGACTGCCGCTCTTGCGTTGTTCTTGAAGAAAAGGGATACCTTTCTTTTTAGCGCACGCATATCAATTGAGCTTGAGTCTCCATTTTCGACTCGCAGTCCTTTTCTAGAATCCACCCACTGCTTTGCCATGGTTCGGCCCGGTGAGCTCTGACGTACCGCCTAATCTACACCCGGCGAGATCTCTAAGATCGCTGCACAACTACGAGGGAATCAGCTTCTTGCACGACTCGCCATCCCTCGGTCGCCTGGGCGCGAAACAATTTGTCGATAACTTTGACGGGCCCCCAGTCCGGTTGGCACCATCCATCTGGAAATACCCGCGCGTCATGGAAAGCAACGACACCGCCCGGGACTACAAACGGGCTCCAGTCGTCCCAATCCTGTTTGACTGCCGGCTCCGCGTGGTCACCATCTATGAATAGAAAGTCGATTTGACCGTCCCAGTCTCTTGCCGCATCGGCACTAAATCTCTCAATCCAAACGACTCTGCCGTTCTTGCTGCTCTCAACCACTCGACGTGCTGCGCGTTTCATTGCGTTGATCCAGCGCATTCGGCTCAGGTGAAATGGATCGATCAGCCAAAGCGTTCCGCCGCCGGACATTGCTTCGCGCAATCCGAGTGCAGACGCGCCCTCGGCGACGCCGATCTCGACGAGTCTAGATTTTCCTGCTGCCCACTTCGCCAGCGCAACGTGTTCAGCGGGGGTGTGTTGACCTAGGACAGGGCGAAAACCTAGCCAGGCAAACATAGGATGGCGTAGCCACGGGTATATCGCCCTCTCTGGGGTAGCATCGCCTCTCCGCAGGATTATGCTACCTGGCATCGCGCATAGGCCTCGCGTGAAATAAACTGTGGCAGCAAGGAAGTCTCATCACTTCAGTAGCCGACTACACGCTGAAATCGGGGCCACCAGTTTTCGGGTGACATCATGTCCATTAAGTGGGGGCGGACCTTGGCTTGAACTAATTCACGCCACGCTTGGGGGTCCGCGAGCACTTCCCTGACTGCTCGCTGAAATCCGCCCAGATCGTCGGTCGAGGCCGTCAAGAGCGGCTTCAGCGCTGAATCAACATAATATGTAAGGCTGGCGCCGTGGGGCGACGCGATTACCGGAGTGCCACAGGCAAGAGCCTCAGAAACCACGAACGGAAAGGGATCATAGCGCGAGGGGCATATCGAAAAATCGGCGGCATTGTAAAGGACGGGCAACATGTCGTATGTCGCGTCCTGAAACACTCGGACGTTCGGAAGCTTCTGGATCCCATCGGGCAGCGCGCCACGAACTGCAAGAAGCATGGTTAGGTCGGGGAAACTGCGCGCAATGTGCTCAACTGCACCAAAGCCCTTCATGGGATGCGAGCTTCCCACGTACACTCCCACCGCCTTGGACTCGATGCCCAGCTTGCGTCGGCACTCCTGCATATCGAGACAGCGGAAGTGGTGGAGATCGATCGGGTACCACATGACCTGCGCTTCGTATCCGAAATACTGCCGAATCTCTTTCTGGATTGATTCCGAGCAACAGAGCGCAATGCTGCTCCTACCCGAAAATCGCTCGAACATCATTGCGTCCCACCACTTCAGCTTAAGGTAACCCTGGTACTTGATAAAGGGACGGATCGCTTCAGCCTGCCCCCGATAGGTACCGTGGAAAAAGTGCGCGTGTCGCACTCCGTTGCCCATTTCGTACCATCCCACCGTGGAATTGGACAGCACCAGTCGAACCCCGGGGTGGAGCGCCGCTTTCGCTGCTTTGCCGATGTAGTAGCCGTGGAGCCCCGCACCCAGCAGCCGGTCGAGTTTATGGTCAGGGTCGGGATGGCGCCACCGGACGGGGCAGGAGTTCTCGATGTGAAAAACGCGCACGCCATAACCGCGTTCCTCGAAGCCTCGCGCAACGTATTGCAGGAACCGCTCCACGCCTCCCAATCGATCTGTGGGCTCAACAGTGAGAATAAAGATCTCGTCGCGTTGGGACATCGAATTTCTCTTAGCTCTGCGCTGCCTCGGTCTCGTCGCTCAAGGGATCCCCGATACTCAAGCGCGGGCTTCAATTGCCAGTGGAAGCTCCGACACGGACGCCTCGCGCGCGGCGGAGGAAACTCTTAGCCTGCTGGGCGCGGTTGAGTACTGCCCCCCCGAATATAAGGCCCACGAGAGATCCCGCCAATCCCTCGAGCAAAAAAGTCGCCGCCACCGGGCGTGCGAGCAGCGTTAGTGCCTTTGCTATTGCCAGCAAGTTGAACGAAACGGCCTTTCCATGTTTGTGCCGCGCCTTGTAACGGGTAGCCAGGCAGAAGAGACGCTGCGCTCGGTGTATCTTCCACCCTGAGGCTTGCAAAGGGGGCGCCAATCGCCCGATGAAATCTCGGCGCATTTTGATGCAGTCCCACGCAACGAAGTTCAGTGGCGTCTGCCCCGGGTGGATCCGCATCTTCCTCACCACCTTCGGAATGATCGCGATTACACTTTGCTCCGTTACCAATCGCAGCCACATTTCGTGATCTTCGGATACGCTCCAGCTTTCATTCCACCCCCCCGCGGCAAGCAATGCATCTCGGCGAACTACCGCTTGCCCTTGCGGAGGGATCCATCCAAATAACACGTCGGGCCAAGCCTTCCGCTCGGAAGCCCAGCGAGGGTGAGGCGGTCGATACCAATTGCCTTGATCATCGAACGAAATGCGCGCACCAGCAACCGCCAGCGCCTTGGGGTGGCGCCTGAATGCCTCGCAAAGATAGGTGAGTGCGCCCGGTGTCAGCAGGTCGTCATCGTCCAAGAACATCACGTACTCACCCTGCGCCTTGCTAAGTCCCAGGTTGCGGGCGGCGGAGCGCTCCACGTGGTGCGGTGGGCGGAAGATTCGCACCTGCGGGTCTTGCAGCGATGAGAGCCACTCCCAGGTGCCGTCCTCGGAGGCGTCGTCGACGACGATGGTCTCGCGGTTCGGGTAGTCCTGGGCGGAAACGCTGGCAACGGCTTCTTTCAGGAAGCCCAGCCGATTGCGGGTAGGAATGATCACGCTGACCATGGGCAGCATCATCGTAACCTTCCACTCGCTGCTTCGTTATGAATTCCGATCGCAGCGATGTTCTCGTTCTCCACCGACTGGCGCAGTACGCGAATCGGTTGCGCCGGCACGGGGGTTCCCACTTTCTCCCGATACCGCCGCAAGCCCTTCTCCGCATACCACTGCTTGAGCTGATAGAACCGTCGCGGCGGTATGAGAAGTGTCAGCGCCAGCACCATTGCTTTATACAGCTTGTATCCAAAGCTCGCGCCAGCGTAGGACAAGCGATAGGCGGATCGCTCAGCCTGAAACGTCTCCCACCGCTTGCCGCCATGCCGGGATAGACGACTGCTTTCGGAATCCAGATTCCAATGCTCGCAGAGGGCGGCGACGATCTCGCTCGAAATGCCTAGCCCGGACAATCGCGCGTAAACATTCCGCGCAAGGCAATCCTGCATGTCCTGGCGCCGGCGCAGCCGCTCCGGGTCGCGAGTCGAATACAGATTCTCCTGGTGCACGCGATAGTAGCTCAAGGGACGGTCCAGCACCATGGCGCCGGCAATGGCAGCGCTTGAAAAGGAAACGAATCCGTCCGCGGCAAAGATGAGCTCTTCCGGCACGGGAAGGATTCGGTCCAGGACCTTCCTGCGCGTCGCCATGCAACTGGTGGCAAAAAGGCCCGAGACGGAAAAGAACGTACGCGCCCCGTCCGCGTTGTTCAGCGTCAATCGGCAGGTCTTCTCCGGCACGACCACCACACTCCTTGCCGGGTCGACGTTCATTTCGAAAAAGCCGTGGCCCACGGCGCCGATGCCGGGGTTCTTTTCGAACGCCTCGGCCACTTCCCGCAGCTTGGAGGGCGCCCACCAGTCGTCGCCATCCAGAAACGCTACGAACTCGCCTTGGGCTTGGGCGATGCCTACGTTAAATGCCGAGGCTTGCCCGCCGTTGGCTTTCAGAATCAGGCGCAGCCGCGGCTCGAATTTCCGCACGATCTCTGGAGTCCGGTCGGTCGAGCCATCGTCGACGACCAGGACCTCCATCTTGTCGCTGGGAAAATCCTGTTCGAGAACGCTCACGACCGCCTGCTCGATAAAGCGTTCGTGGTTATAAGTATCGATGAGTACGGTGACGGTGGGTTTTGCCACGAAATCCTGAGGGTACGGCCAGGTTATCCGGCGGTTGGAATGTAGCGGCGGGTTTACCCCGCCATTTTACCTGCCGCAATGGCAGGTCAACCCCGCCATCCTGGCGATGATTGAAACCATCAATGGCGGCGTAAAGCCGCCTCTACGTCGTCATCCCCAGCTACGGGGTGACAGCAGAATGGTTTTCCGCAACGCGCTTCTGCCGCAGGCCCAGTGCGTGTCGCACGGGCCGCGTAGCTCCTAACAGCGCAAACCAAACCCGCGTTCGGAAGGGTTTGGAATCCACCAGCAGTCGCCGGAAGCTCCACTTGGGGCCTCCATGATCTAACTGGTACTGTGCGTGTTCGGTGGTGAACAGGCGCCGCGAGTCGCCCAAGAGCGCCGCGTTTGCCTTCGCTTCCTCGCCTTCCATCACACCCTGGAAGCCGCGGCGCACGTGGGCATAGTCATGATTCTGGTGAACGGCCGTCACGCTCTTCGAAGCATCGACGACGGGAATGTTCGTGCTTCGTGTGTACCAAATCATCCATTGGTCCCAACCCGGCCGGCCGACGGCAAAGGGCGGAACTTTGTGGAAATACTGCCCGCGCGGAAACACGAAATAGTCAATCCAGCACGGCGGCCGCTGCTTGTTCGTACGGATGGCAAGGCTTCGCAACTGTTCTCGCCAATCCGGCTGCGAGAAATCGATCATGGCATTGATGTCCGTGTCCCACCGCCGCCCCGCCATCAAGAAATGATCGCGCCACGCGGCCACGCGGGAAGCGGCAGCGGAGAAATCGTTCATCAGCACCATATCGCAGTTCACGTAGCACATGAGGGGATGTCGAGCGATTTCCTGGGCGCGGTCGAACACGGAATCGAGCAGCGGCGTCCCGAACTCATTGCGGTTGACTTGCGGCTCGTGGCGAACACCCAAGTCGTGGGCGGCACTCGCCACGCCCTCTTCGTCGCCAAACAGAATCACCTCGACGCTGGAATCGAGCAGCGTCCAACTCTTGATCGCATTGCGCTGGATGATATCAATGTGCCCTTGGAAGGGCTTGGGAATCGAGAATAGGGTCAACATGGTCCGTGACAATTCCA
>CAZCVY010000371.1:0-5416 GCA_964501985.1 uncultured Acidobacteriota bacterium | reverse complement strand
CCTAAGGCCCTTGAGGGCTCGACGCGGGGGGCCGGAGTGAACCACGCCGGTGCACATTTCCGACAACGGGAGCAAGAAAGAATTATTAAATATACGTTCGAAGCCGGAATGTGCATGAAAACAAAGGATCGCAAGACACAATGCCCGAATAAAAACAGACTTTTAGGTCTTGATTTTCGACATTTACGGCGAACCGAGTGCCATTTTGCAGAGAATTGCTGCTTTTGCACGACAGTTTGTCAGGTGCATGCGGTTTTTCGCGGGTTTCCTCGTGCACCACGCAGCGAGCGTAGCGCGACCTGTTTCCCACGGGCCGGATCCAACGGTCGCAGCGAGCGTAGCGCGGTCCCCTGCTTCTGGGGCCCGCGTCTTTTGTCTCGCCCATTGCGTCAATATGGAAAACGTCCGCCTGTCGTGATGCTGGGAGCAGGAGCCGAGGAAGGGACGCGGACCCCAAAAACGGGGGTCTGCTGCGGTTCTCGATCTGCTCGCCGCGAGCGTGCATCCTTCTGCGGCATGCACAGCTTGTGGGTCACATCACGTTACGGTCATGGGGGCGTTCTTCCTTGGGCGCTTGGACTTCGAGCCAGTTGCAGCCCTTATCGGTAAGGAACCACAGATTGCGGATGGGTGTGGCTTTCTTGCCCGCCAACGCATGCTCGCGCATTCTTTCGAGGCGCATCACCGCTTCGAGTTCTTCCACGTGGACCTCTTCCGCAAGGCTTCTGACGGTCCGATAGGAATATTGGCCACCGAGGAGCGCATTCAGCAGTTCCCGGTCGGTACGGTCGACGGGCAGGTCCTGAAGCGAAGGGGGAACGCTGTTGCGCGCCGATTCAGGGGCGGGTTCGGTGCAGTGCTCCATCTCTTGTCGAAGCACGGGCTCGGCCTGGCTGGCTCTTTCTTCCGCCAAGAGCGCGCGAGCTCGCGCTTCTTTGGATTCGCGCTTGGCCTTTTCGACCTCCGCCGACAGCCGCTTGGCGACCGTCTCCGCGACGGTCCGGGAGTACATGGCCGCGAGAAGGCAAAGGCTAATGAAAACGAAGTATTCGAAGGGAACTCCGGTCCCCAGACGGATGCCCGAAAGTTTGTCGATCATATCGCTGGATATGGTCTTGAGAATAATCGGCACAAGCAGGGAAGCCACCAGTCCGAGGACGAAGCTCCTGGAGCGTTTGGCGTACTCCGGATCATCCTTGTGTAAGAGCAGAAAATTGGCCGCTCCGCCGAGGAGTCCGGCTCCAATCATCGCCACCAGCAAAAGTATGATGTTGTACCTTGTCATTTCTGCAAGCCTCCCAGTTTGTCCCCGGCGGCCGCGTTCCGCGCGCACTTTACCCGGAGACGAATCGCGAACATGCGCCGCGCGCCCGCGCCGCTTCCGCGCGACTGTCGCACCTCTTGTTATCGGACACTTCATTTCAGGAGATGAGGAGATTTGGTGGACGACGAGGAGACGATTCTGAATTCCGAGTTCGATGCACCGCAACTTCCTACGTGCTCGTTTGATCCTTATAGACAGGAGGCCATGCGAGGGATATGGGCTTGATAAGCCCTCGCCAATTGAGGCAGTATGGATTGAGGGGTTAAGAGGCTGTAAGAACCTTTCAGAAAGCGGGCCCACGGTACTGCGGGCCGAGAGCCGTCGCGTGATTTTCAGGCCTGGCGTAAGGGCCAACCTTTTCATTCCACAGCAGAGACGACCCTCAGTAGCCACACCTTGCGGAATCATGCGCGCAGCGAGGATGATAAGAGCAGGAGTCTCAGGACATTGCCGCGGGAAGAGAATGATCATGAGGATGGGATGGCGATCACGGGGAAGATTCGCCGCCACGTTGCTTGCGTGGATGGCGGTTTCGCCGTTCCTTGCCTGGGGGATTGAGAAGCCTGACTTCAAGCCCGGCTACAACTTCTACTCGCCTCAGGAAGACGTGCAGTTGGGGAGGGAATCCTCGGCGCAGGTCAATAAGCAATTGCGGTTACTCAACGATCCGGAAGTCCAGAACTATCTCAACGGTTTGGGAAGAAAGCTGGTGGCCTTTGTCCCCAACGATCATCCGGAGTATGCGTGGGAATTCAGGATCGTCAACAGCGCGGAGATCAATGCGTTCGCTTTGCCGGGTGGATACATCTATGTCAATCGCGCGGTGCTGGAGGCGGCCGAGGACGAAGCGCAATTGGCGGGGGTGCTGGCCCACGAATCCGGCCATGTAGCCATGCGCCACGGAACTCACATTGCCTCGCAGGCCGTCCTGGCGCAGGGGGGACTCGCCCTGCTGACCAGCATTTTTGGCCAGAATGGCAGCCTCGCGAACCAACTGGCGCAATTGGGCCTAGGGCTAGGGGTGAATTCGCTGCTGCTGAAGAACTCTCGCACCGCGGAAACGCAAGCGGATGAGGTGGGCACCTACATTCTTTATCAAGCCGGATACGATCCCCACGCCATGGTGCAATTCTTCCAAATCATCGCCAAGAAATATCCGCAGCGCACCCTGCAATTCTTTTCCGACCATCCCACTCCCGAGAATCGAATCAAGGATGTGGATCGCGAGATTGCACAATTGGGGCCCTCCCGCGGGGCGAAGACGGACAGCCCCGAATTCGAGGGAATCAAGCAGTACATCGCGGCACTCGCTCCCCCGCCTTCGCCGCAAGGGACGCCGAAGATCGAGGCCAAGAAACAACCCCCACCGCCGCCCTCCGCGAACCTGGTTCGCTACAATGGCACGATTTTTACCCTCGACTACCCTGACAATTGGCGCGTCCAGCGTACCGAGGACAACCTCATGCTATATCCCTCTGGCGGAATGGTGTCAGGCACCGAGGGGGAGACCGCACAAGCCTATGGCGCCACGGTCAGCCTTTACACCCCTCGGCAGGCGAATTGGGGACTTGTGGATGCCACCCAAGAACTTATCGACTCGATGCACGAGTCGAATCCCCAAATGCACGTTCTTCAGCAAACCGGCATGAATCTGGGTGGCAACCCGGCCCTCAGCACCCTGCTGCAAAACGATTCCCCAATCGAGGGCCAGAAGGAGACGGACCATTTGGTGACGGTTCGCAAGGGCGAGTCGGTTTTGACTTTCGTCTTCGTCGCTCCCTCCGGCGCCTTCGAGTCCTACGCCCCAACGTTTGACAAAATGGTGCAGAGTATCGGTCTGGTGCCCTGAAGGAGGCGGCGTCTCACAGTGGATATTCCGAAAATGCTCGCACAACTCTGGAATAGCCCGTTTCCCTGGCTGGTACGGCCTCATTACACTCCGCTTTCCTTCTGGCTACCGAATTCTCGTATGCGGCAACTATCTCGATGCTGGGTGCTTTCCCGCACAATTTATCCGATTTCGCCCTGCATGAAGATTGAGCGCGAATCTAACCCACTGAAATATTGTGAGTTAGCCATTTTGCGGAACACCCTGAATGGCATTTATCATGCAAGTAGCACAGACGCCATGACAGAACCCACAAACTTGAAAAAGCAAACGCGCCTGCCTGATCTCTCAAGCCAAGTCGTTCGCCAACGTTGGCTGGACCTGCTCGATTTGAGTTATTCGATGCGCCGGGTGACCCAGCAAGAGATTGAGCCCGGCGTTCACGCCGTGGTCGTTCCGCGAGCATGCCGGAAGGATACCAACCAGGATTTGATCGAGATTGAAGTGCGCGTGGCGTCGAGCCAAGTGCCGGCGATGGCGCGCGGCGTGCGTTTGGCGCTTGAGCGCCTTGGCGAGTTTGCCCTGACCCCTCCGGCGAACTATCAGGGGTGGATGGGAACGCCCGGCAAAGACATTGCCGCCGGTGAAACCCAGGTCACCGTTTTTGTGGATCTCGCCTACCTGGAAGCTGCCCTACTCGCCCGCCTCTGGGACCATGGAGTACTGGTGGATTTCGGCTCGCCTCTGTCCTTCTTCCGCCGGGGAGCATTGACTGATTACATCAACGTTTACGAAGCCATCGTTATTATGGTCGCCGAGGGTGGTTCACTGGCTGACACCGCCGACCGCTTAGCCATGGAAACCCTTCACCGCCTGCAACTCTACGCGAACGCCTACCTTAAACTTTCCTCCCTCTACTCTCAGGCCGCCTGGCACATCGACCGCGATAATTTCGTGGTCAAGATCCCCGATTCGCGCCTCTCCTTGGCTCTGCAATACTGGGAGTTGCAGGGAGACCCCTCCGCAGGACAGAAAGTCTTGCACGCCTGGCGCAGCCGGATCGAGAAACTCTTGCAACAGGCAGCCTCCTCCGCCGAGACCGAATTCCCTCGATCTTTCGCGGCTTGATCCACGGATTACTCAGGTTACACAGATTAAGAAGAGAGAAAAGAACTGGGGGAAGATATAAGGCGTTGGCGGGGTTGGGGAGGTAGTCAAATTGATTCACCCGGAAGGCGTCCTTGTAATCGTCATCGTGCGTTTGACTTTTTTGCAGTCGTTGTTCTTAGTCTGCGACAGCAGCATGCCGGGCGTTTTTTTTTCTTCAATAGAGCGCGACAAAGCGTGACACGGCAGAAATCCTGGTGTGTGTTTGTCTTCCTTCTTGTGTAGTTTCTAATCTGCGAAATCTGAGTAATCCGAGGATCATCATGTCTGATGAGAGAACGTTTGCGATTATTGGCGCGGCGATGGAGGTTCATCGACAACTGGGTTGCGGGTTCCTTGAAGCGGTCTATCACGAAGCTATGACGCTCAAGCTCTCCGCGCGCGGCGTCCCATCGCGGCACCAGGTGGAATTGCCGATCACGTACAAGGGGCAGAAACTCAACACAACTTACCGCACCGACTTCGTGTGCTACGATTCGGTAATCGTGGAGCTCAAGGCCCTGTCGAGGATTAGTGGCATCGAGGAAGCGCAGATTCTTAACTACCTCAAGGCATCGGGCTGTGAAATCGGCCTGCTGCTGAACTTCGGCACGCGTTCGCTCGAATACAGACGTTTTATCTGGAGTACTCAGGATCCACGGATTACTCAGATTACACAGATTCGGGCAGGAGAGGGAAAAACATAAAAACCCCACCGGTTCAAGACCGGAGTTTCTACGCGTCAATCTTTTGGTGGTCGCAATAGTGGCAATTGAACCGAATTATCTTTTCGCGGGGTTTGTTGTGGTTTTTTCTAATCGGTGAAATCTGAGTAATCTACGGATATAATCCTCGACCATGATGAGTGTTAATCGACGCGGACCGATGCTCGCGGTGATTTGCGCTGTGGCGACTCTGTTCAGTGGCGTCCTGTGTACGCTTGCGCAGACTCCGGGCCAAGGCCCTACGCCGCCTCCAATTCACATTCCCCACATCGGTGGCTCAAAGCAAGAGCGCCCCCAGACGGAAGTTTCCACTGAGGGGCAAGTCTATGTCGTCCTTTGGTTTGATACCGAGGATTACATCCTGCCGCAAAGTGACGATGCCGCCAAGCGCAT
>CAZCVY010000370.1:0-5434 GCA_964501985.1 uncultured Acidobacteriota bacterium | reverse complement strand
TGATTCGATTCGAATTCCCGCTTCAGCAAATTATGTTCGATCAGCAGTTGATTAACTTTTTCGACTTCAATGTTTTGCTTTGCCACGGCATCGGAGAGGGCTTTCTCCCTCTGGACCGCAGCTTGGTATTCGCTGCGAATATTCTCGACTGCGCGCTTCCTCTCTCGAACGATGAGCGCGTCCAAATCCTTCATTTGATCTTGAACCGCCAGCGCTTTGGGGTAAGTGGGCCCATATTGGGCCACGGCTTGCGAGTACGTCTCCTTCAATTCCACTTCTTTCGCTTCTAGACCACTTAGGAGGCTCCCAGGTTGAATAAAACCGACCTGAGCCTCATTCTCCGTAACCATTTTGTAAGTCGATTCCTTCGCCAGGCGCTCGGTCTGTGCCGTGCCAAGGCTATGGTTCAGTTCGTCCAGCCGGCCTTCGGCGACGGTCTGCTTATCCCCAACACTAACGATGTTGTTTTGGCGCTCATAATCAACCATCGCCTGCTCAGATTTCTCTACCTTGACCTTCAATTCGTCCAGGCGTTGCTCCATCCATCCAGTTGCTTGTCGGCTGGCGTCATACTTCGTACGAAAGTTATATTCAACATAGTTGTCGACGAGGGTGTTTACGACGGCGGCCGCCTGTCGCGGGTCGGCACTATCGAATCGCACCAGGATCATACGGGTTTCCTTCTCCCGGTTCACGTGGAGGTTCCCCTGGAATCCCCGAATGGCTCCAGTTTGCTCAGTCATGGGAATACCGACGACTTGCCCTGCGGACTTTGCCGTTCCCGCCAATCCTAATCGCTGAATCGTATCCCACGCTAGTTCGTCGCTCTGCAGGATGCTAACCTGCGTAGCCAGGAAGGCGTCGTCGGCGTCGCCCGTCTTGAAGAGATCATTCAAGGTCTGCAGCAATGGGGTTTCGGATTCCACATCGACCCGCGAAGTGGCTTCGTAAACTGGCTGCATCTTATAGGAATAGAAGCCCACTAGAGCAGTTAGCACCACCGTAACGGAGAGAATGAGCCACTGATGTTTTACCAAAAGATCCCATAAGGATCGGAATTGGCCGAAGGCATCGATCTCGCCGATCTCAACGTTCTTGGCCACTGGAAGTCGGCGCTCGCGCGTGTCGCTTGGACCGAGAGGTGTGGGATTGAAACGTGCTAACTGATTATCTTCAGGCATACGTTGTCCTTAAACTTTTAAGCGTTTGAGTCCTTTACCGTTTGGATCTCGTCGAGTCCCTTGGCTAATGAACCACAATGGCAGCCGCCGCTGCCTCACCTACGATATATCCTGGAGCGTTCTCAATCGTTTTTAATGCCTTCTTGCCATTGCTTGCCGGGACAAAGAGGATGTCGTCCGCCTGCAATGTCGGGTCTAGGGCTTTTCCCATTAGGATCCTCTTCAAATCAAGCTTGATTTCTTCACGTCCCTGCGGCCCCTTAGGATCCTTTCGGATGATCATTGCCTGACTTCTCTTTGCCACACCCGTGGCATCACCGGCCAAGGCCAGGGCTCGCAAGACGGTTAACTCTTCATGCCCCTTCCTAAGGGTGTAGCCGCCTGGGGTCTTCACTTCTCCCAGAACATAATAAACGTCGGGGTGTGCCCGTTCCACCAAAACGCGATCACCTGGCCACACGGCAATCATTGAAGCAGGATCACTAACGTCCATGACCTTCTTCAAATCGATGTTTAAGGTCGGGGTCGCCACCCCTCCCTCCGCGGTGAGATTACGCAGAGCGAGGGTCCCACGAGTAATCGTCACAGTTGTCCCAGCGTCGTCAGTTAACCCACCACACTGGGTGATGATATCAACCAACTTGGTCCGCCCCAGCGTGGGTAGAATTACTGGGTTCCTTACGGCTCCTTCCACAGCGACTGACACGGCAGGCGACGGCTTGACCGATACTGCAATCTCTGGGCGTCGCAGCCGTCCTGATTGGCGGAAGGCATCCTCTAACGAACGAGCTAACTGATCGGGCGTGAGCCCTGCGGCCTGGACAGGTGTGGACAGCAAAGGCACGGTTATGAGTCCGGATGGGCCTACCGTGTAAGTATGGGAAAGTTCCGGGACGTCGTATACATATACGTCAATGACGTCGTTGGGATTGATTGAGTACTGGTCGGACGGGGGCACTGCTGATTGTGGGGGCGGCTGTGCCTGGGCAGACGGGCCGGGCTGGGACTCTGCGGCCGGGTTTTGCGCTCTCAAAATCGTCTGATGACTGAATACAACAATTCCCAGCGCTGACGTCAAAAGGATTTTTGCTGCCTGAGGTTGAACAAGTGGCCCCATTACTTTCAGGATTCGAGAATTTCTGATGCTCATCGCGGCACTCCTCATCGCAATCGACAAGCGCCCCATCAGGCGCATTGACAAGTCTAACTGCCCATGCAACGGCCTTCGGCATTCCTGCCATAGGCCGTTCTTCCACCCATCGTGTCTCCGACGTAGAGCCGAAGCGCGCCAAAATCCAATGATGAAATGATCTACCGCGGCCTAAACGACACCGACATTGTTAAGCGCATCCACCCCCGTTCTTTGTCTCGAGAATTGACTGACGATGTCAATCCCGTCAAGGTGGCTGCGGCGGCAATCACGTATCGAGCAGTCCGGAGAAGAAATCAGCGTGGATGAGTGCTGAGCGTAAGATTATGATCAGTTCAATACATGGAGTAAAAGGCAAGATTAGACGCGTGGGAGAAGGTTTGTTAAGCGCGCTTGGCCGAGGGATTAGCAAGGCGTCTCCCACCGCCGCAATGGGGTTAAAACGCATGGTCTCCCGTTGTGCCGAGGGCTTTGAAGCAATATACCGCGCTTAGAATCTGTAATAAGGCTCCGCCCTCTGACTCACCCAGGTAATCCCGAGTAAGCCTCTCACCCTGATTAGTAATCACGAGGGCCCCAAATGGTTCCCCAGAACCCGGTGAAATGCCGGTCACAGAAATGGTTACCTAACCCTGCCCGAAATCACTTGTTGACCCGAAAGGCTGATCCGCAGGTCTTGCGAGTCTCTGCGGTAATGACCAATGCTAACCAATGACCTGAGCACGCTTCCCGTTCTACCGAAGAGAGTCCGCACTACGAATTGAATTCCATCTTGATAAAGTCCCGCCCAGTATGAATGATCTTTCGGTTGGAGTCAAGATGCCGTCAGAAATGGAGACACGAAGAATGGCATTTTCTCAGCTGAGGGAATGGATGTTTCGGCGAGGCAAATCGGGCAATACAAAGACCATAAGCTGATGATATTGAGATGATTTTCTCAGATGCCCAATCCAGTGCTCGCCAGGTCGGTCTGCCGGCCATCGGAAACTCGGATTACACACACGGTTATTACTAAAATAATTCTGAGGTGAGTGCGACAACTGTCGTCACTCGTTGGTTGGAGAGAACTCCTCCGGCCATGGCGCCTTCATGAAGGCAGGACAATTTCGAGCCCTCCCGAAGCCGCGGACCAAACGTGGTGCTCATGCTCCTGCCCTGGTAGGACCAGTTGAACTTATGTACGTCAGCACATTCTTGGGAGACTCCCATCAGGATACTTGAGGCTCGACGACGGAACGTCAAAACCATGAGGCTAGACACCCGCAAGATACTGAGGCCCCAACCCACTGATGGGTCGAGCTTGAGCCACTTTTGGTTTGTCTGGTCATTGGCGATCCAAATCTATCGAGATGGCCAGCCAGTGCCGCCATTCGAGGTTTAAGGGGTAGATAAAAACGAGCGACTATCTGCTTTTGGATTTAATGGTCTTAACGATCTCGAGGATCTCGGTTTCCGACATGTTAGGAAAACCTTCGCGCTTCAACCACCTTGCCAGGCGGGCGGTAAAGGATCGCTCCCACAGCTCATCTGGGGCGATGGCCAGCGCCCGAGCTAAGGAGTTGCAGGTACTGAGGGGTGGAGGTTCAGATGTGCCTCGTTCCAATGTGGCGACATAGGCTGGACTGAGACCGCACGCCGTCGCCAAGCCTCGCTGGCTCATTCCGGATTCGTTGCGTTTTTTCGCTAGCCATGTGCCGAAGTTCAATTGATCTCACCGACGCCGAGCTGATGTTATCAGAACTGGCCGAACGAAAAAAGACTTGACATGTTTAGCTTGCTCACTTACTATGTGAGCTAGCAACAAGTGAGGTCCATTCGATGGAAAAATCAAATGAAGTAACCACTCCGAAAGAGAAAGTTCGACCGGCATCTGCGCAGCCTGCGGTGCAGACAAATGAAGGCACGTTTGTCAGCCACGCTGACCGATTGCGCCTTGCCATGCACCATCGTTGCAGTGGAATTCATTCAGAACCGGTCATCACACTTTGCCGACCGGAGAAAAACCTCTGGGTGTTCAAAGCGACAGTCTACAAATCTTCTCGGTGCCGTGGCTTCGTCGGTTACGGCGACGCAAATCCCGGCAACGTATCGCCTTTGATTTTCAACCACGCCGAGATGCGCATGGCCGAAACCCGCGCCGTCAATCGCGCCCTGCGCAAGGCCTACGGAATTGGCCTGTGCTCGATCGAAGAGCTTCCCCCGTGGAGGCTCAGCCCGCAACAGATTCCTGAACTCCGCCGAAGCCTGGAATCCCGACCGCCGTTTCAGAAAGGAGCTCCTCATGCGCACCAAAATCCAAGGCCTCAGCCAGACAAAGGACCGAAATCCTCTAATCGAAGGACCGTACCGCGCGCGGGTCGTTCGCCTCGCGCCCGCCGGGCACGCCGGTAAGCCTTGTCTGGCGGCCACATTCTTGATTCTGGAGCCTGCTCCGTTCGCCGGGCGGCATGTCCGCACCCGGCTCTACTGCCACGACCGGGCTCTGTGGAAGCTTCGATGGTTTCTGCACGACTTCAATTACGATGCCGATCTTCTGGCCGCTGACGAATTGGACGATCGCCGGGTTGTGGGACTGGAAGGGGTCATTCGCTTGGCGTACTGGGACAATGACGGCCATCGGCGTCTGGATGTGCAGGGATTCGCTCCCCGCGAGCGCTGGGGAGATCTCGCCGTTCATCCGACGGCCGGGGAAAGTCTGGCGGAGACGGTGCAAGCTTAGACCGCACTCACAAATCGAATCGAAAGGAGGAGAGCATGGACCATTACAGTTACACGCAGCTTTCGACGTATCTGCAGTGCCCGCTGAAGTACAAATACCACTACCTGGAGGGATGGCAGGAAATGGAGAACAAAGCCAGCCTGGTCTTCGGCCGCATATTTCAAAGCGGCGTGGAAGCCCAATTTCTCGTGGCCGACGCCGTGCGGTTCTTCACCGAGCGCTGGGCGGAAGTCAAGGAAATGCCCCTCGAGTATGCCAACGGGGATAGCTGGGAGAAGATGCTCGAGCAAGGCCAGGCCTTGCTGGAGCAGTTCCGGCAAGACAAGCGGGTGCTGATCGAGAATGGCGAAACGGACTTTCAGGTCAAATTCCGGCGTCCCCTTC
>CAZCVY010000369.1:0-5434 GCA_964501985.1 uncultured Acidobacteriota bacterium | reverse complement strand
GGTGTTTTGGCGTGGCGATTGGATCGATGGGCAAAACGTTTGGCGGCGTTGGATGCTTGCGCACAACTTGCCGCGCCCCGGCGGCCAGTTGCCCGCTCCAATCCTTTCGTCGGGAACCAACAGTTACACCCTCGAGATGCAAGGCGCGAACGAACAGAACCAGAAGGACTTCATGCAGCAGTATTTCGACCATGGGTGGAAGTTTGACTACTGGTGGATGGACGCGGGCTGGTATCACTTGATGAATGGTTGGTGGAACACCGGGACCTGGGACCCTGACCCCGAGCGCTTTCCGCACGGCCTCCGCCCCATTTCCGACTTCGCTCACGCCCACGGCGCCAAGACCATCGTATGGTTTGAGCCCGAGCGCGTCACCGCCGGCTCGTGGCTCTGGGAAAATCACCCGGAGTGGTTGCTAGGAAAGGAGGGAGGCAACAAGCTGCTCTATCTCGGCAACCCCGACGCACTGAAGTGGCTCACCGACCATGTGGACCAGTTGCTTACGGAGCAGGGAATTGACCTCTATCGGCAGGATTTCAACTTCGATCCGCTGGACATTTGGCGAGCCAACGACGCCCCCGACCGTCAGGGCATTACGGAAATCCGCCATGTGACCGGCTACTTGGCTTATTGGGATGAATTACGGCGGCGGCATCCCGATATGCTTATCGATACCTGCGCGAGCGGCGGACGGCGGGACGATCTCGAGACCCTGCGCCGCGCGGTCCCTCTGTGGCGAAGCGATTACGGTATTGACGATCCGCCCGCCATGCAGGATCTCACTTACGGGCTGGCCCTGTGGGTTCCGTACTTCGGCACCGGCATCCGGTCGTCCAACCCTTACTCCTTCCGCAGCACCATGGCGCTGGCTCTGGGTGCGGGCCCCGATCCTCGCAGCAAGAACGTCGATTTTCCCGCGCTCCAGCGGTTGGCAGCCCAGTGGCGGCAAGTGGCGCCGTACTTCTACGGCGACTACTATCCCCTGATGCCCTATACCACGGAGGATAGCGCGTGGGTGGCGTGGCAGTTCAATCGCTCGGCGACAGGCGATGGCATGGTGCAGGCATTCCGGCGTTCGCAGAGTCCCATTGAAAAGGTTCGGTTCAAGCTTCGCGGCCTCGACCCCGGGGCAGAATACACCGTCACCAATCTCGACGCGCCAGGCGAAACGAGGTTCAGCGGGCGCGAGCTTTTGGAGAAAGGCCTGCCCGTAGCGATCGAGGATCAGCCGGGAGCGATTATTATTGTGTATAAGCAGGTGGAGCGGTAGCGCAAGGCCCGCTCTTCGGCCTTGCGGCTCTTCCCCTGTGATTGAGTCGGTGATGCGGCCCTTCGTTCCCTTACGAAAGATGGGCTGTGCGCCCATAACAGCCCGAGAGCCTCACTGGACCTGCTGAGCGAGTACAAATCTTCTTCCGTCGGCCAAAGATAAGTTCAGGAAGAAGCCAAAACGTTTCGTTACAGCACGAGGAAACGGGGCCACGCCACTGTCGTCCGTTTCAAACACCGCCTCGTTGAGGTCTAGAGGCTCTAAATCCCCGCCGCCCCCCAGGTCGAAAACAACTTCCGCCGGTTCCGCCGAGACCTCCACAATCCTTACCACGGGTCCTTCCAACTCGTCTCTGCTAGGTACGGCAAGCCAGAGTGGCGTTCGTTGCAGTTTCCAATTGTCCAATATTCTTAACCCCTCCGAAGATGAAATCATATTCCCACCCTCCTGCCGAGATTCCGGCCTCGAGGTAGTGAGGTCGCTGGCGTTTAATGGCCAGCGCCGAACCACCGTGTCCAAACCTTCCGTGACTTGCCATGGGAATATTGGGCGGCCCGCCGACTAATGCCAGCGAAAGGTCCGCGAGTGGAACGGCGGCCAGTTCGTTGACCACGTTATCAACTAGCTTAGTGCACCGCCCTTCCCGTGGGGGGCCAATCTAGAGCATCGCAATCGTTCGGTTAATCCGTCAGGAGTTCCCGTTCAGCCTGGAGCCAGTCACGGACTTCGTCGCCCGGGACTCCTCCGCGTTCGAGGTAGAGTTCATATGCCCGTTGTCTGACGGCATCATCAATACTGATCGGTTGCTTCGCTTCCAAGTTCTGAGGGGCAGGAAAAGAGTTTTCGTTTTGAGTTGCCGCTTTGTGAATATCTTGGGCGATGGTAGGTCGGTTCGACTCCATCTTCTGAGGGGCGGGAAAAGGAGTTTTTTGTTGTCTTGCCGCGGTGCGTTCCATAGGGCACACCCTCCTTTCGTATTTCGACAATAAAAACAACGTAGACCTATTCGGTCATATTGTCAACGCCGGAGGGCGGCAAACCACGATTGCGATGCGCCCTCGATGTGTGCTGGCGGCGGAGCCTGGACAGCAGGTTCACCCTACTTGCTTGCTCCGCCATCGGCATGACGGCAGGTGTAGAAACCCATAAATGCTTTCGCGCCCTCAGCCAATCCGGGGTGTGCACAATTGCACTTGCACGTGGTCACAATCGGGCAGACAGCCGCATTATTCGCGCTCATCATGATGTTGCGAGTGAGAAACAACAGGGCTGCGGTTCGGATCAGTTCAACAGTTTCTTCCTGCAACGGAGGTACGGCATGGAAACGATATTGATTGTTTTGCTGGTTTTGTTTTTGCTGGGTGGTGGAGGCTGGGGGTATTCTCGCTGGCGAGGGTAGCACCCGTTGGGGCATCACAAACGGTATAACGGGCGTGGATGCCCCGAGAGCAGCATGGTAATTCCTGGATGCCCAGTGGGCGTGCGGCACCGGACAAAGTTGTGCAAAAATCAAAAGGAGGAAGATGCCATGAAACCAAGTACCCAAGACCAAGCCGAGGGGAAGTTTCACGAAGTGAAGGGGAAGATCAAGGAAAAGGCGGGAGAGGTCACCCATAATCCCAATCTGGAAAATGAAGGCGCCACCGAGAAGACTGCCGGCAAGGTCCAGAAGAAGGTCGGCCAGGTGGAGAAGGTTCTGGGCGTTTAGCGGACCAGCTCCCATCACGGAGTCAGGTCGGGTAAGCGTCCGCTCGAAACTGCTTGCTGCATGGCTCCCTCCTGGTGAGCCGCGGGTGCTGTACTCGCGTCTCCTCCCGATGGAAGTGGCCTGACCGGAGCCGGTCGATGGCCTTCCCCCGATTGACAAGTTCGCAGCACATCTGCAACATTCCTCGGGAAAACAGAGATATCTTGCAGTTCTCCTGATGACGCAACAGTGGCCGAAGATACAAACATCGGCTTGAGGACTCCAAGGTCCGTACGCATTCCGAGTGACTTCAGCTCATCTCGCTGGCGATGCAGCATGACTGCGAGCTGTCATCAATGCCGGCAGGATGATCTTCGACATGATGGTGTTGGGAGGTGTGGACTCCGCGTTGTACCCCCCTGCGGTGAACACGGCCACGAGATCGAATTGCGGTACCAGGTAAATCTTCTGTCCACCGTTCCCCTGCGCAGCGATTACGTCAACGTGCTGCGAGCCGCCGGGCGTTTCCACGTTCAACCAGGGGCGCCACCAGAAGTACCCGTAGCTGACATTGTCGACCTTGCTGTGTTCTGAAAGCGCTGCGTGCACCCATGAAGTGGAGATCAATTGACGCCCGTGCCAGCGGCCGTCATCTGAAAACAGAACTCCGAGTTTGAGCATATCGCGGGGGCGCAGGTGGATCTGGGAGTATTCCTTGTCGGCGTTTGTCAGGTCGTCGTTCCACACCCAGTCCGCGCGTGAAATTCCCAGCGGCCCAAACAGGTTTGCCTGGACGAATTCTGGTAGCCGCATGTGGACAGCGTTCTCGATGAGCCGACCAACCACGGCAACGCCTCCCGAGCAGTAGTAGGCGTCGGTCCCAGGGTTGTTGATCATGGGAAGGTCGAGAGTCGCCTTTACCCAATCGGGCATGTTATCAATCACCATCTCACGCCCCGGGGAAGTCGAGCTGTGGTCATTGCAGTCCAGCCCTGAACGCATGGACAGGAAGTCGCCAAGCGTCATCGCTGCTTTGCGCGGGTCCGGATGGGCATAGCTCGGGTAGCTCATCTGCGGCAGCACTTTTTCGTTGACCCCGGAGAGAACACCTCGATCGATAGCGATTCCCGCAAGGGTGCTGACAACAGACTTTGTCGCAGATCGTAGCTGATGCGGACGCTGCACGCCGTAGCCGTAGAAGTATTCCTCCATCACCAGGTGTCCGCGCTGGTAGAGGAGGACGCTGTGAACATCTTTGTACGTGCCGTCGAGGATGGCGCGCGCAATAGCATCTGCCGTCGCGACTCCGAGGCCGGAGCGCGCAATGTCGTCGACAGCAAGCCCGTCATGCAGGTTGGCGGACGTTTGGTAGCGATAGTCGGACGGGCGGTCCTGCCCTTGGGGACGCGGCCTGGCCAGCGCCGCGGCCTCGGGCGTGACGCTGGCGGACAGACGAGGATGGAACTTGCCATCCTGTTCGTACCCCGTCACCTTGCCCTGCGCGTCGCGGAGGAACGAGACGGATTGGCTGGTGATGGTGGTGAACTGGTCCACGCCCGAGGGGCGCAGCTTGTACGTGGCTTCATCCACAACAGCGAAAAGCTCGTCGCCGTCGACAATTTCAAGCGTATGGCCGGGGGCATCAGCGTAGGTGCCAACGTAGTCTGACAGGTGAAGAGTCGACGTTGTTTGAGCGGTAACGCTACCCAACAGCAAGAGAAGCAGGAGCGCGGAGTTTACAAAACGCATCGATCCTCCATGGACTTCTCACTACTATAGCTTCGCCTCTGCATCGCATAAGACTGTAAACTCTACCGATGGCCTCGATGGAAGTCATTTCATCGTCAGTCCATTCTTGGAGGAAATGCGGAACCGTGCTGTCCCAGTTTTCCCAAGAGGCGGAAGGGTGAGAGGCGGAAGGGTGAGAGTGTCACTTCTCTTGCGACTTGAATGCCGAGCGCAACTTGTCGGCGAATGTGCCGTAGCCCTCGGTGGGAGGAGCATTGCGCTCCGTCCACTCGCGCACTTCCTCGGCCTCGCGCGCTTCGGCGACAGCCTTCGCGCTCAGCCGGATGCGCCGGCCTGCCGGGTCGACTTCCAGCACGATCACTTCGACGTCCGCCCCGACCGGTAAGGCCCGCCGGACATCGCCTTCCTTCGGGATGCCGGTTTCGCTCAAAGGGATGACGCCGGTACGTCCGGGGGCCAGGAAGACGAACACGCCGAAGTTTTCGTGGCGTTCGACCTTTCCCTTCAGGCGCGCGCCCGGAACGATGCCGGGCCGGGCGCCCGCAGTTGCCTCGGCCCGCGCCCAGGCTTCCTGAACCAGCGCCACCCCGATCCGTTTCTGCTCGAGGTCGATGGAGAGAATCTCGAAAGTGCCCGACATTCCGGCAGAGACCTGACGCGCCCAGCCTCCCGCTCGTCCGGTGGGCTCGAACGTGGAAGCGTGGGCCAGACCCTCGACGCCCGGCTCG
>CAZCVY010000368.1:0-5435 GCA_964501985.1 uncultured Acidobacteriota bacterium | reverse complement strand
TATCCCGTATCCCGTATCCCGTATCCCGTATCCCGTATCCCGTATCCCGTATCCCTTATCCCGTGTCCGCTACCTGCTGGCGGTCTGCTGTGGCGCCTTCTCTTGCGGTCCATGAGATTCAAACGCCACCCACGGCCCCATGACTTCCTTCAAAGATTTAATGTCATACATGCTCAGCGTACCGTTAAAGCGGCCTGCGGCGAGCCGCGTTCCGTCGGGACTGATGCCGAGAGCCTCCACCCAATCCGGCTGGTGCGCGATGATCCCCACTGGGTCGAGCGTCGCCGCGTCGCGGAGGCGGATCGATCCATCGGACGAACTGGTAATCAGCATCTTTTCATCCGGCGTCCATGCGAGCGCCAGAATGCTGTCCTCGTCGGCGATCAAGGAACGCAGCAGACGGCCATCGGTGTCGCCCACTTCCCAAACGTAGATGGTTTTGTCGTATCCGGCAGCCGCAATCTGCTTTCCTGATGGCGCGTAGGCGATGCTGGTAAGGCCGTCCGAAGCGTCGCCCAGCGTATAGAGGCGCTGGCCGGAAGCGACATCCCAAATCTTTACGCTGCGGTCCTGCGAGCCCGACGCCAAATGCTTTCCATCAGAGCTGAAAGCAACGGCAAAAACCGCGTCAATGTGATCCTGAAGGTTTTTCACTTCCCGGCCCGTGGCGACGTCCCACAACTTCACCATCTTGTCGTAGCTGCCCGAGGCCAGAAGCTTCCCGTCAGGACTCCATGCGACGGAATAAATACAATCTCTGTGGCCAGTCAAAGTTTTGAGCAGTTGCCGTGAGTTCACATCCCAAATCTTGATTTCGCCGCCGCGCTGGGGCGGCCCACCCGCCGCCGCGAGGAGTTTCCCATCGGGGCTGAAAGCGAGGGAGCGCACATAGTCAGCATGGCCCGAAAGCGTCGCGAGCGGCTTGCCGCTTTCCGCGTCGAGAATGCGCACCTCCTGATAGCCACCCACCGCGAGCAACTTGCCATCAGGTGAAAACTTCACGGAAGCCACGGGAGAAACCACGGAAACCTGCGGCTTAAGGTCTGGTAACGCAAGTGGCGCGAGCGCCTTCGAAGCCTCGCCGGGAGGGGGTCCGAGCGCGCCGCTTGCGACCCACGCGTTTAGCGTCGCAATGTCGGCGGCCGGCAAGGGGTCGCCGCCAAACGGCATGCGCGGTTGAACTTTCCCTTCGAGCATCAGAATCATTCGGCTTTGGTCGGCTTTACCCCGAACGATGACCGCGCCGTGCGCACCACCCTTCATCAAAGCGTCGTAACTCTCCAGGACAAGCCCTCCCATCTTCGCGGCGCTGGAATGACACGCCAGGCAATTCTTTTGCAGGATGGGGGCGACCTGAGAGTTGAAATTGGGTGTGGAATCAGCGCGGACGGTGATACCTATGAGCGATTCAAAACCTATCGCTGCCGCAACCAGGGCGACGAGGGCGATACCGATGCATCGAGGCACAAACAAGCTCCCCGGTTGAGACCCGCAAAAAAAGCAGGCACCCCGCGCTGGACTTCGTGAGCCGCTGTTCAGTTCTCTTAGTCCTTTGGCCGTTGTTGTGAGCTTCGCGGTTCGTGTGTTTTGGAAGGGCATGTTAGCAGCGAGAACCCGACAGAACATTCAAAATTCAAGATTCAAAATTCAAGACTGCTGCGCCTGCACAGCGCGTCCTTTAAGTCCAGTTTCCGACAGCCGCATCAGGCGATGTGAATCGCGATTCCCGTTTCCCGGTTTCTGCATCCCGATTCTCGAATCCCGATTTCTGGAATGGGGTCCCAGCACCACGAATCAATATTTACACGCCCTGGTGTTCAAATCCCAATTCTCAAATCCCAATTCTGCAACGCGTCCCCCGAAGTGCGGATTCTGCTAGCCAGGTCCCGTTGCCCTAACCCGCATCTCGCTCCTCGCATGCCGTTTCCCGTTTCCCGTGTCCCGTCTCCCGTATTCCGTCCTTAGTGGTTAAACATAAACTCCTCACTCGTCAGCATGGCCCAGGCCAAGTCGTTCAGGGCGGCGCGGCGGGAATCGGTTGCAGGCTGACCACTCTGCTTTTCGGCCGACGCCAGCGCGTCAGCCAAGGCCTTGCGCTCATTGTCGCGGGGGTGGCGGCTGAAGGAGGCGAGATAGAGGTAATCCACAATTTGATCGTCGGTGAAGCCGAGCTTCACGAGCATCTCAATCGAATTCTCGGGCGCGCGCAGCTTGTTGTTCAGCGTGTCGCCGTTGAAGATATGCAGCGCCTGAGTGACGGTGGGCACCGAGGTGCGCTCGCTCTCGCGCGTTTGGGCGCGCACGGGCCGGCCAAACGCGGAGAGAAAGTAAGAACCAACGGCCGAGTCGGGCAATTGCAGGGCGCGGGTTCCGGCGGGGTAGCCCTCGAAGTTTTCCGGCGTCTTAGTGACCTGGGAATAAGCGTCCAGCAATACTTCCGCGGGCAAGCGCTTGATGACGTAGTGCGATCCGAACTTGTCGTCGTCGGCATTTTCCTTGAGCGGAGTCGAGGAAGCCTGGTAGGTGGCCGATTGCATGATGGTTCGAACCAGATAGTCAACGTCAAACTGATGCGCGACAAAGTCCTTCACCAAATCGTTCAACAACGCGTCATTCGTGGCGGGATTGGTATCGCGTAGATCTTCGACGGACTCGACGAGTCCCCGCCCCATAAAGTTGCGCCAAATGCGGTTGACGATGTTGCGCGCAAAGTAGGGATTCTGTGGCGAAGTGAGCCACTTGGCAAAGTACACCCGGGTGTCTCCGGGGGTGTCTTCCGGAAGCGCCCCGGCGTCCAGCGGTTTGGGCGGCAGAACCGTCATGAAGCGGTCGTCAGTGAACTCTCCCGTGGGCGCCGAGTACACGGTGACGTTATTGAGAATCGTTCCTACGCCCGGGCGCGAACTTTCCGAGGCATAAGTCTTCAGCCGCACGCGGGCGAATAGATTGGCCATGCCGTAGTAGTCTTTTTGCGTCCACTTGGCCAGCGGGTGATTGTGGCAATGCGCGCAGGTTATGGTAATTCCCAGGAACGCCTGCGCCATGTTTTCCGTAGTGTCCAGCGGATCGCGATGGACGACCCAGTAATTGGCCGCGCCATTCTCCACGGTGTTGCCCGTTGCGGTCACAATTTGGTAAACGAACTTATCCCACGCCTTATTGCTGGCGACGCTGTCGTGGATCCAATCGTAGTAGCTCCACATCTCTTCGTTGGAGAGATGGTTGCTCGAGACCAACAAAAGGTCCGACCACTTGTACGCCCAATAATCCACGAACTCCGGGCGCTTCATAATGGCGTCGATGAGCCGCTCACGCTTGTCAGTTCCGGTGTCTTTGAGAAATTGATTAACCTCCGCAGGGCTCGGCAAAATTCCCGCGGCATCCAGGTAAGCGCGACGGATAAATTCCGTATCGCCGGCAGGAGGCGAAGGCGGAATGTGCAAGACCTCGAGGTGGCGCAGCATGTCGCGATCGATGTAATTGTGCTCGGGCGCCCGCTTGAAGACCGCCTCCTCCAACTGGTAGGGGAAAGGAATCCGCAAGCGGGAAAAGGTGACATGGCTTTGGTACCACACCGTCACTGGCGCTTCGCCAAAACTGTGCATGGTCACGTGGCCATAATTGTCGACGGTCGCCACGCCCTCGTTACCGCTGTCGTACTTAGCCCAGCGGGTTACGTCTTCCTTGCGGCCATCGGAGAACGTTGCCGTCACGATGAGTTGCTGCTCGGCTGCGGGCCGCAGGGAAGCCTCCGGAGGGAAAACTTCAATCCCGGTCACGCGCGCGTCGGATTCCTGGGGGGCCGGCATGCCCTGAGCAATCCAGCCGGAAATGACCTGATACTCGGGTGAGTCGACGGCGAAGCGTTTGCCGCCGCCATGCGGGATGGTAAGAGTTGGCTTCAGCAGGATCAGACTTTTCGCGGGCTCGATGCGCTCGGTGCGTCGAGCGAGGGCTTGATGAGTCAAAGTTAGATAATCGGTTTCTGCATCGTACCCGCGCAACGTCAGCTTGAAGCCGTTCTTCCCTGCTGCGGCGCCATGACAGGGGCCGGAATTACATCCCATCTTCGTCAACACCGGCTGGACGTCGTTGCGGAAGCTCCACCCTGCCGGCGCAGTGAAATTCTCGACCTGCATGGGAACGCTCGCGCGGTGACCGTGTACGGTGGCAACGATGGCCGCTTGGCCGTCGCCCTGAGCGACCCCAAAGTCATTGGTGATGCGCGCGACCTTAGGGTTCGAAATGGTAAAGGTCGCTTGGGAGGTCAAGTCTTCCTGGTGGCCATCGGTGTAGGTTCCTTCCACCACAAGGCGCTGATCGTAATGCGATCCGGAGATGGTAATAGCAGCCGGAAGAATTTCGATTTTGGCTAGGGGAACTGCGGGATAAGCGTTGTGAGCGGCGACCGGCGCCGTGGGAGTTTTATTTGCTACCGTCGATTCGGGCTTGTATTCACCGCCGGTGTGGTAAGGAGCCTCCTTCTGCATCTGCGGTGAAGGGGAATTGGCTGGCTGTTGCCCGTTCGAACCAGAACCCGGATAAAACATCGCGAACGCAAGAACGAAGAACGCGGCGAGCCGAAAACGACAACAATGCATCACGGCCTCAAGAAAGTGGCGGGTGACAAGTGTCAAGTGACGAGATGCCAAGAATCGAGACTCGAATCACAAAAATCACGGCAATGTTCAAATTTCTAGTTTCCAATTTCCAGTTTCGATTGCCAGTCACTCGTCACTTGTTCTTTCACACCAGCAGTTCATCGATCGGATCAAACCCGTGGTCCACTAGGCGGACGACGCGGCCTTGCGGAGTCTTGAGCTCGGTATCGATGGGAATTCCAAGACACTTGTACACGGTGGCTGCCACATGCGCCGGCATGACCGGGCGATCCTTGGGCGCGCCGCCGATCGAGTCCGACGAGCCCACAATCTGGCCCCCCTTGATTCCGCCGCCGGCGAAGACAACGGTCCAGCATTGCGGCCAATGGTCGCGGCCTCCCGCAGGATTGATTCTCGGCGTGCGGCCGAACTCCCCGGTGGCCACCACCAGCGTGGTGTCCAGCAGGCCTCGTTCGCTCAAATCTTCCAGCAGCGAGCTGTAGGCGTTGTCGAACATCGGCCCGACCAGGTCGCTATAACATTGAATGGGGCTGAAGGGAGCGGAACCGTGAATGTCCCAGGTGATGTCGTTGAAAACCGTTTCAAACATGTTGACGGTAACAAAGCGCACGCCCCGCTCCACCAGACGGCGCGCGAGCAGGCAGCCCTGGCCCACGCGCGTCATCCCATAGCGCTTGCGCATCTCCTCCGGCTCTTGCGTCAGCTCAAAAGCCTCGCGCGCCTTGGCCGAGGTCATCAGGGTATAGGCCTGGTTGAAGGTGGCATCCATCAACTTGGCGTCCTGGTTGGTGTCCTCAAAATATTGCACCGACT
>CAZCVY010000367.1:0-5449 GCA_964501985.1 uncultured Acidobacteriota bacterium | reverse complement strand
GTCGCTACCTGGAACGACGCCCCCAAGCGCCGCTCACCTTGCAGCAAGTCGATCCCCTGATCCGTGAACTGGTGCACTACCGTGATCTCATCCAGCAACGGATGCAGCAACAGGAACAACACCGGTCGCTCTTTGAGGTGGTAACGGAAACGCCACCACGGCCTTCCCCGGAGGTGCACGAATGATGATACTGAGACCGGCCCGCAGTCCTCCGCACAAGGCGCCGCCCCGCTGCGCGCGGCGGAGAGGATGATCTTTCATGGAGTGCCCCGACATCGTCAGGAAGAGAGGAGACGCTATGAATCTGATCGAACTGAATCGCGCTTTACGGCAGTTACGCCTGGGAGGCATGGCCGCAGTGCTGGAAACGCGTTTGCGTCAGGCCCAGGCGGAGTCCATGGCCCCGCTGGATCTGATCTCCTGCCTCGTCACCGACGAACTTACCCGCCGCGCCGACCGCATGCTGGAACGCCGGCGCAAGCAGGCCGAGTTCCGCGACCCGCTCAAGACCCTCGACAACTTCGACTTCACCTTTAACAAAAAGATGAATCGCAGTCTGGTCTTCGAGCTGGCCACCGGTACCTTCATCGCCCGGCATGAGGACGCGCTCTTTTTAGGTCCACCCGGGAGTGGCAAAAGTCACTTGGTCCAGGCGATCGGGCAAGCCGTCATCCAACAGGGGTATCGCGTCTTCTACCGCGAAACTCACGCGCTGCTGGAGGAGATCGCCGACGCCACGCTCGACGGCACCCGCAAGGAATGCCTGGAGTCGCTGGCCACGGTGCCCCTGCTCATCATCGATGACTTTGGCATGCGCAAGTTGCCCTTGACTGCCGCCGAAGAACTGCTTGAACTGATTATGCGTCGCTACGAACGCGCCAGTACGCTGGTGACTTCCAATCGACCGGTGGAAGACTGGGGCAAGTTGCTGGGGGATGCGGCGGCGGTCAGCGCCATGCTCGACCGCCTGCTTCACCATGGACATCTGCTGAAGTGCGGCCCGCGAAGCTGGCGAACCAAAACCGACTTGCCAGCAGAGCCGGCGGCAGGGTGAAAGAGGTTAGTCCCGGACGGCTCCACATGGCCGGTTTTGACCCGATCATGCATGGCCGCTTTTGAGGTGATCACCGAGGCTCATATGGACGAAGCCTGCGTTCTTCGGCCCGCCATCACCCGGCTCGTAACCTGCCGCGCGCCGCGGGATAATGGCGGAATTCGAGTCGTACCCCGAATCCTTCATTCCCAGCGGATCGAAGATGTTCTCCTGCACGAACTTCTCATAGCTCTCGCCGCTAATCTTTTCAATCAAAAACCCCAGCAGAACGTATCCGGAGTTGCTGTAGCTCCATTTCTCACCGGGCTGGAATTCCAGGGGTTTGTCACGAAATCGCGCCACCAGCTTTTCCGGAGTCGTGGAAACTGCCTCGGTGGAAGCGTAATCGGGGAAGCTCGTAAAGTTGGGAATGCCGGACGTGTGCGTGAGCAGGTTATAGATCGTCACCTTGTCCCATGCGGGCGGCGCATCCGGCATGTAGTTCTTCACCGGGTCGTCAACCTTCAGCTTGCCCCGCTCCTGCAGGAGAAGAACACTGGCCGCCGTAAACTGCTTCGTGACGGACCCTAACCGGAACTTGGTCGTGGCCGAGTTGGGAACGTTCCACTCGAGGTTGGCGAACCCGTACCCTTTATCGAGCAGCACCGTCCCATCGCGAGCGACCAGCACGGAACCCATGAACTTCTTGCTCGAAACATAGGATTGAACCACCTGATCCATGCGGGGCGCGTTGTCCTGCGCCCGGCAGCCAACCGCCAACGCCATCCAAGAACTTGCCAGCCAAATCGCCAGCACGATTCTTCGAATCACCATGCTCTCCCCCTTTGAATCTGACAGGTGAACTACTGAGGATTACAAAGTATAGTGCAAGTTCTTCTCGTAGCGCCGGCGTCTCGCCCGCTGGGGCGTGGGCATCCTGCCCGCGCGGCGACGGGAGCGGGCCGCTCCCGAGACAGTGGGCAAGCTGCCCGCGCTACGGACGTCATTACCACTATATTTGCAAACCTGAGCAATTCGAATGGTCCCTCGATGTTCGGCCCTACGAGTCTATACTACACGCCAGTTTCTTCGCAGCCCGCGACGATTTTCGTGGCACGGGCTTCCAGCCCGTGACGGTCACGGCCAGGATGGCCGTGCCACACTTTGGTTGCGGCCCTGCCGCGCTGTGCCCTTCTCCGGAAAATAGCCTCCGGCCAAGGTAGAGCTGAGGCTTTGCCATAGAGTGGAGGGAAGGAACCGTAGCGCGGACCTGCTTGGTAGGTCCGCGGCTTTTCGTTCCCTTCGCGGAGACTGCCGCGGGCGTTGCCGAAGCTCGGACGCGTCGCATTCGCCCTCGCGCCCGCCTATTGATGCCGCAATTGCGGGCTTAGGTTGGTCGTCGCCAATCGCGAGGAGGCAGTGCCGAATAATTTAGTTGCTCTTTTCGGCTGCGGCTGCGCGCTCTTTTGCGTGGGCGATGAGGGCGTCGAAGCGTGGGTCGCTGTGCAAGGACTTCAAATCGGGGTCGCGAGCCATAAATAGCGATGCTTCCGGCCATAGACCGCGTTCGATGGAGTTGGCCAGCAGCGAAATTGCTTGGTCACGCTGCCCCTGGATCGCCGCGATGCATGCCAGGTAGTAACTAGAGTAGGTGTTATCGACGTGCTCGGGCATTTGAAGCTGGCTCTCGATATCAAGCGCCTGCTTGGCGATATCTGCAGCCTCGGCATAGTGGCCCTCGTTGGCCAACGCCAGAGCGAGGGTGTTCATTGCCTGCCGGGTGCCAAGGCTCTGCGCGCCCAGAACGCGGCGCGCCGCTTCGAGCGCTTCACGATCGGACCTTTCTGCTTCGGGGTAGTGGCCTTCACGTTCGTGAATAGCAGCCAAGCTGATGATCGCCGTGAGCGTGTCCGGATTATTCGGCCCCACGACGCGGCGTAATCCCTCAACCGCCTCACTCTCCATTTTTTCCCCTTCGCTCCATTGGCCTTCGTCGGAGAGGACAACTGCCAATGCCTTCATCGTTTGCAGGGTTTCAACGTTCTGCGGCCCCACGATTTTGCGGCGTGCGTCAAGCACGTCGCGCTCCGACTTCCCTGCCTCGGCGAATCGACCCTCTCCGGTCAGCACATCTGCCAGGTTCGACATCGATCGAAGCGTGTCGGGATGTTCTGCCCCAAGAACCCGCCGACGGGTATCCACCACGTCTCTGTCCAATTGCTCTGCCTCTCGGAACCGCCCTTCGATAGCTAACACGGCGGCGAAATTGTTGAGTGCTTTCAGCGTCTCGGGATGATTCGGCCCGGAGACCTGACGGCGTGATTCAACCGTATCGCGCTCCAGCTTCTCTGCCTCGATGTAATGTCCCTGATAATATTCGACTCCGCCGAGGTTGGTCATCAGGGTGAGAACAAACGGGTCTTGCCGCCCAAGGAGTTTTTCCTGGACATCGAGAGCACGCCGATAAAACTGTCCGGCTTCAGCGTAACGGCCTTCGCGGAGGAGATCGCTGGCGAGATTACTCATCACTTTCGCGGTGTTGAGTTTCGTCGGTCCCACCGTGCGCAGCAGGATCTCCAGCGATTGGCGGTGCACTTTCTCTGCCTCCGCGAATTGTCCTCTCCACATCAAGGAGTTTCCAAGGTCTGAAAGTGTCCGCACGGTGTCCGGATTGTCCGGCCCGAGGACTTGCTGTTGAATTTCGAATGTTTTTCGAAACAGGGTTTCCGACTGCGAATAAAGCCCCAGGCCCTGATACGTCTTTCCCATGACATACATCATCTGAGCTTGCATTTCCGGATCTTTCGTCAGGCCGGCGCCAATATCCTTCGACGCCTTGTCCAGAATTTCGCGCGCGGTGATGGTGTTGCCCCGGGCCTCGCTGGGATCTGATACTTTGAACATGCCCATGGCGAAATCCGCGATGCGATTAGCCCTGTCGCGTTCTCGTGTCATCCGGCGCAACTGCGCTGCCTCCAAGCCCGCAAACGCTGCGAGCAGGATGACCAATCCTGCCGCCACCCCCGCCGCCACGCGGTGCCGCCGCGCATACTTCTGCAAACGATAGCCGGCGCTCGCCGGGCGCGCCACGACGGGCTCGTGTTTGAGATACCGATTGATATCCGCGGCCAGTTCGGAGGGGGTTCCGTAGCGGCGTGCGCGGTCTCGCTCAATCGCCTTCATCGTAATGCAGTCGAGATCGCCGCGCAGAAGCCCCGACAGCGGTTTCAGCTCGGTTCCGCGCAGACGCGCGGCCGTGCCGGAAGACTCCTCATCGCTCTGCACTCTGTCGCTGGGACGAGGCGTGTCCTGTTCCCGCAGTTGGCGCAGCACCTCATCCAGTGGCTGCTTCCGCCACTTCCCGGTGTCGAAGGGAAGCAATCCCGTGAGCAGTTCATAGAGAACCACGCCGAGCGAGTAGACATCCGTGCGCGTGTCAACGTCTCCCGCGTTCGGGTCGGTTTGCTCCGGGCTCATGTATCCGGGCGTACCGACGAATCCCAAGGTAAGTTTGAAGAGTGACTCACCGGCAGCCATGGGCGTCGCCCCTTTGGCGAGGCCGAAGTCGATCAGGCGCGGCGCGGGTTTCCCGTCCTGTTCCACCACCAGGATGTTTGCGGGCTTGAGGTCGCGGTGAATGATGGCCTTCTGGTGGGCGTGCTGCACCCCCTCGCAGGCCTTGACGAAAAGCTCCAGCCGCTCGCGGATACTCAGTTTCTTGCGGTCGCAGTAGTCAGTGATCGGTTCGCCGGGCACGTACTCCATCACCAAGTACGGCTGGCCGTCGGAGGTCGCTCCGGCGTCAAACACCTTAGCGATGGCGGGGTGATCCATCAGGGCGAGCGACTGCCGCTCGGCCTGGAAACGGCGGAGGAGGGCATCATCGTACATGCCGGCGCGGATCAGCTTGAGCGCCACCTGCCGCTTTAGGGGCGCGGCTTGCTCGGCCAGCCACACCTGCCCCATTCCACCTTCGCCGATTTTCTTGACCAATCGATACGGACCAATGGGCGGGGGAGGCTGCGCATCCGGCATCAATTTGGTTACGCCGGGATGATTCGACAGCACCTCCGAACCGGCATAGTTGGAGAGCAGCGACTCGAGCTCGGCGAGCAAGGACTTATCCTGCCCGCAAGCCTCGCGCAGGAAGTCACCCCGCTCGCTGGGTGAGCGCTTCAACGCGGCGGCGAACAGCTCTTTAGCCCTCTCCCATTGCTTCGTTTTTTCCATCGGCGCTCCTACGCAGTTCGCGCATTAACCACGCTCTGGCCATGCTCCAATCGCGCTTCACCGTCGCCACGGAAACATCCAGTGCGTTCGCCGTTTCCTCCGTTGTTAGCCCGCCGAAAAACCTCATCTCGACAATTCGCCCCTGCTGCTCGTCGCGCCGCGAGAGTTGGCTCAAGGCATGATCGA
>CAZCVY010000366.1:0-5449 GCA_964501985.1 uncultured Acidobacteriota bacterium | reverse complement strand
CCGATCAGGACGCCGACGCTGTCATACGGTGCGGAAGGCCACGCGGACGGGAGCGATAGCGCGAGTTCCCGGACGGTCCTGCGTAGTCGTAGACCCCAGAGCACGCCTTGATACTTTCGGCACGAGAACCGGGAGACCTCCCCGGTGTCCCCGACGATCGGGACCGGCGGGCGAAGGCCGAGGCCGCAAGGCCCGCATGCACGCCGGGGAGGAGTCGCACTGCGGCATAGTACCGATGAACTCTTCGAACAAAGACGGAAGATCGCCAGCGGAGAAGGGGGAGGGAAGGCCGCGGAACAAGGAGAACACCTGTCTGCCTAACACGCTACCGACGCAGAGCGGAGCACGCGTGTCCCAGGGGTTGGCGGGTGTGCGGAGAGTCGCGCAAGAGCAGCCAGGTACGAAGTTCACGGCGCTGCTTCACCACTTGACGGTCGACCTCCTGCGGGAAAGCTTTTACGCTCGGAAGCGGAAAGCCGCGCCGGGAGTGGACGGGGTTACGTGGTGGGAGTACGCGACCGGGCTGGAAGACCGGTTGATCGATCTGCACAGCCGGGTGCATCGCGGAGCTTTTCGAGCGCAGCCCTCGCGGAGAGTGTACGTCCAGAAAGAAGACGGGCGCGAGCGTCCGCTGGGCATCGCGGCGCTGGAAGATAAGATCGTCCAGCAGGCGGTGGTGACCATCCTCAATGCGATTTACGAGGAGGACTTTCTGGGCTTTTCGTATGGGTTTCGGCCGGGGCACAGCCAGCATCAAGCGCTGGACGCGCTCGGGGTGGCGCTCGCAAGCAAGCACGTGAACTATATTGTGGATGCGGACATTCGGGGATTTTTTGATAATCTGTCCCACGAATGGATGCTCAAATTCGTGCAGCATCGCGTGGCCGACCGCCGCATTCTGCGCCTCATCCAGAAATGGCTGAAGGCGGGAGTGCTGGAGGGAGGCGAGTGGAAGGAGACGGAGATGGGGACGCCGCAAGGGGCGGTGATTTCACCCCTGCTGGCGAATATCTATCTGCATTACGTCTTCGATCTCTGGGTGCAGGCGTGGAGAAAGAACCACGCCCGTGGCGACGTGATCGTCGTGCGCTATGCCGACGACACGGTGCTGGCATTCCAGGCGCAGACGGAAGCGGACCGCTTCCTGGAGGACTTCCGGGAACGGCTGCGGAAGTTTGGACTGGAACTGCATCCGGAGAAAACGCGCCGCATTGAGTTCGGGCGGTACGCCGAAAGCAATCGGCAGCGGCGAGGAGAAGGCAAACCCGAGACGTTCGACTTTCTGGGCTTCACGCACATCAGCGGGAAGAGCCGGAAGGGGTACTTCACCGTGAAGCGGCATACGGCGGGCAAGCGCCTGCGGAAGAAACTGCGGGAACTGAAGCAGGAACTCCGTGCGCGCCGGCATGAGCCGACGGCACTCACGGGCAAGTGGCTCCGGTCGGTCGTGCAGGGCTACTTCAACTACCACGCGGTGCCGGACAACCTCGACAGCCTGTGGGCCTTTCGGACGCGGTTGACCCTGCTATGGCGCAACCAACTGCGGCAACGCAGTCAGCGCCACGGCATCACCTGGCGCCGAATGGGACAACTGGTTAGTCGCTGGCTGCCCACCCCGCGCATGCTGCATCCCTGGCCCGCCGAGCGCTTCGCCGCTACCCATCCAAGTTAAGAGCCGTATGCGCTAACGAGCGCACGTACGGATCTGTGCGGGGGGTGCTGGGTAACCAGCATCCCTACCGCGACCGCCACCCCTTCCTCATTTGATGCCCGCTTAACTCGCGATCATCTCCGCCGCCCTAACCGTGCTTCTGGAGACGGGCTGTGATGGGGCCGGAGCGGCGAAACCACATCCGAAATGTAGAAACTCCAGGACTCTCCTCCTCATCTGAGGAGGAGAGCCATAAGAACTCCCCTGATTCAGGAGGGGCGTCCGTCAGTTAACGGACGGGGTGGTTACTGATACGGGATTTCTTCGCGAACCAGATTTTGACACATAGTCATCTTTTTGCTTGACAGTCAATTGCACGTACCCTATACTATCTTGCCAGCCCAGCGCATCGCTGGCAGCACGACCGCGGCCCGATCCACCGGGTCAGCGTATACCATAGGAATCACGGATCCAGGATTTAGGATCAGGGAGCGAGCCGGACAGCGCCTGGTCTGTAGGTCCCCAGCTTTTTCTCCCGTTACCCATATCCCGTATCCCGTGTCCACGGAGGCTTCACCATGTCCATTCGCCAAAAACGCACGATGACGGAAAAGAGTCTGGAAGCGCATCGCCGCAATGCCCGGCAGTCGCGCGGTCCGGTGACGGAGGTGGGGAAAAAGCGCTTGCGCGACGCCAATATTTCCCACGGATTCTATGCCCAGGACGGCGGCGCCGCCCTGTTGGCGCTGGGGGAGGATCCCCGGGAGTACCAGGACCTGGTTCGGGCGATCGAGAAGAAATGGCAGCCTGCCGACGCTTACGAAGAACAACTGGGCACGCAGTTGATTCGTGCCGTGTGGCGGGCGCGGCGTTCCGACCGCATGCAGGAAGGCCTGGCGCTGCGCCTGGCGCGGGAATCCGAGCGCTGGCGCCAGGACAATCTGCATGCCCGCATGACCAAGTTGAGCTTCAACGCGGGGTGTTTGCGCTCCCTCGCTCAGGCCGCGGGGCAGCCAGACTACTTTACCACTCCCAGCGACCTGGAAATGCTGAAGTCTTTTCAGGCTGATGGCGTGTTGCGAGACATGGGAACCGTCATCATGGACCTGCTCATCGTGCTCCGGCCCGAGGAAGCCCCCGGACCCTTCTCGTTGCCGGGAACCGGGACTCGCGCCGCCCAACCCTCGCGGGCCACCGAGCCACCCCTGCCCGCCGCGCCCGAGGCGCCCAACCCCACTCCGGAAGAAAAGTGCGAAGACCAGGACGATCGGCCCCAGGGCTTACGCCAGACCCAGCAAAACATCCTCCTGCGGGAAGCGGAATTGCTCGAGGAACGGCGCACCGCCTGCTTGCAGGAGATCCTCAGCGGTCCGTCGTCGTTCGAGCGCGCCGCCGAGTTCGCCTCCGCCTACAGCCAGATGAAACTGCTGCAGCGCGTCGAGGACTCCAGCTTTCGCCAGGTCTGGCGCATCACCGACCTCTTTATAAAACCGAAGGGAGGAGCGCCGGAGCGAAAAAAGATGAAAATGCCGCCGCAAGATTCTGATGATCCACCCGCGCCTGCCACGGCGGTGGAGGCTCCGGAAATCGCTCCGCAGACCTCCCCCATGAACCCGCAGGATTTCCCCTCCCATCCGGCCGCTGGCTCGGAACGGGACCCGGAGCCGCCCCCGGCCGCCGCCTCCACCCCGTCCGCCGAACCGAGCGAAAATGAAGGTGCATCCGGAAAAGTCTAATCAAATCAACACGGGAATTGCCGATGTGATGTTTTGGCATACCCTAAACGGGGTAACGCCGCCGCGCAAAGCACCACGGATTGGCCGCAAGGGCGAAGCGGGAGGATCGGTGGTGGCCCGATCCAACTTATTGCCGCCTGATTACTTTTATGTACTACAATGTAAATTCGATAATCTGATCTTCGTCAAAAGCCAAGGGCGGCAGCTTATCTTCAATAGAACAAGACCCGGTTTGCAGCAAAACCGAGGGAGGACGTTACCGTGAAGAGGGCGATATCCTTTGCCGGCTGCCAGCTCGGCGAGGTGCGTCATGTCTGCGCGTTCTTCAATAGCGACGACGAAGAGTATCGCGTCCTGCTTCCGTTCATTAAAGAGGGATTCGAGCGCGGCGACAAGGCGGTTCACGTCGTCAATCCGAATCAACATCGCGACCACATGCAACGGTTGACCGCGGTCGGGATCGATCCGGCGGCCGCCCAGCAAAGCGGTCAATTAGAGGTTCGCACCAACACGGAAACGTACCTTCGAGACGGCCATTTTGATCAGGATCGGATGATCCAAGTATTTGAGCAGGCGGTCAGCGACAACCATAAAGGAGAATTTCCCCTCAGCCGCATCGTCTGCCGTATGGACTGGGCGGCCGAGGGTGGATCGCACATCGATAACCTCGTTGAATTCGAGTCGCGGGTGAATGATGTGTGGCGCCGCCACGACGACGCGGTGATCTGCACGTACCATCTCACGAAATTCGGGGGAGATACCGTGATTGACATCATGCGGACGCATCCCCTGGTCATCATCGGCGGGATTCTTCAAGAAAACCCGTTCTTCGTCCCGCCGGAGCAGTTCCTGCCTGAGGTTCGCGCCCGGCGGGTCCGCCGAACTACCGCACGCCCGACGCCGGTTTAACATGGAAGCGCAACCCGCACATCCCGCCGAGGAGATCAAGCGTCTTCAGCGCTGCATCAATGACCTCGTCAGCGTCATCACTCTTCCTGCCACCTGGACGGGCGGCGAGCCATCCCAGATTGTGGGTACCTTGCTCGACGTCCTCCTCAATATTCTCCCCCTGGATTTCGTCTACGTACGCTTGAAGAACCCCAGCGGGGACCCGCCCATCGAGATAGTCCGAGTCGCTAGACAGCAAGAACCGATTCCCCGGCCGCACGAGATCGGCGAAGTATTCAATCCCTGGTGGGGGGCCGACCCGCAGATCTGGCCTCCGCGGGTGCGGAATCCTCTGGGAGAGGGCGACCTTTCGATTGTTCCTATGCGACTGGGGCTGCAGGGTGAAATCGGCGTGATCGTAGCAGCGTCGCCGCGAGCGGATTTCCCGGGGCAGACCGAGAGGCTGCTTCTGAGCGTGGCGGCGAGTCAGGCGGCAGTCGGGCTGCAAGAGGCCCGACTCTTGAGCGAGCAGAAACGGGTGGCAAGGGAACTCGATCAGAAGGTTGAGGAACGGACCCAGGAACTTTCAGTGGCGAACCACGACTTGAGAAAGGAAATCACCGTACGCGAACGGGCGGAAGCTGCCCTCCGCCACAGCGAACAGCAGTTTCGCAACGTTGTAGACACGGCAACCGATGCGGTTGTCACCATCGACGAAACTGGTCATGTCCTGTACCTTAATCCGGCGATGAGCAAAATCTTCGGTTACTCCGCTTCCGAGTTGATTGGGCATTCTCTGACGATTCTGATGCCGAACTATTTGCGCGAGCTCCACCAGGTGGGCTTCCAGCGCTATTTAAAAACCGGGGAGCGACACCTGAATTGGCAGGGAGTGGAACTAACCGCGCTGCGTAAGAGTGGCGAGGAATTTCCCGTCGAGATCTCCTTTGGTGAGGTCACAAATAACAGCCGGCACCTGTTTACCGGCTTTATCCGCGACATCACCGAGCGGAAAGAAGCCGAGGAATTGCGTAAAGCGCGGGAGAGGCAGTCGGCGATTCGCGCCGATATTAGCCATGCGCTAACCGGGGAAGGAGATCTTCGGGTAATGCTCCAGCAATGCGCGGAGGCCATGGTTCAGCACCTCGATGTGGCCTTTGCCCGGATCTGGACT
>CAZCVY010000365.1:0-5460 GCA_964501985.1 uncultured Acidobacteriota bacterium | reverse complement strand
TAGGAAAAGGACGCGAAGACGGGTCGTTGCGCCCACGGCATACCATCGTTCTTCGCCGCTCTCATCACGGAAGTCGACGAGGATGGGTTTGTGCATCATCGCTTGTTCGAATTCCTCACGGACGATCCCATGACGCGCCAGGTGGCTAAGGTTCGAGGCGTCCCAGTCGAACTCCAAGGGTGGACCCTGACTCATCGTTGACATTGTACATGTAATGTAAATACGGTCGCAAGCTTACAGGGCTTCGACTGCGAGGCGAATTCGTCTGCGGCCGTTTCTCGCCTGAGCCAGCACGAATTATTTGATGTTGCTGCCCCAAGGTGCCTGCCCTATAGTCTGATGTCGAGGAGTCATCGATGACATCTTGCATGGAAATGGGCACGACGCGGGAGCACTTCATAAGGCTACTATGCGTGTTAGCCATCTTATACATCCTCGGCTCGTGGACGAACGCGCTTGGCTGCGACACCTGGGTGGCGTTGCCGGATGCGACTGCCGACCACTCCGTGATTCTGGCCAAGAACAGCGACCGCCCGCCTATGGAGGCCCAGGTTCTGGTCCAATTTCCCCACCAACGTCATGCGCCTGGCGAGATGGTGAAGTGCACTTACATTGAAATTCCTCAGGCGGCGGAAACCTACGAGCACATCGGTTCCAAGCTCTGGTGGGCCTACGGCTATGAGCAAGGATTGAACGAGTACGGCGTGGCGATTGGCAACGAGGCGGTGTTTTCCAAGGAGCCCGTGCAGTGGGGCGACGGCCTGCTGGGGATGGACCTCCTCCGCCTCGGACTCGAGCGCGGCAAGACGGCTTATGAGGCCCTGCACGTGATGATCGACCTGCTCGAGAAGTACGGCCAAAGCGGCGACTGCGAGCGCGCGGGCGACTGGGGCCACGCGAACTATCACAATAGCTACATCATCGCCGACCCGCACGAAGCATGGGTGCTCGAGACCGCCGGCCTTTACTGGGCAGCCAAGCACCTTACTCACGGAGTGTTTTCGATCTCCAATATCTACCTGATTGAGAAGGACTGGGACGAGGTGCACCCGCGCCTGGTCGACCATGCCATCGAGATGGGCTGGACCAAATCGGCGAAGGACTTCAACTTCGCGCGCGACTACGGCGACTACTGGAAGAAGGATTCCAAGAATCCCGGGGCCATGCAGATTCGCCGCAACATGACGATGTCTTGCCTGAACCGCGACTTCTCCCATGTGACCCCTGCCAGCATGATGGCGATCAGCCGCAGCCACTTGGAGGGGACGTTCGTGGAGCCGCGCTGGGGTGCGCCGGAGGCTTTCTGGCCCACGCCCTGCATGCACGACACGCCCCAATCGGGATATCATTCCGCCGCGTCGATTGTGGCCCAACTGCGCGCCGACATGCCTCCGCTGCTGCGCCAGGTTTATTGGGCGAGCTTTTCCAATCCGTGCTGCAATGTGTTCAAGCCCTTTTACCTGCATGGGACCACGATTCCCCGGGCTTACGGCGCCGGCACCGGCACTTACTCCGCCGACTCGCCCTGGTGGTGGGCGAACCGCCTGAAGCTGCTTTGCGACCTTAACTACCGCGCCGTGAACCCCACCGTTCGCAGCGTGTTTGACCAGACCGAGCATTGGGAAATTGAACGGCAACAGCAGGCGGAGGCCGAGGCCCTGAAGGATGTCAACGCCGGCGGAGACGCCGACGCCGTCGCGATCTTGCAAAAGTTCATCGACGAGAACTGCGAGAGGGTAGGGAAGGAGTATCAAACGCTGAACCAGACCTTGCCGCAAACCCTTTCCACAGCCGGCGTGAACTACCTCTACGCGGACTACTTGAAAGAATGGACTTCCAAGAGGGGCGTGCCGTTGCCCCTGCCGTAACGCATCCCTGGCCGTGAAGAGCGCAGAGCAGAGGTAATCGCCTCCGAGGCGAATTCCCCAGCGGCGCTTTCGTATTGCCCGGAGATGAATGGGATGAACATTCGAAGTAAAGTGCCGCTCCGGAAGGCAGTGATCGGCCTGGACGCGTGCTAGCGATCCCCCGTTTCCCATGAGGCAATCGACTCAGGATCCGGGAGGACAAGGTCTCCGTCGCCGGCACCTCGATCATATATCTCGAGTCCCGTAATTGTGTCCTGTCTTCCCCACACAATTACGCCGACCTTGCTGCCACGGGGAGTTAATCCGATCCCATCACCCAGTGGCTTTGATCGCGGCTGAGATGGCGGCTCCTCGAAGTCGATGCTGGCGCATCCGCATTCGCATCGACCCACGACAACGAGTGCCTCAATCGATCCAGCAGCCGAGTCATTGAGGGATTGAACCTTTGCGCGCGCGAGGGTCGCTCGGATCACCTCCATCTCCTCCCGCTTGATCGGCCGTGCCTCTGGGATCATTTGTGGCTAGTTAAATGTCTCAATTCAAGAAGTAGTTCCTGTAGAGTGTGTCGCGCTTGACCGGGCGGAAGCCGGCGTCCTTGATCATGCGGCGGAGTTGTTCTTCGCTCGAAGTGCGGGTGACGCCCGCGGCACGCACCACGTTTTCCTCGATGAGGATGGAGCCCACGTCATTGCCGCCGAAGCGCAGGGCGATCTGGCAGATTTTGTGGCCGGGCGTGAGCCACGAAGCTTGCACGTTCTCGAAATTATCCAGATAGATGCGCGCTACAGCGAGCGTCTTGAGGTAATCCACCGCGGTCACTTCCTCCTTCACAAAGTTTCCGAGGGAAGTGTAGGCACGCTGGAAAAACCAGGGGATGAACGCGGTGAAGCCGCCGGTTTCCTCCTGCAATTGGCGGACGCGCTCGAAATGGTTCACGCGGTGCTCCAGCGTTTCGCCGCAGCCAAACATCATGGTGGCGGTGGTGAGCATGCCGAGCTCGTGCGCGGTGCGATGCATTAGCAGCCACTCGTCGGTCGTACACTTCAAGCGCGCGATGCGGCGGCGAACCTCGTCGTCAAGAATTTCCGCGCCGCCGCCGGGAATGGAATCGAGTCCGGCGTCCATCAGGCGTACGATGGTGTCGCGCAGTGTGAGGCCGGAAACTTCCGCGATATTCAAAACCTCCGGCGCGGAAAAGCAGTGCAGGTGAATCTGCGGAAAGCGCCGCTTAATGTTGCGCAGGAGGTCTTCGTAGTATTCGATCTTCAGATCGGGGTGCAGGCCGCCCTGCATCAGCACGCCGGTGCCGCCCAGCGCAATGGTCTCCTCGATTTTCTGGAACATCGAGTCGAGCGGCTGGAGATACCCTTCCGGCGAACCCACCGGCCGATAGAAGGCGCAGAACGAGCAGTACTCCGTGCAGATGTTGGTGTAGTTGACGTTGCGGTCGATCTGATAGGTGACCACGTTGCCGGGGTGAAGACGCTTGCGAACCGCGTCCGCCTCCATGCCGATGCCCAGAAGGTCATCGGAGCGCAGCATGTCGAGAGCTTGGGCTTTGGTCATCATATTTCAAGTCCGAAGTCCGGAGTCCGAGGTCCTAAGTCTTGAGTCCGGGGTCCGACGTTCACTTTCAACGTGCCTGCAACTCCTTGCCGAGAGACCAACCTTCATTTTCCAGACGGAGCTTCCCCTCGCGGAGGGCTTCGTACTCGTTGGGAGATATTTCCACGATGACGACAGGATATTCGATCCCATGGGTTGGGTCGGGAACAAACACCATCGGCTCGATCCCCCGCTCGAGCGCCCCTTCCAGCACTTCGAGGAGTTTGATCGGTTCGATAGGGTCCTCTTCGCCAACCGGCTCGAGGAGAAAAATGTGTTTGAGGTAGGGCTCGGCGTCGAAGTGCCTCTGGGCTAAGTCCGTGGCAGTTTCCAGCTTGGTTTTTTTCATGTTATGCCCTGGGTTCACGCAAATCGCAACGGCCTCTCGGCGGGAATGAGGCCCACCTCGTGCGCAAGTTTGTAAAAGAGCTTCAGCCCCTTCAAATTCTCCTCATCCAAAGAATAATCGATATTGTGGGTCAAGTAAACCCTCACCGCGGAAGGCGTCATGCCGAGTTTGGGCGCGTATTCAGCGGCGATATCGTCAACGTGCGCGAGGCCGAAATCGCGCGAAGCGGCGAAGTCCGCGCGGTGGAGGGCAAGATTCGCGCCCGAGTGGCCCATCCACACGGCGAAGACGAAAGGCAAGCCGGTAAATTTTCGCCACTCGCGGGCAAGGTCGTAAACTTCCGCCGGTCCGTGGTAGGCGAGCGCCGGGTCGCCGATCAGCAGTGCGGCGTCCGCCTGGCGCAGCATCTCGCCGGGTTCGGGCGCCGCCGGCGAGAAGGTGACGCGACGCGCATAGAACTTCTGCATCAGGATTCGCACCAGGGCGGCGGAGGTGCGCGAGGATTCGTCCAGTGCCACCGATTGCACTTCCTCGAGCGGCCGTTTGCTGAGCAGCAGCACGCTCTTCACTTCACCCTTCGACGCGATGGACATGCCGGGGAGAATCTCGACGTCCTCGGTGCGCTGGTACTCGATGGAGGGGACAATGCCGACGTCCGCCTCGCGCTGGGCGATGGCGTCGGCGCAGCCGCTGGGGACGGTCAACTGCAAGTCAAACTTGCCCCGCTGATCGCCGTGGAGCATTCCCCAAATCAGCGGAACCGTGTTGAGATACTGAACGACCGACAGGCGTAAGACTGGCATGATGGTTATGAGATCCGATGCTCCATTTTATCGAACGCACACCGACTGTCAAATGCCGCAAGCGCATGGGTGCGAATTGGGGACTGACTTACTTGGCTCATCCACCACTGTTGCCGAGAACATCTTGGAGTGCGGTAGCAGCAGCTACCGCCTTTCTGACTTCGGCCTTGCCAATTTTGCCGTATGAACCGAGATCGGAAGGCGGTAGCTGCTGCTACCGCACTCCAAGCCACCGCGGCGCGTGGGTGCCTGTCCGGTTTGAAACATGGGTGAGTGTAGTAGGTCATTCCCCTAAGTTGAACGGAACGCCGCCATCCTGGCGACTCGCTTTCCGGCCGGAAGCAGGCCCGCAGTACTCAAAGTATCCGCGCCGGTTCTCCGCGATCCGCCTGCACTATTGCCCGGAATTGGTTTCGCGTAATTTTTTTGGCAGGAGAGACCAATAGGCGCTTTCCGGCTTGGCGATCCAAAGGGGGCACGCTTGCTCGGGCACCGGCACGGCCCTAGCGCCTGTCCACAGAGATCGTAACGCGGACCTGTTCGGTAGGTCCGCGGTTCTTCCCCTTAGTTTGATGTTCTTCCGAAATGCGAGGAAGAGCCGTGGACCTACAGAACAGGTCGCGGTACGGTTGCTCGCACTGCAAATGTGACTCACCGTTGCATTGGGAGTCGGCCGGGAGTACCTTTTGGGAAGTCGGAACGTCGATTATGGGAATTCCGGCTTAAATCTATGCTTCCTCAGGAACATTTGATCGGCCGAGTCCGGCAGCTATGCCACGCCGACGAACGACTGGACGCCGCCCTTATGTACGGCTCGTTTGCGCACGGTGAGGGC
>CAZCVY010000364.1:0-5471 GCA_964501985.1 uncultured Acidobacteriota bacterium | reverse complement strand
TCAGTCCACATACGAGTAAGGAATTAGGCTGGCGGAGAGGGTGGGATTCGAACCCCGACCGCCAATTGATTATATACAACTTATTGATTCTACGAAACGGCAGAAACGTTAGAAACGGGCAAAACGCCAGTTGGAGGTACACGGCGGGTACACAAAGGGTCACTGCCCACTACGTGCCAAGATAGGATCGATGCGCATTGCAGGGCGATCCTCTCGCGTCGCGTGGAGGCTCCCCGATTCGTCCAAGTAGAGACTAAGGGAGCCCGAGGAATTCCAGCCGAGAGGTCTGGCTACAACTCCGTAGAGCCCGCAGTCTAACCCCTGAACATCGAGTTTATAGCCCGAAGTCTGGCCGGATATCAGATCGGCGCTAAGTAGATTGGCGGAGGCCAGATCGGCCAGGGAACCGGGGACCCGCTTGTAGGCGTCGCAATAAGTCCTCACTGCGGTTGCGATGACGCGCACATTGGCTACGGCCCGCAACTCGTTTGCGTTGGCGGTTCGCGGCAAGCTGGAGGCTGGATCAGGTGGAACGGGAGGCAATGAATCCGATGGCTGCGCTTGGTTCTGCTTCAGTGCCAGGATTTGGCGACGTGCGTCCGTGAGTGTGGCATACATCCTCACGCTGGAGTAGATTTCCGCCGATAAGCGTATCGGCGGGTGGTTTCGTTTCTGGTATTCGTTGAGTACATAGATCGCGAGCCCTAGTTCGCTTGTCGGAATACTTCCGGGGGCGCTGGGCTTGTTCGCGAGCTCCACATATCCGAACCAGTAGCGACGGCCATAAGGCACTTCAATTTCCTTAGTCTCGCTCGCCGGGCTGGAAGCCAAGACCAATGGTGGATAGCCCGTGCGCATCCTTTCAAAGTTCTGGTCGTCCATGATGACAAATGAGACCCGGTCAGGCTCCGAAGCCGAGCAGCGGGGGACGAGGAATACTTTGATCTTGCTGCTTGGCTGAATGGGATCATGGAGCCAGCCAAAGTAACCTCGGAGGTCAATGGGTTGCGACACAATCTGTGCGCGACTAATCTCGTACCCTTGGGCCTTCTCAAATGGCATTGTCGCTATCTCGCGGGCCAGTTTGTCGGCCTGCGGGTTCGGCGCAGTAATCCTGGCACGCCCATAGAACCACGCTACCACCGCAATTGCCGCAACTGCCGCAACTCCGAGTCCTGTCAACAATCCCTTAGTTTCAGCTTTCATACTTTTCACCTGATATCGGGTAGCAATGGTACTCTTGGTAACGTTGCTGCGCAACGGTCGATGCACGATACAGGAGGGATGAAAAGGACCGTTCAGGTAAACGTCAAGATGACAGAAGAGGACTTCGCCCTCTTGCGGAAAGCCGCACAAAAACGATGGCCAGATGCCGTTATTACAAACTCAGGGATAGTTCTCGCCCTCGCGAGAATCGCGGCACGAGACACATTAGGCCGGAAAAGGCCCAAGGGCTGAGGTTAGGAACTACGCCCCAGGACGACCCTAGGCGCGGCCGGGCCACGAAGAATGGCCACTCCTGCCTACAATTACCCTCTATGTACCTGTGTGTATACCTTGTAGTAAGGTGTATACACGCCCTTGTCTTTCCAATAGTGGAGCCATGTGTATGAATTGTGCGGCAGTGTAGTACTGCCTGTATACCGCAGAAAGGCCCGGAAGGAAACGTGGTCGGAAGCAAATTACCAGAACGGACTCAAACCAATGGGCCTCGGTCAAGCGATCCGGTCGATGTTGATCTGATGATGCAGGAGCATTTCGGCCCAGGACCCTTCGCCTCGGATTTGCTTTGGGACGCATTGGGCGCGACGGCGGGACTCCACTGGCTACTTTCACCGGTCCGAAAGCGCGTGCAGCGACTCGCCCAAAAATACCGCCATCGTCCGAAAATCTTTCGAGACAAGTTCCTGGAGATCATCAAGCGACGCATTCAAAGCGCAAACGCAAGCCCCGAAGGTAAGGCGAGCCTGGAGGCAAAAGCGTATTATGATCAACGTGTAAACCAACATAGAGAGGCTATCAATCCTTTGCGGTTTCACTCAAGAGGGGACACGGTTGAACATCCACTCGGATCAACGCTAGGTCTATCGCGGAGGAAACTTGAGGCGATCAAGTACCTTATCCCTTTATTGTCGGCTCTATTCGCCGGGCGACCTGTGAAAGTGCCCCCGAAGAAACTGCGCGCAAGGATACTATCTCTCTTTAGTCTTCAGCCCGGTAATCCGCCCTCCGGCGAGACGATAAAGATTCGCACAATCGACAGCGAGGCTCACGCCGAAGGTCGCCATCTCACTGACGGCCAGATTGCAGCAAAAGCGTTCACTTGGTACAGGGGGAACAAGGCGCGGCGTAAAGCTCAAACGCGCCAACTTGTCAAGGATGCGCGACTGCCATGCTCCTGTAAATCAATCAGTTAACTAGCCGAATACCTTCATTAACTCTTCATGTATGGGGGGATTGCTCTGATTATCTCCCCCGTTTACAGCCGATTTTGACCTTTGTTAGCCTCCGCAGTGACGATGATTGCGGACGGTTGAAGGTTCGCACATCCCGGAGGACAATTCCCATGGCGCGACACGAAAGGAATCCCAGTAAAATCGAGGAACTTGAGGAAGAAAAAAACGAGCTTATCGACGCTTTGCAAGAGATCGCGACGTTGGCCGACGATGCCGACGATGCCGCCCTCGACCGAGCGGCGATTATCGCCAAGGTCCGTGAAATCGCCGACCGAGTCGAACAGGAAATTGATGTAGAGGAAGAAGAGCCAGCGGGGGAATAATCGCGCCCGCTTGTGGGCGCGAGTGGCGTAAGCCTGCCGACCAGATCACCGACCGGCAGCACCGATATCGAGCGCGAGCCTGCATCCCAACAGGCCCGCGCCGCTGTGCCCTTTGTGGCTCCGAACGCTTTCTGGTCCCGGACCATATCGACAACAATGAATCGAACGATGATCCAGCGAATTTGCAGTGGTTATGCAAGTCCTGTAACACCAAGAAGGGGATTGCGGCCGCGAAAGCTGGCGAGGGAAGGCGAACGAACCAAATGAACCCGCCCGCGGAGGCGCTGGCCAACCCCAAAACAGTCACCAAGGAAGAAGCCGAAGCCATACAAGAAAAGGCCATCGCTTTTATGGATCGCGTCGACGCGGACGATCCTAATGACATTGCGGGCATGAGCGTCGAGGAGTACGCGGAGCATAAGCACCTGAAATTGTCGAACAACCCGGGCGCTGAGACCCTCGGGCAGTACGTCCGGGCAGCGGTCGAGCACCAGCGAGGCGCACACGATGCGGGCGGCCTTGTGATCCACGAGACGCCAAAGGAAGAACGCCAGGCGTTTGCCAAGGAAATCTGGCGCAGACGCCGGCGCAGCGGTCGATAAGACAAGAACGGCCCCGCTTGGGGGCGAGGCCGTTTTTCAAGAACTGTCAGATGGAAGCTGACAGCTCGAAACTGAAAGCTAATCCTAACTGACAATCCCCCAGAAATCAATCACGGGTAGCGGTCCGTAGTTGGGCGTGAAAAGAGCGGGCGATGTGCTCTTGACAGGGGCTCACATCCCGCGACCTACACGGGCGTGACTTCGGACCGCACCCTCCACGCTCGGCAGGGATTAAGAGAACCCTGTCCGGGGTCAAGGGGCAGAGCCCCTTGGCGCTCGCGAGTTTTGCGAGTGCGGATTTGCTAGAAGGACAAACGTGTGCCCATTCACCGAAGTTGAAATCAGGGAGGCCCACCGCGAAGAAATCCGAGATCCTCGGAAGCGGACTCATAGGCACGCACCGTGGAGAAGCCACGAAACGGAGAGGGGCGCGCCGCTCCCATTGAGGTTTGTGACACCGTTGCCCGGAATGCAGCGAACGAACCGGGGTTCTGAAATGGAGATACTTCGCCGAACATTGGGAGAGGGGGCGCTCGAATTCGTTCCGGGATTTGGCTGGATTTACGCTAACAAAACTGAGGCGGGGCTTGCTTCCGATAGTGACATCCGGCGGGAACTGATGGGCACTTGGCTTGGTGAGCTTGCCACGTGGACGCAGTTCTGCACCTGGACGTTTTCACGGCCCGTGACAATCGCGGCGGCGATGCACTTCGGCAGCAAGCATCTCCGATGGCTGGCGCAATGGGACGTTGATGCCGAACGCGGAGGTACGGTCCGCGAGTTTCGGAAGCGGAATCGCTATCGGGACGACCGAGAACAGCGGAAGGACGAGAGAGTCCGTCAAAAGGCCGCCAGGGAGCGTTTGCAGGCGTTTTTAGCCACCGAGCGGGGGGAGACAGGGGGATTGGTTCACCTTCATGCCCTCGTTGCGAAAGTCAACCATCTGCAAGCATTTTGCGGGGTCCATTTGCCGGATGGGGAATGGGCAATGAAGTGCTGCATGTTGCATAGATGGCCATGCGGGTACGCCCGCGTATTTCCTTACGATCCCGTGCGGGGCGCCAAGCATTACGTCTCGAAATACGTCATCAAGGGATACCTCAGCGAGTGGGAGCTGCTAGGGCAATTTCACTGCCGGGGCAGGGTATGTTCTTTGGCTCTTCATTGAAACGGAGCTTTACGAATGGCTGGGAGCGAGATCAAAACTGGTCGTTTGAGTGAGGGGCGGCAGCCGCGTTTTCTTGAACGTCATTTCAGCGTGCGTGCTCTGGCGGAGATATGGGGCCTTAGCCCGGACTCTATCCAGAAACTCTTTGAGCGTGAGCCTGGGGTGTTGGTCATCGGGGATGACGGCTCGCGGTCCAAGCGCGGATACCACACGTTGCGAATCCCCGAGTCAGTCGCCGAGCGAGTCCACCGGCGCAAATCCAATCCTGACTTGACAGCGCCACGAGGAAAAGCGTACCCTCCAGAAAGTCGGGACCACCAGTTGCTGACAACAACTGATGGCCCCTGACCATTTCAGCCTGTATGAGAGGCCGAGAATGGCTCCCTTTTATCTATCCGACACGCCCATTTTTCGCAAGCCCTCAGACAGAGAACTCGAGGCCGATAAATGCTCACCACATACCGCAGGCACATCAAGACGTGTGCCCATCGTTCGGAAGGAAGGAAATACCGCCGTTGCCGTTGCCCGATTTGGGCGGACGGATTCTTAGGCAGAGAAGAAATCCGCAAAACCCTGGACACTCGCGACTGGGAGAAGGCGCAAGGAATCATCCGCGAATGGCAAGCCGAAGGCACCCAGGCCGCAGAGCCGGAGCCCGTCACGATCGCGGAGGCTTGGGAAGAATTTCTCGCCGATGCCAAGGCGCGAAACTTGCGGGAGCCGACCCTCTACAAGTACGACCTGCTTTCCCGGCAAATGGCTAGTTTCACTACCGAGCAGGGGATTCGTTTTCTCCCTGAACTCGACTTGCCCATGCTGAGGAAGTTTCGCGCCACTTGGCCCAATCAGAACTTGGGCGCTTTGAAAAAGCTGGAATACCTTCGGGCATTCTTCCGCTTTGCCCACGAAAGCAGATGGCTTG
>CAZCVY010000363.1:0-5526 GCA_964501985.1 uncultured Acidobacteriota bacterium | reverse complement strand
CCCGAAATTTGAATCAAGCGCCACGAGGTAGTCCGTTTGAGCCGGGACGGCGCCGAGTTGACGCAGGAGCGTGGTAATCTGCCCGCGGTGGTAGGTTTGATGATTTGCTACGTGGTAAAGAACACGCCATAAGGCATAAGTACACACCTCACCCTTCATGTTCGCGTAGGTAAGGGTGCTCGCCAGATTCTCTTCCGGACACGTCCGTAGAAAGTCCCGAACCCCCTCTTCGATGGGCGTCCATGCGTCTCGAATCGAACCAAGGGTTGGAAAACTCCCTGCCCCGAACGCCTCCGCTTCCTTTCGGTTAGGCGACCTTCCACGCCATCGCTCCAGCCAAACCCATTCCACCGCCAACAAGTGCGCAAGGGTGTCGCGAACCGAGGAGAAACTATTTCCCATGGGCCGCAGAAACTGTTCCGGCGTCAGGGCCGCGCGCGCCTGGAACTGCCGGTCGCGCGCCCAGTAGCTGAAGTCGTAGATTTCACGGAACGTTTCAAGCGGAATCAAGGATTCTCCTCCGGATTCAAGTCGCGGAACGTGGCGATGCCTTTAGGGGGTAAGGGCGCCGGTAGTCCCGACGTACAGCGAGTAGAGGGACGTACTTGCGGCCATAAAGAGGCGGTCGCGCTTGGCGCCGCCAAAGCAGATGTTCGCGCAGATTTCCGGCAGATGGATTTTCCCAATCACTTCGCCCGCCGGATTGATAATGTGCACGCCGTTGTACTCCTCGCCTCCCCAACCCGCTCCCGCCCAGATATTTCCATCAACGTCGCAGCGAATGCCGTCGGCAACGCCTACGCCCATATTCACAAAGACGCGGCCATTGGCCAACCGAGCGCCGTCCACCACATCATAAACACGAATATCGTGCGAATAGCCGGGGTTCTCGGTACCGCTGGTATCACAAAGATAAAGCAGTTTTTCATCGGGAGAAAAGCAGAGGCCATTAGGCCGTCGCAAGCTGCCCTCCACCACCGTGGCTTCCCCGGTTTTGGCATCGATCCGATAGACATTGCAGGGAAGCTCGAGCGGCGCTTTGTGGCCTTCGTAATTGCTTAAGATGCCATAGCCCGGGTCGCTGAACCATATGCTGCCGTTCGAGTGCACCACCACGTCATTGGGCGCATTAAAGGGCTTGCCTTGGTGGTGATCCATGAGCACGGTAACCGTGCCATCGAGCTCGGTGCGGGTCACACGGCGCGAGTCGTGCTCGCAGGTGATGAGGCGGCCTTGCTTGTCGCGAGTATTGCCGTTCGAGTAGTTGGAGGGAGAGCGGAAAACACTCACTTCGCCCGTCTCCTCAACCCAGCGGAGCATGCGGTTGTTGGGGATGTCGCTGAATAGCAGGTAGCGACCGTCGCCAAACCACACGGGCCCTTCAGCCCAACGCGCGCCGGTGTAAAGCCGCTCGATGGCAGCATTGTTCTGGCGGTATTTGGCAAAACTCGGATGTAGGATTTCTATGGCCGGATCAGGATACTTGGTGAGCTTGGGAAGGCTCCAGTCCTTGGCGGCACCCAATGGACTCGCTGCCAGGCTCGCCCCCGCCCCAGTTCCTGCGGCAAGAAATTCTCGTCGATGCATGATCCCTCTCCTCCTGCGTTTTCGAACGCGGATTCAATTGTCGTTTGCCCAAGGCAATGCGCGCGCGACATTCTAGCAGGGTTTTAGATTTTGGATTCAGGATTTAGACGGGCCCAGAAAGCATTGCGGATAAACCGAAAATCCCCAACAAAGCCCGCTCCTCCCTGACTCTAGGCGGGACGACTCCATGCGGGAGGCAAAATGCCAACTGACTGCCGAATTGCCCGAGTCCGAGCGGCAGGCGTCAATCGGGGATGTGCACGCTTTGCCGGGAACGGAGTCGAGTGAAGGTACCCTCGATGTCCTCGACGAGTCTGCGCGTGGCGCAGCCGGAGGCCTTTAGCCTAGCCCCCTCACCGTACATCGCTTCCAGGAGCTTCTTCCCTTCCTCGCCCACGAAGGTCACGTCGGTAAGGTCGACGGCGACGCGGCCATCGGTGGGATCAGAGGTCACACTTCGCCACGCGCGCTCCAGTTCGTCCACCCAGGGCCCGGTGAGTCTGCCCTCGACCCGAAGGGTGGTTGATTTCGAGTTCTTTTCAATCGTGATCTTTAACATGGCAGAAAAACGACAACTAGTGACAAGTGACGAGCGGCCAGCAATCCAACCTCGGCGCTCAGCAACCAGCCACTAACCACTTCTTTTGATCACTTCCCGCCCCCCGCCGCACTCCCGGTGGTCGAACTTCCCGGCCCGGCAACCTGCGGAAGCTTAGAAACATCCCACCCGCCACCCAGCGCTTTAATTAGGAACACGGCAGAGTTCATCCGGCGCGTCAGCAGAGTGACGGCGGTTTGCTCGTCGCCCAGGGCAGCGCTCTGGGCGGTTATGACCTCAAGGTAGGTCACCAGCCCACCCTTGTAACGGTTCATGGAAAGGGACAGCGAGAGCTCCGCAGACTTAACGGCCTCACTCTGCTTACGGCTTTCCGTCTCAAGGATGCGCAATCCGGCCAGGTTGTCCTCCACCTCTTGGAAGGCGGTGAGAACATTCTGGCGATAAGTTGCCACATTGGCATCGTAAGCGGCCCACGCTTGGTCCGTGTAGGCCTGGCGCCGGCCGGCATCGTAGAGCGTTTCGAGCAGCGTAGGGCCCACGGCAAAAAGATGGCTTGGCCAGGAGAACCAGTTGGTGATCGAGTCCCCCTCGAATCCGCCGGCGGCGCTCAGGGTGAGCGTGGGGTAAAAGGCCGTTTTGGCGATTCCGATTTCAGCGTTGGCGGCAGCCATCCGGCGCTCGGCTGCGGCAATGTCGGGCCGCCGCTGCAACAAATCGGACGGCACTCCCACGGGAATCACGGGCGGCGGAGTATCCAGTGGCAAGACGGGAATCGAAAAGGTGGATGCGGGCTGACCCACGAGCGCGGCGATGGCATGTTCGAACTGAGCGCGCTGCACCCCAACGTCGATGGCCTCTGCCTGGGTGGTTTCAAGCTGTGTTGCCGCTTGCGCTACTTCCACTTTGGCGGCCAGTCCGCCGTTATACCGGTTGGTGGTGAGGTCGAGGGCTTTCTGATAGGCAACCACAGTGGAGTCGAGCAACTGCTTTTGCGCATCCAGCCCGCGCAGCGAAAAGTAGTCGGCAGCGAGCTCCGCGTGATAGCTCAGCCGGGCAGTTTCCAAATCGGCCGCACTCGCCTGGGCGCTGGCCTTGGCAGCTTGAACGGTCAGACGAATGCGTCCCCAGGCATCCACCTCATAGGACAGGTCGAACGGTAACACGAAATCGCTCTGAGCTTGCCCATATTTGGGGCCGGCATTGGGGGCATTTTGGGAGAATTGTTCCCCCGTGATGGAGGGCCCGACGCTGACTGTTGGATACAATCGCGACCGGTCGATGCGGATCTGGTCGCGTGCCTGGCGAAATTGCGCCTCTGCCACCTTCAGGTTCTGGTTCGAGACGTCCACCCGCTCCTCAAGGGCATTCAATTGAGGATCGTTGAAGATCTCCCACCACTTTCCGCGCAGCAATTGGTCTTGCGGCTGTGACGTGTTCCACGCGGCTTGAGGCCCGGGCGATGCGGGCGCAAGCTCCTTATAAGCGGGAGCTGAAGCAGCCGAGGGCTTCGCGTACTTCGGTCCAGGCGTGCAAGCGCCGGCGAAGAGCATTAGGCAGAAGGCGGAAAGCAGAAGGCAGGCGGACAAAACGAATTCAAAATTCAAAATCCAAGATTCAAAAGGCAGAGCGCGAGAGACAAAATTTGAAATCCAAGATTCAAAAGGCAAAACGCAAAAGGCAGAAGGCAAAACCGCCCGGCTTTGACTTTTGACCTTTGACTTTTGACTTTTGACTCGCATTTCTACGCACCTGCCCATGTGCCAGTCCCTCGCAACTCGTGTCACTGTGCCCCCCATGACCCCGACCCCGAGGATGCGCTGCGGACCTCCTGCCCATCCACAAGGGAATCGGGTGGGTTGGTGATCACTTTCTCGTTCGCGTCGAGACCGGACACCACTTCCACGGTCGTCCCAAAGTCCCTGCCGATGGTTATGGGAATCAGGGCGGCGTGCTTGTTGCGAACCACCCCGACGCGCAGGCCCTCCGAGCGGAAGATCAGACTCGTGACTGGGATGACGACCGCCGAGGTGGCCGAGGGAAGCTTCAAATGGACTTCGGAATAGGCCCCAGGCAGGATTTCGTCGGTGGGGTTGGCAACGTCCACCTCCACCAACAGAGTGCGCGAGGACTGGTCGATTGCCTGCGAGGTCCTCACCAGCTTGCCGGGAAAGCGGCGTCCGGGGAATTGCGGCATCGTCAAATAACACTGGACTCCGGGAACCGCCGCCGGGGAATAACTTTGCGGCACATTCACGTAAACGCGCAGGGTGTTAATGGCCGCCACATGAAACAATTCCTTGGCCCCCGGGGCGCTGCCGGAACCAATGAGTTGACCGATATCGGTATTGCGCGCCGTCAGCACCCCGTCAAATGGCGCGTAGACTTTCTCGAAGGCTTGCAACTGCTCCAGGCGCTTAACGTTGTCCGAAGCGGAATCAACCATGGCTTTTTTGGCGTGGGCGTCACCAACCGTGTTGTCGACGTCCTGCTTGGATACGGAATCGCTTTTCAGCAAATCCTCGTATCGCGCGGCAGTGGTCTGAGCCAAGGCATAATTGGCATTTGCCGTGGCCAGCTCCGCCGTTGCCTGTTGGAGTTGCTGATCCAGTTCGGGCGTCTCGATTTCCGCCAGAAGTTGGCCGGTCTTTACCCTGCCGCCGATGTCCACGTACCAAGTCTTGAGATAACCGTTCGTCCGCGCATAAATGGGTGCGTCGATGAACGCCTGGATGTTCCCCGGAAGAATGAGTTCTTCCTGCGGCGCGCCGCGCTGGGGCTCGGCGAGCGAAACCGCGGGCACGGCAAGCAGGTTCGTGTCCGCCTTCACATCAGCCGCAGCACGGACCCGAACTGTAACGCCCCGGTAAAGGATAAAGCCGGCAATTGCCAGGGCCAGGAGCAGCCCCAAAATGACTTTGCCTACACCAGACGATGTGGGACGTTGTCCCGAAGGGCCGGGCCCCTCGCTCTGTCCGTTGTGGGTTTCAAGTTCGTAACTTTCCTCAGCTTTCATTACGTCCTCCGCAGGATCGAGTCATTTGTTCATCGGGGCAATTTGCCATCGGGTCATCTGGACATCGGGCCATTTGGCCATTGATTCGATAGGTCGTCGGGTCGCTGATTCTTTGATCCCGTGCTTTTGGGCAGCGAGGCAAAAACGAAACAGTCAATCCGTCAATAGCGCAATGACCCGATGTCCAAATGACCCGATGGCCCGATGGTCCGATGTCCAGATGACCCGATGGCTAAATGGCCCGATCCTTTCGTCTGCCATGTACCACGCTGAACACGGTGGGAACAAAGAACAGTGTCGCCACCGTGGCAAACAGCAGGCCGCCGATCACCGCCCGGCCCAGGGGAGCGTTTTGCTCGCCGCCCTC
>CAZCVY010000362.1:0-5597 GCA_964501985.1 uncultured Acidobacteriota bacterium | reverse complement strand
CCTCCGGGCGACGTGAAGTTTTGGGAGGAAGACCTGGCGGGTTCGAACGCAGGCCGCTTTCTGATGGCGGCGGGTAATACGCTGCGCTGGATGGATCACGCCGAACTCCGCCGGCGTCTTGACGCCGTGGTGGAGGGAATCGCGCGCTGCCGCCAATCGAACGGTTACATCATGGCTTACCCCGAGGACACGATTTTCTACTCCGAGCGCGGCGCCTACACCCGAGCGTGGCTGGTGCATGGACTGATCGAGGCAGGCTATGCGGGGAATCCCAAGGCGTTCGAACTATTGCGGGGCTACTCGGACTGGTTTAACCAATGCTCCTACTTGCCGCAATTATTGCGCTTCGCCGTCCAGGGCGGCCAGGGCATGATCGCCAACACGCGCATGTACTTCACGCCCGTAGGCAAACCCGCCGACATCCAGGTGATCCAGCGGTACTTTCAAGAAAACTATTGGATGGACCAGTTGGCCGCTCGCGAGGATCGGGCCATCTGGCAGTATCCTTACGATCGGCCTCATTGCTATTTGCTCACCAACGTGGAAGCCTACATGGACCTCTATCGCGCCACGGGCGATCCGCGTTACCTCCGCGCGGTGGAAGGCGGCTGGGAGCTTTATCACGACAAGTGGGAGAACCCCGGCGGGTCGATCTCGATCATCGAGTACGTCGTATCGCCTCCCAAGTCCTACATGCTCGACGCGGAGTTGGAAGAGCTTTGTGGCAACTCCTTTTGGGCTTTTCTCAGCCAGCGTTTTCAGATGCTCGATCCTGAAAACGAGAAGTACGCCACGGAAATTGAGAAGTCCATCTACAACGTGGCCCTGGCGAACCAGGCGGGCTCGCAGGGTTTTCGTTACCACGCCTTGCTGGCGCACCGCAAAGAGAAGCCCACCCATATGAACACCTGCTGCGAGGGTCAGGGTACACGGTTGATCGGTTCGCTGCCGGAGCACATTTACTCGCTCGCCTCCGACGGCTTTTATGTGAACCTATTCGAACCTTCGTCGATCCATTGGACCGAGGGCGGCGGTTCCCTTCGCGTGAGTATGGTCACGCGGTTCCCCTTCGACCCCGAAGTTCGCTTGCGGTTCTCCGCAGCCCACCCGACACAGGCGAAAGTCCGCGTACGGGTGCCTTCGTGGGCCACGCGAGAGATGGAGGTCACCGTCAATGGCAAACCCGCAGCCACCGGCAAGCCTGCAACCTATGTGGCGATTGACCGCGAATGGGCGGAGGGAGACGTCGCAGCCTTCACCCTTCCCGCGGCGCTCAGCGCGGAACCCTACACGGGGGCGAGCCAGATTCCCGATCATGCGCGCTTCGCCGTGAGTTTCGGCCCGATCCTGCTGGCCGCCGTGGGTGCTCCGGAAATCCGGTTGCGACTCGAGAATGTCAAACAGCCGGAGGATTTGCTGAAGTACCTCAAGCCGAAACCCGGCCAGCCGCTTCACTTTTTGGTCGATAATAATCCGGGCATCGAGTTCATGCCGTACTGGCAAGTGGATCAGGAGCCTTTCAATTGCCTTCCGGCAGTGGAAGTGCGCGCGTAAGACTGGGCAGGGGTGGCATGCGCGTCTCGCCCCGGATGCCGACAGCATGCCCATCCGCTTCGGACCGCGGAAGCAGTCGCTTCCGCCTTTGATTCAAACCACCAGGAAAGAGGCAGGGCAGAGCCCTGTAACCGGGACGCCCGAGTTGGAGCGGGTACGACGTCCACAGCTTCCCGATTGCCTCTACGGTAACAGGAGCGAAATTGCTTTCGCGGATGGCAGCACTCATTCTCGTCGCGGGGACATTCATGTCATTTCCGAGGAATGATGGGGGCGTGGCGCCCTCGCAACCGGGCCTGGGGCTTTTACCGGGCGCCGATCTGGTTCTATTGCACGGAAAGATCTGGACGGGCGAACCCGCGGGGACCGCGGGAGGCGGCGCGAAGTTCGCCGCGGCGCTCGCGATCGCCAATGGCCGCATTCTCGCGGTGGGTGAAGATGCGGAGATTCACGCCTACGCCGGGCCCAACACACGGGTCGTTGACCTGAATGGCCGCCTTGCCGTGCCGGGCTTGATGGATAGCCACACGCACTTCATTGCCGGCGGCTTTCAGCTTCTCTCCGTTGACCTGAAGGATGCGCGCAGTGAGGGGGAATTCGCGCGGCGCATTGCGGAAGAGGCAGCGACGCTCGCGGCGGGGCGCTGGCTGATGGGGGGCGATTGGGATGAGCAGGCATGGCCCTCCGCCAAGCTGCCCACTCGCCAGATGATTGACGCCGCAACGGGAAACCATCCCGCCTTCCTCAGCCGTTACGACGGGCATGCTGCGCTGGCGAATTCGCTGGCCATCAAACTCGCAGGAGTGACGGGGGCGACTCCGAACCCTGTCGGCGGCGTTATTGTGCGGGATTCGACGGGCGAGCCCACCGGCGTTTTCAAGGACGCCGCGCAAGACTTAATTGCCAAAGTCATTCCCCCACCCACCGAAGCCGAAATGACGGAAGCCTTGCGCGCGGCGCTGGCGGAGGCGGCGCGCGTCGGGCTGACCTCCGTCGGCTCGATCACTGTCGACACGGGTTCATGGAACGGTAGCTTCACCGGCGAAATCCAGCTCTTGCGCCGCGCCGAGCTGGATGGCTGGCTCACTTGCCGCGTGTACGAAGTCATTCCCATCGTGCATTGGGAAAAGCTGCGCGACGCGGGCATCGAACGCAACATGGGCGATAGCTTCATCAAGCTCGGCGCGGTAAAAGGATTCGCCGACGGATCACTCGGCTCGGCCACTGCCTGGATGTTTGAGCCCTTTGCGGACGACCCCACCAATCGCGGTATTCCTCTTCCTCTGATGAACCCGCCCGCGAGGATGGAGGCGCTCGCGAGCGGAGCAGACCAGGCGCAACTCCAAATCTGCATTCACGCCATCGGCGACCGCGCCGTGGCGGAAATCCTCGATATGTACGAGCGGCTGGGCGGCGGCAACCCGGCCGCGCACCGCTTTCGCATCGAGCATGCCCAGCACGTGCGGCCGCAGGACTTTGCCCGCTTTGGCAAAATGGGAATCATCGCCAGCATGCAGCCTTATCACGCCATCGACGACGGCCGCTGGGCGGAAAAACGCCTGGGCCACGAGCGCGCGCGCTCGAGCTACGCGTGGCGCTCGATGCTGGATGCCGGGGCGCCTCTAGCCTTTGGCTCCGACTGGCCGGTCGCTCCGCTCAGCCCGATTTTGGGCATCTATGCGGCGGTCACCCGCGCCACACTCGACAGCAAACATCCCGAAGGCTGGTTTCGCGAGCAGCGACTTACGGTGGAAGAGGCATTGCGGGCTTACACCCGGGGTTCCGCTTACGCCGCCTTCCAGGAAGATGAAAAAGGGACCCTTGCGCCAGGTAAACTCGGCGACGTCGTGGTGCTTTCCGACAACCTGTTCACCATCCCGCCTGCCAAAATCAAGGATGCTCACGCGGTCATGACCATCGTCGGGGGAAGGATCGTGTACGCACGCGAATGACACGAACCCGTTAGATTGCCGAGGATTGCAAAACATAGTGACGAGATCTTTTAGTAGCGCGGGCGTCTCGCCCGCTGGGGCGTGGGCATCCTGTCCGCGCATTCTTGGCGGGAGCGGGACGCTCCCGCGACAGCGGGCAAGATGCCCGCGCTACGGACGTCGTTACTTCGCGGACCTCAGTCGAAATTCCGGACCGCTCTGGTCGTCGGTGTGCTAGCAACGAAGCGGAAGAGGGCCAGGGTGTGAATATTTTCGCCGCCACGAGTCCGCGAGGGGATTCCGAGCGAGGCGCCGCTTTTGACGCGGTCGGAATGTCACTTTAACGAAGTGTTCCTCTCAGATTCAGCGTAAAGCTTCCGCCCTGCCCACCAACCTTGAGTAAGCTAACCCATTCGACTGAGGTAAAACCATGGAACAATCCGCACGCGGAAAGCTACTTCAGAGGCTTCTTCTCGTCCTGATCATGACGGGATTCTGCCAGTGCGCCGAGGCTGCCTCGACGGCGGTGTGGCAGATCGGCAAGTTTGACAAGTCGTCAATGGAGTTCAATCTACGCGAAGCACCGGCACCGAAGGCCGGCGCGGTTCAAGCCCAAGCGGATGTGGTCTACGTGATCGGGAAGAGCAGGGCGGAGACCGACTGGCCCGCCTTCCAGCCGGGTTCGTCAAACGGGATTGCAGGCTACCGGCCCCATCCCTACGCCATCCAATTCGAACTGCCCTCCGCCCCGCGTGGACTGTACACGCTCAAGGTGGCGTTGCTAGTGGAAAGCCCTCGCGTGCCCCGCCTCGAGGTGGCCCTCAACGGTCATCGCGCGTTGTACTTCCAGCATCCTGTGTTGGACTACACGGGGGGTGATGGCAGCAGCGTCTTCCTGCCGAACTACTCCGCCGACACGATCACTGCCGAACTGCCCACAAACTTTTTGAGGCAAGGGGTCAATGAGCTGGTTTTGACAGCGAATGACGACCCTCCCACGCGCGACGACACGACCGGCTCGGGGCTTTATTACGACGCCCTGGAGCTCGATCAAGATGTGGACGGCAAGTTCTCCTCCACGGACGTCGCCGTGGAGGCGTTGCCCACGGTTTTCTATACGCAGAAGGAAAGCGGGCTGGCGGAGTTGGTGGACGTTTACGTTCGTCGTAATTCCCCGTCCTCGGGTGGGCAGGCGGTCTTGAAGCTCGGACAGACGAAATACCCCGCCAAGCTCGATCCCGACTGGGATTTCGGCGAGCAAAGGGTGGAGTTCGCCATCCCGGAATTCCCTGCCGGCACTCACGGTGAGGTGGCCATGAGCCTGGGCAGCCACTGTAGGCGCTTCTCCGTGACGCTCGATCCCGCCAAGAAATGGAATTTCTTCCTCGTACCGCACACGCACCTCGATGTCGGCTATACGGACTACCAGGCCAAGGTGGCGGAAGCTCAGAGCCGCAGCCTCGATGAGGCCATGCAACTGATCCACGACCATCCGGATTTTCGATTCAGCCCGGACGGGTATTGGTGCGTACGGCAGTTTCTGGCGGAGCGCACCGACGAACAGAAACAGCTTCTATTCCAAGCGGTGAAGGACAAGAGGATTTTTGTTCCGACCGTCGAAGCGAGTTTGCTCACGGGCTTCCCTGCCCTCGAAACGCTCATCCGTTCTCTCTACCCGGCGTTCGAATTCAATCAGGAACATGGCGGAGATCCGAACTACGTGGATATCACCGACGTCCCCTCCTACTCCTGGTCGTACGCGTCGGTGCTGGCGGCAGCGGGCCTCGAATACTTTGCCGCCGGCAGCGATAACTATCGCGCGCCCGTTTTGCTGCAAGGCCGCATGCATGAGAAATCACCGTTTTGGTGGGAAGGACCCGACGGTGGCCGAATCCTGATGTGGTACTCGCGGCACTATCACCAAATGCGGAGTCTCTTCGGGTTGCCGCCGACAATCGCGGGCGGGCGCGATTCCCTGCCTCTCTACCTCCAGATCTATTCGCGGCCTGACTACAAATCGGACGCCACCATTATCTATGGCACGCAAGTGGAGAACACGGACCTCTTCCCGCAACAAGCAACTCTGGTGGATGAGTGGAACAAGATTTACGC
>CAZCVY010000361.1:0-5599 GCA_964501985.1 uncultured Acidobacteriota bacterium | reverse complement strand
GCGAGCAAGGAATAGGCTGAAGACATATGGCGACACACATTGGTACACTTCGACCGCCGGTAGGGGCCAATAAGCGCTCCAAGCGAGTTGGACAGGGGATGGGGTCGGGTCACGGCAAGACCGCCACGCGCGGTGCCAAGGGCCAGCGGTCTAGGGCAGGTATGCGCATGCGGCCCGGCTTCGAAGGCGGACAGATGCCGCTTCACCGCCGCCTTCCCAAGCGGGGTTTCACCAACATTTTTCGGAAGACATATGCCGTTTTGAACCTAAAGGATCTTGAGAATTTAAAGACGGAAGAGAAAATCACGCCCGAGTTTCTCATTGCGCGCGGCATCGTTAAGAAGCTGGGCTCGGGGCTGAAAATCCTGGGCGACGGCGAACTGAAGTCGGCACTCCACATTTCGGCGCACTTTTTTTCCAAGTCCGCCCTGGAAAAGATCCAGAAAGCTGGCGGGAAGGCTGAGGTCATTTCGTAATGCTCGAGTCTCTCAAAAGCATTACCGAGATTCCGGATCTACGGAAACGCATCCTCTTCACCTTGGCGATGCTTGCCGTATACCGGCTGGGTGCATTTATCCCCACTCCCGGCATTAATGCTGACGTTTTCGAACAGATGTTCAATCAGATGGGTGGCTCGCTGTTTGGACTTCTGGCTATGTTTTCCGGCGGCAGTCTCCGCCGATTGACGGTTTTTGCCTTGGGAATCATGCCGTACATTACGGCCTCAATTATATTGCAATTGCTTACGGTAGTCTCGCCGCATCTCGAGAAACTCTCAAAAGAGGGCGATTTAGGGCGTAAGAAAATAACCGAATATACCCGCTGGATGACCGTAGGTTTGAGTGCATTCCAGGCTTTTGGCATTGCGATCGCCCTGGAGAGGCAGACGGCATTAGGGGTCGGGTTGGTCGATCATCCGGGCCCCGCGTTCGTTTTCACGACCGTATTGACGCTGACGACGGGCTCTATATTCATTATGTGGCTTGGCGAACAGATCACCGCGCGCGGCATCGGCAACGGGATGTCGCTTTTGATTTTTGCCGGTATCGTGGTTGGACTCCCCCGAGCGGCGGCTGATCTTTACGAAAAGGTTTTCGTCAATCACACCTGGAATTTCCTTGTGCTCTTTGTGCTCCTCGCGTTCATGTTGGCCATCGTCGGATTCATCGTTTTTGTCGAACGTGGTGAGCGGCGGATCCCCATCCAATACGCCAAGCGGGTGGTCGGGCGCAGGATAATGGGCGGGGTTTCCACCCATCTGCCGCTTAAAGTTAACAGTGGCGGCGTGATGCCGATTATTTTTGCTGTATCTATTTTAACTTTTCCGCAAACCCTTAGTCTGTTTCACCTCGATCAGAGCGGCATTGCCCTGATCCGCTACATTGGTGCCGGCTTCAATTGGTTTTCCAAGGAATTCGCCTATGGGGAACCTCTTTATACGCTGACGTACGTTGTAATGATTATATTTTTCGCTCACTTTTACCTTTCAATTATCTACAACCCCGACGATGTTGCTGATAACGTCAAAAAGCAGGGCGGGTTCATGCCAGGAATCCGGCCGGGGAAGCGCACGGCGGACTATCTAGATGATGTCCTGACGAAGATTACCTGGGTCGGTGGCTTCTATCTAGCTTTGGTCGCGCTCATTCCTGAACTCATGCTGGCCGGACTTCGCCTGAATCACCTGCCGGGCTGGATGGGCGCCGGGTGGTTCGATGCCAACCTGCCGCAGTGGGTTCTGCACGGATTAAACGTTAACTTCTATTTTGGCGGGACGTCGCTCTTGATCGTGGTGGGAGTCGCCATGGATACCGTGCAGCAGGTTGAAGCACAGCTTATCATGCGGCACTACGAAGGGTTTTTGAAGAAGGGTAGGGTTCGAGGACGGCGGTCCTCGGGCCGGTGAAGCGTTCGGAGGTAAGTTATGCGAGCGCACGGTCTTATTTTTCTGGGAGCGCCAGGGGCAGGTAAGGGAACGCAAGCCCGGGAGGTCGCCAAGGAGTTTGGGATTCCGCAAATCTCAACTGGCGACATGTTACGCGATGCGGTAAAGAAGCAAACGGTTTTGGGGTTGGCAGCGAAGGCAAAGATGGAGGCCGGAGAGCTAGTCCCAGATGAAGTGGTTTGTGGAATTGTGGCAGAGCGCACAGCCGAGCCGGATTGCCAGAATGGTTTTATCCTCGACGGTTTTCCGCGCACGATTGCGCAGGCCCAGTTCGTTGACCAGATGCTCGCGGCGAAGGGCCTGGGGCGGCCGCAGGTGCTCGATATTGAGGTGGATGAGGATCTGCTGCTGAAACGCCTTACCGGCCGGCAGACTTGTTCGATATGTGGAGAGATTTACAACATCTACTTCAACCCCCCCAAGGTTGCGGGGATTTGCGATAAGGACGGTGGAAAATTGCTCCATCGCGCGGATGATAACGAAACTAGTATCCGGCAGCGGCTGGAAGCGTACCACCATCAGACGCAGCCTTTAATCCAATATTACCGCGGATTGGGTGTGCTATTTCCGGTGGACGGGAATAAGGAAGCCGGGGTGATCGCCAAGGCGGTCGTGGATCTCCTCGAAAAGGCATGATTATCTGTAAGTCGGCGGTCGAAATCGCGAAGTTGCGGCGCAGCGGCAGGATGGTACGTCAGGTCTTGGGTGAGATACGCGAAGTAGTGCGGCCCGGGATCACCACGATGGATCTTGAGAAGTACGTAGTGAAGCGCCTGAAAGACTTGGGTGCGAAGCCAGCGTTCAAGGGCTACCGCGGTTACCCCTGCTGCCTTTGTGCGTCGGTCAACGACGAGGTCATACACGGAATCCCCTCGGATCGCCGCACATTGAAAGAAGGAGATATTCTCAGTTTGGATATGGGCGTGGTTCTGGACGGATATTACGGAGACTCTGCGATGACTGTCCCCGTGGGTGCCATCAGCGAAGCCGCTCAGCGCTTGCTCAAAGTGACTGAGGAATCCCTGGAATTGGCACTAGAGAAGGTGCGCTTGGGGAATCGCCTGGGTGACGTTTCTGCAACCGTGCAAGAACATGCCGAGAAAAACGGATACTCGGTAGTGAGAGAGTTTGTTGGTCACGGTATCGGCAAGGCGATGCACGAGGAGCCGCAAGTTCCAAATTACGGCCAGCCGGGCCATGGGCCTCTGCTGAAAGAGGGTATGGTTTTTGCCGTTGAGCCCATGGTGAACGCTGGTGGAGCGGCTGTCCGAGTCCTCGACGATAATTGGACGGCCGTCACGGTTGACGGCAAGCTGTCCGCACATTTTGAGCATATGGTTGCCGTCACGCGTAATGGACCCGACATCCTCACCCGGCTGTAACGTGGCGGCCAGCCAGGGCATCCGGCGACGTGGTAACGGCGCCGAGTTGGAATCGGACGAACGAGGGCCGGGGCTGAAAGCTGAGAGCTAAAAGGTATGGCGAAGGAAGATGCGATCGAGGTTACGGCAACGGTGCTGGAAGCACTGCCCAATGCCATGTTTCGAGTTGAATTGGATAACAAGCATCAGGTTTTGGCGCATATTTCCGGAAAAATGCGGAAAAACTTCATCCGCATTCTTCCCGGCGACAAGGTTGCAGTGGAATTGTCTCCTTATGACCTGACGCGTGGCCGGATCGTATTCCGGTACAAGTAAGCTCCGGTCCAGTGCGCTGGGGGCAGGGTAACGAACGAAGAATTTGAATCACGCGGGGCGGCGGGCGAGTCTGCGGTTTTGAGTCGCGTCCCGGGTGTGCAGTGACGAAGATAAATCGAGGGTCATTTATGAAGGTGCGTTCGTCAGTCAAGAAGATTTGCTCCAAATGCAAGATTGTTCGGCGGCGGGGAGTGGTGCGGGTTATCTGCGAAAATCCCAAGCACAAGCAACGGCAGGGTTGAATTGATCTGGCGCTCCGAATCTGGATTCCTCCAGAGTGGCGCTGAAGGTGGATGAAACGGGAGGGTTGCGATGGCAAGAATTGCGGGCGTCGATTTGCCGCCCAAGAAACGCGCGGAAATAGGCCTGACCTACATTTATGGTATCGGGCGAACCCGGTCGCTTTCCATTCTCATGCGGTCGGGCATTGATCCGAACAAGAAGATCAAGGACCTGACAGAAGACGAAACCAGCAAAATCCGCGCGATCTTGGAGGAAGAGGGAGCGGTGGAAGGGGACCTCCGCAAAGAAACCGCGATGAACATCCGGCGTTTGATTGAAGTCGGATCATACCGCGGTATGCGGCACCGGCGCAGCCTTCCCGTCCGCGGACAGCGCACCCACACGAACGCGCGTACGCGCAAGGGACCGCGTAAAGGCACCGTAACCAATAAGAAGAGGTCCCTGGCGAAGACGTAAAGGATAAGCATTCAGCAGTCAGCTTCCAGTTCCCAGCCCAGACCCTGCCGGTTGGCTGGCGCCTGGAAGCGGAAAGCTGAGAACTGAGAGCTGAGAACAAATATGGCGAAAGCGGCGGCAAAAGCAGGAACGAAGAAGAAGGTCTTCAAGAAGAAGGAAAAACGCATTGTTCCCACAGGGGTCGTGCACGTCGAAGCAACGTTCAACAACACGCACGTTGCCATTACGGACTCTGACGGCCGGGTAATCTGTTGGGCAAGCGCGGGATCCATGGGGTTCAAGGGTTCGCGCAAGGGAACGCCATTTGCCGCGCAGCAGGCGGCGATGCGCGTGGCCAACGCGGCTCGCGACCACGGCATGCGCAGCGTCGAGGTTCGGGTGAAAGGGCCGGGGGCTGGACGCGAGTCAGCCATACGCGCCCTGGCTACCGCCGGATTGGAAGTGCGGAATATCAAGGATGTGACGCCCATTCCGCATAACGGGTGCCGCCCACCCAAGCGCCGAAGAGTTTAGGACGGTATCGGAAGTTGGCGGATCGTTCCTGAGGAGGTTAGTTTGGCAAGATATCGTGAAGCGGTTTGTCGGCTATGCCGGCGCGAAGGGGTCAAGCTGTTCCTGAAGGGACAACGGTGCTTGACGGACAAGTGCGAAATCGAAAAGCGCAACTTCGCCCCCGGCCAACATGGGAAGTCCCGTCGGCCCAAGGTCGTTGGATACGGCTTGCAATTGCGTGAGAAGCAGAAACTGCGCCGTCTCTACGGCATCTTGGAAGACCAGTTTCGCAGCTACTTTGAGAAGGCAGCGCGGATGAAGGGCGTGACCGGTGAAACCCTGCTGCTGATGCTGGAGCGGCGGCTGGACAATGTCGTTTATCGGCTGGGTTTGGCCTCCTCGCGTGCCGCTGCGCGCCAGTTGGTTCGCCACGGGCATATCCTGGTTGCGGGCCGCAAGGTGAATATTCCCTCGTTCTCGGTTGTCCCCGGCCAGGAAATAGCCGTGAAGGAACCGAGCCGTACGATGGCAGCCGTGCAACGGGCTCTTGATCTTTCCGGCGGCCGAAGTGTTCCACCCTGGCTCCAATTGGACCGCGAGGCCCTGAAGGCTAAGGTGATTTCACTCCCCAAACGCGAGGACGTGAATTTCCCGATTCAGGAGCAGATGATCGTCGAACTGTACTCGAAGTAACAGGGATTGCCGTGTACGAGAGGTGGCCCGCCAAGGTGGGCCGCAAGGGAGGTTTGAAAGCGATGCTTTGGAA
>CAZCVY010000360.1:0-5631 GCA_964501985.1 uncultured Acidobacteriota bacterium | reverse complement strand
CAGGGGTCGGCAGATTTACAGTCTGCTGCTTTTGACCACTCAGCCACCTGTCCGCTCTGCTTCATCCTTCCAAGCGCTCTGGCAAGCGCGGGCGCAGTCATGCGCTTGTTCCCCCGAACCGTTTTCATTTGAGCCAAGTGAGTCGAGATTACGGTTGGGCGCGGATGCGATTCATGTATCCACGCAATTCTGAATAACCCAGATTAGGTAAACCCTCTCCCGAATCTACCGCCCGGCGACCGTCTGCCAGATTCTTCTGTTCAGTGACGAGTAGCAAGTGACCAGCGGAAATCCTTGCCCCTTCAGTCGGTTTCCTCGTCACTCCTCGCTCGTCACGTACTACTAGTCCTGGAGCTGGCGAAGGGATTTGAACCCCCGACCCTCTGATTACAAATCAGATGCTCTACCGGCTGAGCTACGCCAGCCGCCGCAAACTTACTATTATACTGATCGGCAGGCGAATTGCAAGGAAAACCGCCAGATTTTTTTCGGGGTCAAGGCACAGCCTTCCTCCGGCTCCTCCCTGCCAACCTGAGTCCCTCTCCACCATCTCCGCGAAGCCCCTTATCTGCTTGAGTTTCCGGCATCTGGCGTGATAATTCGCCCCCGTCCGATTGGCACCAAAGGCACTCTTGCCATCAACCAGGGGAGGCTTCCTCGCGCCGCACTTCGCGAACACTCAGCCCTCAGTGACGATGTGCGCAGGTCTGCGGTTACTCGTGCAAGTATTTCATCGGATTTACGGGGGTATCGTTGACAAGCACTTCGTAGTGCAGATGTGGACCGGTCGTCTTGCCGGTTATTCCCACGGCGCCAATAACCTGCCCGCGTTGTACTTCCTGGCCCACGACAACAAAAATTTTGCTGAGATGCCCGTACTTGGTCGCCAACCCATTTCCGTGATCCACAACGATCGCGTTACCGTAGCCGGAATCCCACCCGGCTTCCAGAACAATGCCATCACCACCGGCGCCAACTCGTGTGCCGAGGGGAGCGCGAATATCCACTCCGGAATGGAAGGCGCCTTCTCCACTAAACGGGTCCAGTCGCTGGCCAAAGCCCTCCGAGATCTGCCCGCGTACCGGCCAAATCGAGGGAACTCCCTGGCGCCCGAAATCAGCCACTGGGACAAATCCCCTCGACACAGACTGAGTGGGCGGAGCCAGGGAAGCATTCTTAATCAAATTGAAAGCAAATAAAGAGGCTTGGTAACTGGACTCGAGAGTGGAATTCGTCTGTGTTGCGAGCGACAACGCCGCCTCGGGAAAATGCGGGCGCCGCGCGGCGCCGAAACCGTAAGTCAAAGCAACTTCCGAGGCCAAGGATTGCAGGGAGTCCAACTTCGCGTTTGTGGTCGTTACGGCGTATTCCAGGCTTCGGTTCTGTGTCTTAAGGGCCTCTCGTTCGGTTCGGAGATTGTTGTAGTTCGAAACCTTCAGCAACATCCGCGCATAACTATTGGCCAGCGCGGCGATGGTCATGATTCCGACCACGCTGAACGCCAACAACATATGGACTACATAAAATGGAAGGCGAATTTTGTGGAGCTTCCCGTGCGCACCTGGGAAGATCAGAAACGTATAGAACTTCTTATCCATGGATTAGATCACCCAAACCCCAATAATTTCGACGCTTATGCCCCCCCATGAGTTGTCCGTAGAGGGCTCGAAGTGAATCACGCATGAGGCACGTTAAAGTGCGGGATGCATCCTAAACGAATGTCGCGACGAATGTCAAGAGAATATGACAGAGGGGTTAAGGCGGGGTGCCCTAACCGACTGGAGCGAGGTGGTTCTTAGACTGATCCGACTATTAATTCAAGAAACCCCGACCTCGCCGTGTGCCTGCGGCCTTCCTGAGAGCTGGACGGGGGGCGATTCATCTCCCATGTTTCGAAGTTTAGGTTAAGATGAGAAGCAGAGGCTGTGGCAGTAGTCCTGTCGGGTAACTCATGCGCGGAGAGCTCTCATTCCAAAACGAAGCGGAGTTTATAAGCTGGCTTCACCGTCGTACCCCACGCCGGGCGGCGGGTCTCACTCTAGGGATCGGCGACGACGCGGCCTTGGTTAGAGTCCCACCCGGGCAGGAGTTGATTCTGACCACCGACATGTCGATCGAAGGCGTGCACTTTAAGTCCGACCTGCATCCGCCGAAGGCTGTCGGCCATCGAGCGTTGGCGCGTTCCCTGAGCGACATCGCCGCCATGGGGGGAACCCCGCGTTACGCCTTGATTTCATTGGCCATCTCACAAAAGACCCCGCGATCCTGGCTAGAAGGCTTTTTCCACGGACTTTTTGCCCTTGCCCGGCGTTTTTCCGTCGCCGTCATCGGTGGCGACACTGCCGTCGTTTCCAGCCACGTCTCGACGGACGTGATCGTAGCGGGCCTCGTCCCACACGGCCGGGCACTTCTCCGCTCCGGCGCGAAGGTGGGCGACCGGATTTTCGTCAGCGGATGTCTCGGAATGTCCGCACTCGGATTGCGCTTGCTGCAATCACGGACACGCATCCGCAAACTCGTTCAGCATGCGGCTTTGCGGGCTCACCTCTCTCCGCAACCCCAGTGCGCCTTGGGCCGGTTCCTTTCCCGCCGCCGCATGGCCACTGCGATGATGGACCTTAGTGACGGCCTGTCGATTGACCTCCCGAGGCTTTGCGCCGCCAGCGGCGTCGGCGCAACATTGATTGCCGATCGAATTCCCACACCGTCCATCCAAGATCCCAATGACGCGCTCCGTTTGGCGCTTCATGGCGGAGAAGACTACCAACTGCTCTTTACGGCGCCGGCCGCCGAAGTCTCCAAGGTCCCTCGACGCTTTGGCAGAACGCCGCTTCGGTGCATCGGAGAAATCCGCGCCGCACGAGGGATTGTTATGGTCACCCCGAACGGCAAGACTTCACCCGTTCAATCTCACGGATACGACCATTTTTCCCGGATGTAGCATCTAACCACGTATTGGATTTGGCTGCGTAGTGCACGCGGCGCGACAGCCGGTTTCCGCGGCTTAGTCACTGAGCTAGCGCCGCAGGGTCGTGCGCGTTAGCCTGCTTGTATCGGGCATACAATGGTGCTACGCTCTCGAGCAGGAGGGGCATATGCGTAAATTGCAGAACGTTTTCTTGTCTGTGGCAATTGCGTTAACGGTCAGCGGAACAAGTGCCTGGGCCCGTGGTGGTGGTGGACACGGCGGCGGCGGTGGCGGAGGTTTCCATGGTGGTGGAGGCGGTGGCTTCCATGGCGGTGGTGGCGGAGGCTTTCGTGGTGGCTATGGCGGAGGCGGCTACCGCGGCGGTTACGGAGGTTATCGAGGCGGCTTCGGCGGCTGGGGATACGGCCGCGGCTGGGGTTGGGGATATGGCTTCGGGCTAGGTTGGGGGCCTTGGGCTTATTGGCCTGGAGCGGATTATGGATACGGTTGGGGATATCCTTACTATTCCTACTACCCCGACTACTCCTACTATCCGAACTACTCTTCAAACCCGTGCTATCCCTACGGGCCGTACGATTGCCGTATTTCAGGCTCAAGCCCGAGTGCGTATGCGCCCAACGGCGCTCCGGTGGGACCCAATCCTGCGGCGTATCCACAAAGGAGCGATTTACCGACAGCGCCCAACGCTGATCTAGCGGACGGGCAATGGCATTCGTTCGGTCCGCAAGCCGCTCCAGCATTGCGCGTGGCTTCACCTCAAAACCTGCCGACTGCGCCGCCAGGTGAGTTGGGCCGCACCTATAGCGCCCACGTTGGGGACGGACAATGGCATCATTTCGGGCCGCAACCTGCTCCGGCATTGCGCGCCAGTTCGCCTCAATCCGTGCCGAAAACGCAGACGAGCGAACCGGTTCACACCTACAAGGTCGCCTTACAGGGAAGCCGGTAACTCCGCCGTTTCTGCGCAAGGTGATGGCAGCAAACGTCCTGCATTCTGGTTCGCCCCCAAGTTGATCCTCGAAGGGGCCCGATTGCGCCGAGCAACGGGCCCTTTTCGTTTCTGTTGGGTAGCCTCTCGAAGGGCTCAGCATCTCGCTACTTCGTCGATTTGCCAACCGGAATGCGAATCAGCACATGGGCGATGATGGCGAAAGCGGCTAGTGAAATCCATCCTCCCCATTTTTCAACGAAGGCGAAAACATCCTCGCCGGTGAAGACGTGGGTGATCGACTTGACGCCGGTAAGAAACAGCGTGGCCAAGAGGATTCCGGTGATGGCCTCTCCGGCGATGAAGCCCGAAGCGAGCAGCGTGCCACGTTCCTCAAACTTGGCCTTATCCTCCCCCTCGAGTTTGCGTCGCGCGGCCCACTGATCGGCAAACCACTTCATCACGCCGCCCACAAAAATGGCGCCGGTAGTTTCCAGCGGCAGGTACATGCCGACCGCGATCAGCATGGGCGAGGGCGCGCCAATCATCACCAGTGACACTCCAAACAGACAGCCGATAATCAGAAGGCCCCACGCCATCTGCCCGCCCACGATGCCTTGAGCGAGTTGCGCCATCAGTCCGGCCTGCGGCGCCGGCAGTTCGCGCCCGCCGATACCTCCGCTGGAGAGGTTCGCTTCGTGCAGCGCGATAATCGGTAACAGCAAGAAGAAGGAGACCGCGATGACGCTCAGGACCTCCACCACTTCCATCTTCCAAGGCGTTCCACCCAGAAGGTATCCCGCTTTCAGGTCCTGAATGAGGCTGCCGGAAACGCAGCACGCGCAGCAGACCACTGACGCCACGCCCAGCACTGCGGCGACGCCGCCCAATCCCTTGACCCCAATGATGACCATCATCAACGCGGCGATAACCAATGCCGCGAGCGTGAGCCCGGAAACCGGTTGATTCGACGACCCAACCAATCCCACCAAGTAGCCGCCCACGGCAGAGAGGAAGAACCCGGTGATGGTCATCACCACGGCCGCCACTAATGCCGCGCCCCAACTGCGTGCAAAGTAGTAGTAGATGATGGTGATGGGAATCACCAGGGCAGCGGTCGAGAGGATGATCCACTTGATGGGGATGTCGATGTCGAGCCGCGTACGCACCGGGCCGCCCTCGCCCAGAGTCTCCGAGGCCTGGAACGCACCTTTGATGGACCGCCAGATGGACTCGCGCATGCTGTACAAGGTATAGACAGCGCCCACCAACATCGCTCCGACGGCGATGGGCCGCACTACGTTATACCAGACCGTGTAGCTCACCAGGTCCCACGGCGCGGAGCCGCCCGCCGTCGTCGTGCCTACACGTTGCGGGAGTTGGGGATCGATGAAAAGCACGAGGGGAATCAGCACCAGCCAGGCGATGACTCCGCCGGAGAAGTTGATAGCCGCGAGGCGTGGTCCGATGATGTAACCAATGCCAATCAGCGCCGGCGACGCGGAAGGCGTGGCAAACGCGACGCCCCCGGCATAGTTGACTTTGCCGAGCAATTCCTTTTGATAGCCGAAGTATTGCACCACTGACTTGGGGAAGTTCCAGAAGAAGGCGACCGAATCCTGAAAAACCTGGAAGCCTTTTTCGTCCTTGAGCAGTTGCAGAAGTGCGCCGAGGCCCATCGCTCCAAAAATATACTTGGGGGCATCGGTGTTGCTTTGCTGGCCGGCTTTGACGATTTCAGCGCTGGCGGTGCTTTCCGGAAAGGGCAAATCCG
>CAZCVY010000359.1:0-5636 GCA_964501985.1 uncultured Acidobacteriota bacterium | reverse complement strand
TTGCGGCCACCAGAAGCACCAGGCAGAATTCCGTGGTGGTAAGGAACTTGTCGCCGCGGAAGAGCGCCACCGCCAGGATCAACACCACCAGGCCCACCGCAAGGACTATCAGGTAATCGCCAATCTTCAGCACGGCACGCTGGAAGTGACTGACGGTTTGAGCCTCCTCGACCAGTTGCGCGGTCTTGCCAAAGTAGGTTTTTGCGCCAGTGGCATAGACCATGGCGTCGATTTCGCCCTGACGGATAATCGAGCCGGAAAACACCGCTGCGCCCGGTTGGGCGGAGACCGGCAAGGATTCGCCGGTCAACGCGGACTGGTCCACTTCGATCGAATCGCCCGCCAGCAAACGCGCGTCCGCCGGCACAATGTCCCCCAACCGCAGCCGGATGACGTCGCCAGGCACCAGTTCGGAGGCATCCGGGTTGCCCCACTTCCCATCACGTTTCACCGTTGCCTTCACGGCCAGTTTCGCCTTTAGGGCGGCGATGGCGTCGCCCGCCTGGTGTTCTTCCCAGAATCCCACCACAGCGTTGGAAACCAGCAAAAGGAGAATGATGAAGAAGTCCAGCCAGTGCCGGACAATTCCCGACAGGATCACTGCTGCTTCAATCATCCACGGGATGGGCCCCCAAAAATAGGTGAGGAACTTCAGGAACAGATTCGTTTTCTTTTCCGCGATCTGGTTGGGGCCGTATTGCCCAATGCGCTTCTTCGCCTCGGCTTCGGTAAGACCCTCCGGCGACGACGCCAATTGTTTCTCCACTTCCGGCATGGGAAGGGACTTCAAAACGTCCTCGGTCCCCGGTTTCGATTCCGCAGCCTTGGATTTGTCGGTGTCGGATTTCATCATAACAATCCTCCGTTTGCTGTCACCGTCACTGGGCGGCGGCTCAATGAATGTAACGGCGGCTTCTTGCCGCTAAATGGCGCGGTAAACTCGCGCCTCCAGATCCGGCGCATTACACCTTTGCTTCCGGCGCGTGAGCCACTGCTCCCGGCGGCAAGCAATCGGGAAGATCGAGGCGCGCCACGCCAATTCGGTTGTCAGCCATTCCGTAATAAACGTCGAGGCGGCACGGCAAGCCAAGGTCGTCACGTCGGTCGATGCCGGTGGGAAACACGACGTTGGCGATGGTGCCCTGGCGTTCCTGCGGCAGCAGCGGCGTCAACACCGGTTCTACCGATCGATAGCGGATTATCTGCGGATGGTCTTGCGAGAGCACCATGACCCCGGCCGAGTAACACAATTGGTGTCCTTCCGTGCTCGGGTCTTGGATTTCACTGACGCCGTGATAGACAATCAGCCAACCGTGCTTGGTTAAGACAGGCGGCGTGCCGCTGCCAATTTTGAGCCGCTCCCAGGGCGACACGGGGGTTGCCAGCCGATGATGAGAAGTGAACCGGCCCAGGTGATCGGGTTCATGGCCGCGTGATGCCACCTGGCAGTAGGAAATCCAGATGCTTTCCCGGTCGAGATCCACGACACGAGAAGCAGGATGGCAGGCGGTTTCCTCCGGACTCGTGCCGGGAAAAAGCGGCCGGTGGAGCATGCCGAGCTCCGGGTGGCCGGAGGGATTCGGAATGGCAACGGGGAAGAGGCTGGCATCTTTGTTATCCACGTCGCCGATGTCGATGCCTTGATACTGCCCAAAGGTCGCGAGCCCCAGGCGCTGCCAGTGGAAAAGGTCGAGTGATGAGGCCAGGGCAATCCGTGGGCCTTCAGACGAGAGTGCGGTGTAGGTCATGATATAGCGCTGGAGCGGCTCCACGAACGTAACGCGCGGGTCCTCGCATCCACCGCCGCCGGGCCGCCGCTCGTAATCAGCCTCCGGTTCCAGCGCGATCCCGAGGCGCTCAACACTCGTCGGATCTCCGGCGGCATTAAACTGCACTCGGGCAATGCCGATGCGCGAGAAATTGCCCCGCGCCACCAGTCGCGGAAAGATGTAGAGTTGGCCATCCGGGCCGCGAGCAGCCGCAGGATTCAGCACGCCCTCGACCTCCAGAGGATTCCCCGGCTCTGGCTCCATCAGCATTTCCAGGCGCTGCAACGCAAACCCGGTCATCAACTCTGCTCGGAGGCTCATGACTTGTGATCACCGTCCAAACAGGCAATGATCGTTTCAGTCACCCGTTTGGTCTCACGGGGGTCGCGAATAGGAATCGAGACAACCCCGGCTTCTTCCGCGGGGTAGTCGTTCCCTCCCACAAACAAGGCATCTCCGATATAGATCATCTCCTTCAGTGATATACCCAGAAGGTCTCGGAGCTTTCTGATCCCGTAAGCTTTATCAATGCCCGGCTTGGTGATATCAATGGATGTCGCGCCACCGATGCGGACGGAAAACTCGGGGATAAGAGTATCAAGGAGGGCTTTGATATTCTTTCGCTTGGCGTAATCAGGATCCCATTTGTCCTTTTCTTCCAGGGGGGCCTGCTGGCCTAAGGCGGAATAGGTTATCTGGCTTCCCCGGTCCTCAACGGCTTCTCCCCAGGTCTTTTCGACGTTGAAGCCCGCAGCTCCGACCGCCTTTTGTAACGACCCGAGGATCTTCGCTCGTTGACCCGGGGTGAAATCCTCTTCATAGAGCTTTTTCCAATCCCCCGAGTATTGGTAAAACTTAGTTCCACAGGTAGGAAGAAGGGATAGGTTTGCCAGGCGTTCGTCGTGGGGAAGGTTGGAGAGGAGTTGTTTTTCAAACTGGGGCCAATTGCCTCCAGAAATCACGGCTACCTTGATGATTCCGAGAAGGTCATGTAATCGTGCCGACATTTCGGGATCAAGCGCCGACTTGCTTTCCGCCAGCGTGCCGTCAAGATCATAAACAATCAGTTTTTTCACTATCCCTCCACCTTTGAATGGTTGCGATTTCAACTCGAGCTTCAAGTCCTCCCCAGCGTTCCGTTGTTGCATCATTCCGGGATCGCAATTTCCAGCAGGGTCACCGCACCTTGCGGGTGAAATGCACAGGGTCCGACCGCTGCCGGCATGAGCCATACTTCACCCATTCCAACGGCGTAAGTGGAGCCGTTGTGCTCTACCTGTCCCGTGCCCTCAATGCATACCAGCACGCGCGGCAATCCGGGAGCGCCGACGGTGAAGGGCGATTGTCCGTGTAGGCGCCACAACCAGAAATACTCACATTGAAAGAGCCTTTCGCGCCGCACTGGATCGGTGGCCTCCACCACGGGCGCTTTCAGGCCACCCGCACCACCCGCAAAATCAATGCAGGCAAGCGCCTGATCGATTTCGAGTTCCCGCGGCTTGCCAGTTTTGGCGTCAACATGACCCCAGTCGTATAGGCGAAACGTCACGTCGCTGTTCCGCTGAATCTCAAAAACCACGACGTCACCGCCCAGAGTGTGAACCGTTCCCGCCGGTATGAAGACGCCGTCGCCGGGCTTGGGAGTGATGCAAGCGAGTTGGTCCAGCACCGTCCCATTGGTCAGCGCCAACCGCAGATTGTCCGCAGTCGTGCCGGGCCTCAGGCCCGCGTAGACGCGGCTTCCGTTCTCGGCTTCCAGCACCACCCAAGCTTCGGTCTTTCCCGTTTCGCCCGCTGGCAGCAAGGCCGTTTGCTCATCCGAGGGATGCACCTGGACCGAAAGCATTTCATGCGCGTCGAGAAACTTTAGCAACAGAGGGAACCGGGGGAAACGATGGGCCAGCTTTCCCATCAATTGCTCCGGGAACTTGCCCAGTAGATGACTGATCGTTCGCCCTCTGAGCGGTCCGTTCGCGACGTGGCTCATATAGTCGTCACGGTCGCTGAGGATCCACGCTTCACCGATCGGGCCATCACCCGGCAGCGGCGCGCTGAGCAGGCCGGCAAAACGCCGCCCGCCCCAGAGCCGATACTCATAAATCGGTCCGAATCGCAGGGGGTACAAAGGGATTTCAGTCATAGCTTATCGATTCACTCTTATCCCTCACGGGCAGGCCCTTATCAACAGGAGCTAATACCCATACCGCCCCCTTAAAATCGTGCTTTAATCGGTGACGATTCGGGGATGTAAACGTCGCTGAAGGTCCGCTATTTTCCGACGGCGCTGGAAAGTGGCTGGGCATTGGCGCGGGGCCGCCAGGGCAAGTTATAGCTCATCGCATAGACCATCATGGCCGCAAGCATCAAAAACACCGCCCCCCAGAACTTCCAATCACGATGGGCACGTACCCAGTAAGGGCGCTGGCCTTGATGATCGCTGTTGAGATCGTGCTCACCATGGTGGCAGTGACTGTGTTTATTCTCACTCATGGGTTACCTGCCTTCTTGAGGCCTACTCGAGTGATCTCGGGTAGGCGTTCATCCTACCCAGTTTTTTCCATCGCACCACTATATTCGCCACGCCGCGCCGCCCGGTTGCACCTGCCTCGATGAAGCAGAGCCTTCTGTGCCGCCAACACGTGAGCCTCCTCACCGCGCCAAATCTCCAATGCCGGTTGCTGGATGGCGCGGGCAAACGAGAACGCCAATGCCCACGGCAGTCGTGACTTGAATCGGACATTCATGGCGTTCAAACGGGCCGAGGCCAGTTCACTGGATTGGCCGCCTGACAAAAACGCAATCCCCGGAACGGCGGCGGGAACGGCTCGCAGGAGACATCTCACCGTGGCGTCGGCGACCTCGTCCGTCGTTTCTTGTTGAGGGCAGGTCAATCCCGGAACCACCATGTTGGGTTTCAGGATTATCCCCTCCGGCATCACCCGCTGTATATAAAGCTGGTCGAAAACTGTTCGCAGGACTTCCTCTGTTATCTCGATGCACCGCCCCAAGGTGTGGTCGCCATCCATAAGCACTTCCGGCTCGACGATGGGGACCAGTCCGGCTTCCTGGCACAATGCCGCATAGCGAGCCAACGCCTGTGCGTTGGCCTCAATGCAGCCCCGGCTGGGAATGCCATCGCCTACGGCAATCACCGCTCGCCACTTGGCGAAACGCGCCCCCATTTGCGAGTATTCCGCTAGGCGCTCGCGCAATCCGTCCAGGCCTTCGGTTATTTTCTCTTGGGGATGACCTGCCAGATCCTTTGCACCGGCGTCAACCTTGATGCCAGGAATGATCCCCGCCTCCGTTATGACTTTGACAAATGGGGTGCCGTCTTTCTTCTGTTGCCGGATTGTCTCGTCGTAGAGGATCACGCCGCTAATGGATTCACCCAGGCCAGGCGTGGTCACAATCAACTCCCGGTAGGCGCGCCGGGCCTCGACGGTTTGCGGAATCCCCAGCTTGGCAAATCGTTTGTTGCAGGTGGGGTTACTCTCATCCATCGCCAAGAGGCCCTTGTCGCCGGCGACCAGCGTTCTCGCGGTGTCTACAAGCTTCTCTATATTCATTTGGGGTTGCTCCACTTCCAGTTCCGGATTTCCGGCAGATCTTCGCCGTGCTCGTCAATGTAGTGTTTATGCTCGATGAGCTTGTCCTCCATCTGCTGCTTCAGGTAAGCGCCCTTTGAAGCTAGGTCCGGTAGCCGATCCACCACGTCATGCACCAGGTGGAACCGGTCCAGGTCGTTCTGCACTCTCATGTCAAAGGCCGTCGTGATGGTGCCCTCCTCCTTGTAGCCGCGGACGTGCAGGTTGCGGTTGGTCCGGGCGTAGGTCAGGCGGTGGACCAGCCAGGGGTATCCATGGA
>CAZCVY010000358.1:0-5688 GCA_964501985.1 uncultured Acidobacteriota bacterium | reverse complement strand
TGATGCTGAGGCGGCGCATGCCCAAAGCTACCGACTCGTCGATGAAGACGCCCTCGTCGTCGGGGCCGCGATGGTGCAGTTGGCCCAACATCTGCCGCACGACGTTTTGCGTAGGCTCAGGATCGGTACTGCCTATAACTCCGCAGATTCCGCACATGGATTGTTATTGCGATCAAGACAGGAGGGCGCGCCCTCATTACTGAACAGATTCCATCAACTTAGCCCCTGGCCGGTGGCGACGGTACCGGCGAACCACCAAATCGCCCAGAATCCCCAACAGGAAAAGAGGGATGGAAGCAAAAATCAGCCAAAGCGAGGGGTTTTCCGGGAAATAGGCCCAGTTGACGGCTTCGTCCCACCCCGGGATGAGATGGTTGAACGCAACGCGCAGGGCGTGGCCCAATACGGGAATTCGCTCGAGATGGAGGTGTATAGTATGCTGAAAATTGTACTTGGGATCGTAGCCGGGCATCCTGCTGATGGCATCCGCGAAAACGGTGGGATCCCGCAGTTCCTGCTTGGTCAATCCACGCCCCTGCTTATCTTTAAACACCAGTCCCTGCTGGGGATTTACGACGACCCACCGCTCGCCCCACTGAACCTCAGCAACTACGTGTATCGTCCCGCCATGCTGGTCGAGCAGCAGGAGCCGTCGCACCCTGAGTCCGGCGGCAGCCGCCAGATTCATGAAGGCATTGCTTGAGGTTCCGCAGACACCCAGCAAGCGCGCGTTTTGGACAATGTACACAGGATCTCGGCCGTCGAACACCCCGGCGGACACCGGCAAGGAAGAATCCGCCCGTTTGGGCTCATGATGAAACCACTCCACCAAGGCCTCTGTCTTCTCCTGCGCCGAGCCGGAGAGGGGAATGATGGCGTCGGCGAACCCCTTCAGGTACCTTTTTGTGGAATAGTTCCACCCCAGCCCGTAGATAGCTAGGCACACCGCGGCAAGGATGATAGCTCTGCTGGCAAACCTGCCGATGATCATCGATGCACCGAGGTTCGCTGACGATTCCATTTCGCGGTTGGCGCGCGACATTAGGGTTTCGAAAATCATGAGAATTCCAACGCGTTACAACAGAGAGGGGCTTAAATGACGTCGCAACTTTCTGTAATGGAGTTCTACAACCATCAGGTGTGTGATCAGGACAGAGGTTTCCTCGCTACAACGAAGAGAAATTGCGAAAAAGAAGGCACGAGAAAGCTGAACGGCCGCCAAGCCGAAAGTGCTATTATCTCTGCCCACCTAATAGGCGCAAACAAATTGCTGGCGAACCGCTTCTTCTGGCTGAGCAGGAAGAGGACGTCGTGCTGCTGGAGAAATGCGGTTCGTTGCACTTCGAAACCGCTCCAGACAATCATCTTCTTGATTTCGTCGAGGGCGTACTCGCGATAGTGTCCGGAGAACGGGAAATCCGCATGGAAGAACTGTTCGATGGGTGGATGGACGGTCCTTCGCAACAGCAACCGGAGGACTGAACTGAGCCGCGCGATATTCGGAGTCGACAGCAGCAGCAATCCTCCTGGCCGGAGTATCCGGTGGAAGCTCTTCAACGTCGGCTTCGCTGAAAAAGGCAGATGCTCGATAACCTGTTTGAACGTGATCACGTCAAACGAGCCGCTCGCATAGGGCAATTCTCCTTCCATCAGATCGAAAGGCAGATACGGCACCCCTTCTCTTTCAATCCATTGTCGATAAACCTCGAATCGGGGGTGATCACACGCAGAGGCCTTTATACCCATGCTCTGCAAAGTCAGGGGAAGGACGCCCAAGGTTGTACCCACGTCAAGCACCCTGTAATCGTCACCCGAGTGTTGCTGTCGGTCCTCCAGAATGACCCTCACATACTGCGTTAATTCCTTCTGGTCAAGTATGCGGCGGCGGATATAGTCCCGGTCCCGTTCGTCTTCTCCCGGCACTTGCCAGGCGGTGATTCTTTCCAGTACCGCGGCAATGTGTCGTGCAATCTCGCGGCGCGTGCCAGCATTCCTGAATGTAAACGTGCGGTTCTCCTGTCGCCCCGGTTTGATACCGACTTCACTACTATTCTGTGATGGGGACTTCGGCGACGAGGCAGAAATCTGAAGCTGGTCCAATAGTTCCCCGTACTGTCGCATCTGTCGGAACCAGAAAAATGACATCCGGTTCAGGCATCGAGTCCTCGCAGGTGAAATTAGCTACTGGGGGACCGAACAGAGATCAGCGAGCGCAGCCGTGAGAATTCGTCGACGGTTTTTTCATAGGAGTCCTGCATTCCTCGAACCAGCCCCTCCCAGGAGATTTCCTCCGCCACTTGGGGGCATCCTGCTTTCAATCGCTCATAGAAGGCCGGGTTAGTCAGCAACTCCTTAACGGCACGAGCGACTGCTTGCGTTTCATACCGAGTCACTACGCCCGCGCGCTGATCGACAATCGGCGCGATTCCACAGCGGTCGGAAACAACCACGGGGGTACCGCAGGCGACCGCTTCCGCTGCGGTATTGCCGAAGTTCTCGTAGCGTGACGGAAGGGCGAACACGGTCGCATCCACGTAAGCTTCCTTCTGCGAATCCTCATACAATGGCCCGGGGAAGAGAACTTGTTGGCTGATTCCCAGCGATCGGGCCTTATCGCGCAAGAAATCTAGATACCCGTTTTCGCCTTCCGGCCCGGCGATAACAAGCTTGATTTTATCGTCACCGATATGAGGAAGTGCTTCGATCAGGAGATCAGCGCCCTTTCGCGGAATCAGCCGCCCTAAGAAAAGGATGATTCGTTCATCGCTTGAGATCCCTGCTTTTTTCCGGAAGGCGCCGAACCGGGGCATTGTCTTGAATTCCTTGACGTCAATGCCATTCAATCGGAGCAACACCTTATCGGCAGGGATCCCGGCACTCCGCAAATCCTCCCGTTCCAGTTCAGAGGTTGCGATCCATTTGCTTGCCCGGCCCAGATAGCTCCTCGCCAAACTCTTCCAAAGCTTTTTGAGCAGAAATCCGCGATCTATCGATCGAGTCATTCCGAGCGGCTCGAGAAAGTACGGCACCTTAAACTTCCAACAGTAATGCCCCACCGTAGGGCCCAGCGTATCATAAAGTCCGTATATGTGGACGATGTCAAAATCCCGGAGACGGCGCCGGCAGAACCTCAAGACACCCGGGTTTACGGTTAGATTTCGGTAGTGGAAGCACGTGCTGAAATAAGTGACATCCACTCCGTCCAGGTCAGTTCGCCAACCGTAGGGATCTGCAACCACGCCCGCCGCCGCAATCTCCTTCGGCCCGAATCCGAGGTCCGCCGTCAAGACCGCTACTTCATTTCCCTGCTCTTTGAGCGCACGGGCAATCGAGCGAACCTTGATGGCCGGCCCCCCTCGCGCATTGAAGGGGTAGTATGCCTGGGTCACTTTCAGGATGCGCATCGAGCATTCACGCCTGGCCACCCGTCGTGGCGGGAGCCGCAAGGATCTCTCGAAGCCGCGCACAAAACGATTAGTAAGAATAACGTTGCTTTACCCACTCGCTCCCGGCCTGCCCCATGTCATGGGCTTTATTCGGGTGAGTTAACAGGTCTGTCAACGCGTCGGCGATCGCCTTAGAGTCCTCGGGATCCACCAGAAGGCCATGCTGCCCATGTCGAATGATGTCGGCAGGCGCCCCGTAGTTAGGCGCGATGACCGGTTTGCCAAAGGTCATAGCTTCGAGATAGACGATTCCGAAGCCTTCACCCTTGGGGTCGCGCTCATCGATGATCGTGCGGGCGGGGAGAATAAAAACATCGCACGCTCGATAACAGGCCGCGAGCAGGGCGTCATCACGAACTTCCCCTAGGAACACGACATGGTTTTGCAGGCGCAAGTCCTGAACCAATTCCTCGAGCCGCGGACGGTCATCTCCGTCGCCCACAATCAAGTACTTAAGCTCGGGCACGCACTTAATCACTGAGGGTAGACTGCGAAGAACAACATCATGACCCTTATAGCGCTCGGACGCCGCCAGCCGAGCCACCGTCAGAATGACGCGGGATCCCTCCAGCCCAAGGCCAGCGAGCGGGCCCTCGGCAGGGCGAAGAGTCAGCCAGCCCTCCTGCGCGACACACGGAGTCAGGGTCAACGCACGCTCCCCGGCGACGCCATGGAGCTCTACAACTTGCTTGCCGGTGAAGTCACTCAAGGAAAGAATCTTTGCCGCTCGCTGGAGAGCTTTCTTCTTGACGCTCGGGAGCCGGCGCCACACATCGATGCCGTAAGCAATAACCCAGTAGGGCCGGCCTATCGCCACATGCACCAGCCATCCGACCGGGGCCAGCCCCACGTGGCAGCAAATGATCAAATCCGGGCGGAAACGGACGGCCTGCCGTAGGGCCCGGCAGGTAAACCAAAACCTCGTAGAAAACCCGATGCGCGGTCGGTTGCCGTGCGTCTCTGCTTCGGGCAGCGTGACCCGGCTCACATTCTCAGCACCTAACAGGTCTTCGAAGGCTTCAATCAGGGTCTTCGCATACCGCTGGACGCCTCCCACGGTCTCGGTTCGCGGAGTGAGAATCAATACCTTCATCGCGCCTGTGGAACCAACGAGCTTGGATCACACTCCTAGTCCTTTAGTACTATTGCATAGTGAACACAGACACAATACAATCTAAGTTGTCTCACGATGGGTAGATATATGTTGATTGACGTCTTCTTATGGTATTTAAGAATGGGCGCGCCGGCCCGGCGTTGACGGAAGTCTCACAGGCATCGCGGACTCTCCGCCTCATCTGCCCTGGCTGTTCCCATTCACCCTATCGAGAGCAAACCCAGAGAAACTCAAACGGGCGAAATGTGCCCAAAGGAGAACTAAAATGGCAATTGCCGAATTGCAAGGCCCCTATCTTCTGACGGCGGAAAAGCTCAGAGTCATGGCGCTCACAACAAAAGCGTTACCCGGCATCTATGCGCTGGGTCACACGGACGACGAGGGAGACTTCGTCATTGAAACCGTCGGGCGTTCCGACGAAAACGTAAGAGAAAAACTTGAGAGCCTTGCCGGACGACACAAAAACTTTGCTTTTGAATTGTGTCATACGGCCAAGGAGGCGTTCGAAAAAGAGTGCGACCTTTTCCACCACTTTCCTATCCACAGCGAAATCCTCCATCCCGGCCGGCTTTTAGGGTCGTACTGGAAGTGCCCCTTTTGCGGTATCTTTACCTAATCTTCCGTCCTAGCGGGAAGCGGTGCAGTTTGACAACGTAGCGGTGAGTTTAACTCGCCATATTCCGGCGCAAAACCGCCGCCACATCACACTGCACCTCTCCCGGAAAGTGGGCCACCTGGTATCTCGAAAGGGCGGCCCCTGACCGGATTTACAGAGGTCACAATATGCGAATTGGGTTGATATTCGTATTCTGTCGCGGATCTCGCCACCCGCAGTGAAATCGCCGACTGAAGAGCGCCTCCGCAAGAGGTTGTCACCCTGTTTTGCAACCTTCATCGGGCCGACCGCTCCAGGCCCATAGCCGCCGAGTTGAGCCCCTTCCGGTGGAGGACCTCCTGGAAAAGCTGATTCAACTTGGCGGCATTTTCGTCCCAGGTGTAGCGCTGGGCAGTCTTAGCCGCCGCTTCACTCATCTTCTCGCGCAGGGCCTCGTTGCCACGCAGCAGATCAATCAGTTCGGCTAATCTGCCGCTATCATGAGGGTCTTCCAGAATAAATCCGTCCACCCC
>CAZCVY010000357.1:0-5696 GCA_964501985.1 uncultured Acidobacteriota bacterium | reverse complement strand
CCATTAGATCACGAAATCGTCCTATTGTAAATAATTAAATGGGACGGGACACTAGTATTGGGGGCGGTTATAGGAATAGAAACGGGTGCCGCAGTCCAAGCAGCGAAGGGGAAAGATTCCAAACAAGGTAAGAACCCACCGCTCGTACCAGCCTCGCCTGTGGGATTCGGCGAGATTCATGCTCTCGCACTTCGGGCATACATCACTCGTCATCATGGAGTCTAAACCCTGGCCGAATCAATGAAGCGACTAATAATCGGCGATGAAGACCAGAATCTCCACGAGACCCAGGATGCCAAGCGCAACGAGCCCCCATCCCAACAATTTCAGTTTAGGGTTAACCCGAACTTCCCACCCGACCAAGAGGACGATTATCGACATCAAAACCCCGATCGCGACTCTGAGAGCGTCATTCGGCATTCTATGGTCCAACAGCGAGGATATCGACTGACTACCCTTAGGCCCTCGCACGCAGGAGTGGAATCAACAATAGTTCATTGACTATCATGCGCGTGGGAGCGAGGTCAAGAAAATTTGTAAAGTTTGTAAAGTGCTAGTTGATCTGCTAACCATCGTACGCTCCGGGACTATGAGTATTGTCCTCAGAGTGTAGGTGCTTCATTTTGGCGAGCTGACGACTCTCGGTCTTCCCTAATCGCGCGCGGGAAGAAGACCGACGGCTTACTCGTCAGGCTTTGGAACTGGCGTTATAATTTGGAGGTGGCCCAAGGTCATTGGGCATGAGCGCGTCAGTCCGATTGTTGAACAGGCCAAGCCTGCGCGCGAGTTAGGGAATCTATGCCTGAAATTTCCCGGTTCTTCGGCATCGCGATCGGTATATTCCACAATGAGCGTGGTGTCGCGCATTTTCACGCGGTTTATGGCGAACGCGAAATCACGGTCGAGGTGGAATCCGGCGCGATTCACGGCCAATTCCCGGCGAGGGCCTTGCGGCTGGTGCTGGAATGGGCAAACCTGCACAGGGGCGAATTGATCGACGACTGGCAACTTGCACACCAAGGGCAACCTCTAAGGCGCATTGCCCCATTGGAGTGAGAATCATGGATTATCACGTTGTCGAGGCGCGCTACCTGGCCGGCCACGTCGTGTGGCTCCGGTTTCATGACGGGACAACCGGCGAGATCGATCTAACGTCGGCTCTCCGTGGCCCGATCTTCGAACCGTTGCGCAATCCCGAAGTATTCAGTCAGTTCCAGATTCATCCCGAGTTTCACACGCTCGTTTGGCCGAACGGGGCCGACTTTGCGCCCGAATACTTGCGCGATAATGTGCGCGTTACCGTATAACCCGCAAGCGCGACCCGGTACCGCCTCCTACCGACGGCACGAGGCGAAAGCGAGAGAAAAAGCACGAAGCTCGTAGCGTGTTCTATAGGTCGGCGGCCGTTCTCCATTCACGCCGAAGAGCTACGATTCCTTTCGGCCAACAGGATGTCGGCAAACAGGATGGGAGATCTCTGGGAATGGGCGGTGCTCAATTCGATCGCAGGGCGACCATGGGATCGATTCTAGAGGCGCGCCAAGCGGGAATGTACCCGGCTATTGCTGCAACCGCGACGAGCAACGCGCCTCCTCCCACATAGGTGACCGGATCGCCCGAGGTTACACCGAACAGCAGGCTCCCGAGCGTGTTCGACAACGCTCGCGACGACGCCATGCCCAACGCGAGCCCCAGCGCCGCGAGTCCAAACGTGCGCAAAAAGATGCGACGCTGCAATTCGGCCGGCGACGCCCCCAGCGCCATGCGAATGCCAATTTCCTGCACGCGCTGACTGACGGAATAGGAAATGACGGCGTAAATCCCGAGCGAGGCGAGGATCAAGGCGAAGGTCGCGAATCCCGCCAGCAAGAGCACCAGAAACCGTCGCGGTGAAACCGCCTTCTCCACGAGGTCCTGGAACGTCACAAACTCGCGGACCGGCAGATTCGGGTCGATGGGCCGCAGCGCCGCTCGAATCCCCGCCGCCAGGCCGTCGGGTGGAAGCGCGGTTCGGACGACCAGTTCCATGGCCGCGTAGTCGGCGGTTTGCCGCATGGGCAGATACATCTCGGAGCCCCCCGCCTTTTCCAGAGCGGCATGACGCACGTCGGCGACGACGCCCACGACCGTCCGTCCCCCATCCGCCGTGATCACCTGTCCCAACGGGTTCTGGCCCGGCCACAACGTCCGGGCCAGCGTCTCATTGATCACCACGACTCGTTCGCTCGCGGCGCGATCCGTCTCCGCGAATTCTCTTCCCAAGCGCAACGGAATTCCTGCCGCCTCGAAATACCCGTCGGTCACAACGCGAACGAAGGCCTCGGGTTGGTGGCCCCTCGCGTAAATCTGTCCGCGAGCGGAAACCGCCCACCCGCGGTCGTCGCGCAGGGGCAGCACGTCGGTGATTCCAGCCGCCAAAATGCCGGGGACCGACCTCGCTCGGCGCAGCGCATCGTCGATAAAAGAGTTCTGCTGGGGGAAATTCGTTATCCGAAAACTCGGGTCAATCCTCAGCGCCGCCGCTCGCTCCGGTTGAAAGCCCAGACGGACGTCGAGGACGCGGACAAAGCTCCGAATCAGCAGTCCCGCGCCGACCAGCAGGACGCAGGTGAAGGCGACTTCGGAAACCACCAGTCCATCGCGGACCCAGGCATGCTGCGTGCCGCCGCTCGAACTGCGGCTACCATCTTGCATGCCTTCCCGAAGAGAGAGCACGGCGACCCGCAGCGCCGGCAGCAGGCCAAACAGTACGCCGGTAGCGACCGCCGCCAGCAAAGTGAAAAGGAGCGCGCTCCCGTCGATCCGGACGCTTTCGAGCAAAGGAAGGTTGAAGGCATGGAGATGCGCCAGTTCACGTGTGCTGGCCACGCTGAGGATCAGTCCCAACACCGCGCCGCAACACGAGAGCGCCACGCTCTCCGTAAGCATCTGCCGCAAGAGCCGCGAACGGCCCGCTCCTAGCGCCGCCCGCATGGCCATTTCCTTTTGCCGCTTGCCTAGCCGCGCCAATTGCAGATTGGAAAGGTTCGAGCACACAATCAACATCACCACACCGACCGTGCAGGCCAGCACGAACAGGGCCGGACTCACGGGCCCGCTCACGTGTTGCTCCAGCGGGACGAGCGTCGGAGCGACGTAGTTCCGTTCCAGACGCTGCGCCTCGAGTTGCTTTCCGAGCATCGTGAACTCCGCCTGCGCGCGCGCCACCGTCGCGCCGGGCTTGAGTCTTCCGATGATCCTCATTGTATTCCCGTGCGGCTTGGTATCGTCCGCGAGCGGCCAGGGAACAAAGATATCGATCGGCGTGCCGGGAGCAAAGACGCTCCCGAAATCAAAGGATGCTGGCAGCACTCCTACCACGTTCACGGGCAGATTGTTCAGGGTCAGCTTGCGGCCCACCACGCTCGGGTCGGAAGCAAACCGCCGCCTCCAAAAGCTGTAGCTCAAGAGCATGGCTGGCGGAGCGGCAAACCTCCCCTGGCACTCCTCCGTGGTGAACGATCTTCCCACGGCCGGCTGCACACCCAGCACGGCGAAGAAGTTTCCCGTCACGGGAACGCCCGTGAGACGCTCGGGCTCACCGGTTCCGGTGAGCTCTCGATCGCCCACTCCGAAACCCGCGTACCCCGCCAGATCGCTGAACGACCGGTTCAATTCCCGGAGGTCTGCGTAGTGTTCGGTTTGGGTGGCATAGTCGTTGGCGTTGGCAATCCAAATCAGCCGGCCTGGATCGCGAAACGGCAGCGCGCGCAGGAGAAGAGCGTTGACCACACTGAAGACCGTGGAACTGGCTCCGATGCCGAGGCCGGCGATGAGAATCGCAAAGGCAGTGAACCCGGCATCGCGCCGCATCCCGCGAAACGAGTAGCGCAGATCCTTTGCCAGATCACTCGACCAGCGAACCAACCACAAACTGCGGGGTTCTTTTGTTTTATGCGTCATATTGCAAACTTTCTTTGAGCCACAGCACGAGCGTCCGGCTCGGACATGTCTCGTGTGGCAAACTCCTGAGCGATGGACTGCCCTCGGCTTCCTGGTTCCCTTAGGCGCTCCGACCATAGGACGACGCAGTTTCGAGTTAGGTTAGGCGGAAATGGGAAGCTCTTTTTGGGGCACCCCTCACGTCTCGCTGGCATTTGCCATACTGATGTACCAAACGAAGCGCTCCCGGACTATTGGACAGCTCCACACCGAAAAGTTCAGGGGCCGCCGGCTATTTCACTCAACCTTAACCTACTCATTCAAAATTGGATAAGAGTCATTAAGGGTTTTGGTGAGAATGGTATCTCCCTTGTCCTATCCGGAAGTCGGGAAAGAAGAGAATGTTCACTTACGGCTTGGTTTCAACTTGCTACTCGAATAATGAGGAACGATCGGCCCGATCGATCATAGGGTTTCAAAACTCTCGGAACTTTCACAACCTGCGCTCATACTTCCCTGGCGGGCAGGCCTTTGTGCCTAGCCCGCAGATCTTCGAGCCCCAAATCAGGGGATGAATGCCACCCGCGACGTTGACATTCTCCGAGGGGATGTTCAGATGTTGGATAGACCAAGATCCGATGGAGGGAACTTACCTGCCGTCCCCCTTCGGGTGCTCATGACAGAGGATAACCCGCGCGACGCGAAGCTGGTGGCGCGGCTCCTTGAGGACGGGGGGGCGCGGTCCAATATGAGATGACGGACTCGCTGGAAACCTTCCGAAAGAGGCTGGAAGAAGTTGATTTCGACGTGATCCTGGCTGGCTTCAATCTCCGCAATTGGACCGCCCTCGATGCACTGGAAAGATAGGCATGTGGGGTCCGAGCTGCAAGACGTTAACGGAACTTTTTGGAGCTTTGGCAAAGGCCGTCACGGTGGCTAAGGTATTGCAAAATATGGTGGGCCCGTGGGGACTCGAACCCCAGGCCTCTACCCTGTCAAGCGACCGGTCAAGTAAGTCCCTTCAACAAGATACAAGACTCTTCAACAACTTAACTCGGCATGAACCGACAATGGGCGACACGATTTGCCTCGAAAACGCCCCACTCAGTGGCACATCTATTGACACACGGGTTTTGGGGGCTTCCCACGGTCCAGGTTCACTTCGCCGTGGTGTTGTCTCTGAGCGATAACCCTCAAGCTCTGGTGGGTTCGTCCCTTGGTCCCGCTGCCTCGTGCGTGGCATTTCTAATTTCTGAGGACACGCTACGGATCGATGCAGAAGGAAGGGAAGATCACGGCAAACCCGGCAGGATTGAGGATTCGATTCACTCTTCAAATCCATGTGCGGCAGGCTCGGTAATTGGCCTTAGGCATACAGCGTGTCGAAGTTACCCGTTACAATTCGTTCTCCCTTTGAATCACTCCAGCTCACCCAAGCGAGGTCGAAGAGGCTCGACACGATCCATCTTGTCCGCGAGCAGAGGGAGAACCGAAGCCAGGATCTCGCCTTCCATGCACGGCCATTTATACTCTGCGGAATTCCGTTGCGCCGACCGCCTACCAGCCAGCTCGTCCATACACGTCACAATGGCAAGTTCTCTCTCCAAATCGTTGGGCACCCACAATTCGGGTTACCGACGGTCAGAGCAGACTGCACTTGTTCACAGTTCGCCTTGGGGATGGGCAGAGATAGTTCATCCCTTCCACCCGCTGCGGGGTGGGCGATTTGAAGTTCTCAAGAAACGGCGTATAGCCGGCGTCGACGCGCTCATTCT
>CAZCVY010000356.1:0-5701 GCA_964501985.1 uncultured Acidobacteriota bacterium | reverse complement strand
GTCCCGAACCGGAAGCGTGCAGACCGCAGAGTTGGGCTAAGGAGGCTGCGGAAATCCGACATATAGCAAGGTAGCGGCGACTTTACGTCGCCATAATGCCAATCGCGGCAAAACGCCGCTGGCAGGGTAAACCCGCCGCTACCGCCTCTTTCCGAAGCCTCTAAGGCAAGGAGCTACATGGGCTTGGCATCATGATCGTAAGTGAACCTTTACCATGAACGAAACGCTTGCATCACAGCAAGTAGCGGCGAGCGGCAAGCTGCACTGTGGTCTCCCGGCGAGGTATTGCTTCAGTTCCGACATATAAAGTTATACTTGAGAATAGTTTTTTAGAATTAAGATATAAATATGGCATATTAACGACAATTTTGTTGATATTTAGGGGGAAATGGCGGGGTAAACCCGCCGCTACGTCCCCCACCGACACGGCGGGCGAGCCGGCATCTCTCGATGTACGTGGCCATTCATCCCCTTACCGGGAAGACCATCAGCACGCCGACCGGTTGCTTTTTCACTTCCCGCCCGCCGGAGCGTATGCTACCCTTTGGCTTTGTCGGTGCGCCGACATTGGCCATCGAATGCCCCTGCGCGAAACGGAAGCCATCGTCCTCCGAACCTACCGCCTGGGCGAAGCTGACAAGATTGCTTCGCTGTTTACGCGGCAACTGGGCCGCTTGCGGGCCGTGGCCCAAGGCGCCTTGCGCTCCAAGAGCCGTTATGGCGGCACGCTCGAACCTCTCAGCTACGTCCGCATTTGGATCTTCGAGCGTGAGAACCGCGACCTTCTGCGCTTGAATTCCGTCGAGATCATTGAATCGTTCTTCGACATGCAGAAGGACTATGGGGTGCAGCTTGCGGCGCAATACCTCTCCGAGGTGGGCGAGCGGCTGCTGCCCGAGCGCGAGGTGAATGAGCGCGTTTTCCGCCTCCTTCTGGCCGCGCTGCGGGCGCTCAAAAACTCCCCGGAGGTCAATCGCCCGCTGCTTTATTTCGATTACTGGATGGTCCGCCTCGGGGGTTTTTTGCCGAACTTCGAGGCGTGTGCGTCGTGTGGGCGAGCCCTAGGAGAAGAGGGCGGCTATTATTCCCGCGGTTCGGAATCACTTCTGTGCCGCGATTGCAAGCATCCGGGCGGCCTGCGAGTTTCCGCCGCCACGCTGGCCATGGTTCGAGCCGCCTGCAAGGCTCCGCTCGATAAGTGGTTGGCGGAGGAAAAGGCTCCTGCCGGCTGTCGGGAAGCGCGCCACTTCTTGGAAGAGATCATCGAGAGCCACACGGAAAAGAAATTGATTACACGGCAGATGATGGAAGAAGAAGTTTAGAGCTGTCAGCGTTCAGCGATCAGCGATCAGCGTTCAGCTAGACCCGAGCGGGCCGAAGGCCCCGTGCCGTGGCTGATAGCTGACCGCTGATCGCTGACAGCCAGTTGAGATACAGAGACTATGCCCAATACAAGCAGATCGACCCGAACCACCGCCACGCCCCTCTCCTTTCAAGATATGCTCTTTCGCCTGAGCACTTTCTGGGCGGAGCAGCGGTGTGTGATTGCCTTGCCCTATGACGTGGAAGTGGGCGCGGGGACGATGTGTCCGGAAACTTTCCTGCGCGTCCTCGGACCGCAGCCTTGGCGCGTGGCGTATTTTCAGCCTTCCCGACGCCCGGCCGACGGCCGATATGGCGAGAATCCCAACCGGCTGCTGAAGCACACCCAACTTCAGGTGATCCTGAAGCCGCCGCCCGAAACGGTCCAAGACATTTATCTCGAAAGCCTGGGGGCGATCGGCATCGACATCCGCCACCACGACATTCGCTTCGAGGAGGACAATTGGGAAGCGCCCACACTCGGGGCCTGGGGCATGGGCTGGCAAGTGATGCTCGACGGCCTGGAAATCACTCAATTCACGTACTTTCAGCAGTCGGGCGGGGTGGACCTCGAGCCCATCAGCGCGGAGCTGACGTACGGCCTCGAGCGCATCGCCGCCTTCCTCCAGAATGTTGAAGATGTATATCAAATAAAGTGGAATAACCATGTGACGTTCGGTGACATGCGCCGCGCCGAAGAACTCGAGTTTTCTGTCTACGACTTCGAGAAGGCGGACCCTGATGTTTGCCGCAAAATCCTGGACCTCTACGAGGGCGAAGCCACCCGCCTGCTGACCGAGTACCCCAAAGATATGAAGCACGGTGATGCTAATATAAAAGAGCAAGTTACGGCTGATATCGAAAGTATAAGTTTAGAAAAAAATCGCTTCCCGTTGCGCAAGGTTTACGACCTGACGCTGAAGTGCTCGCACCTGTTCAACATCCTCGACGCCCGCGGCGCCATCAGCGTGACCGAGCGCGTGGCGTTGATCGCCCGGGTGCGCAAGCTGGCCTGTGAGGTCGCACGCATCTACCTCGACCGGCAACCCGCCGCGGAGGTGACAGCGTGAAAGGCCCGGAAACTGGAAAATCGAAATTCGAAACTGGAAACTTGAAATTGGAAAATCGAGAATCGAAAATCGAAAATCGAAACGCGAAAACCGAAACTCGCAGTGCGGTGATTGTGGAAGAGCAGGCGGCGATCATCATAGATGACCAAGCGGCAATCGACAATCGACAATCGGCAATTGCCGAAGAACCCCAATCGGCAATCGACATTCGGCAATCGGCAATTCCTTTGCCTCTGCTCCTTGAGGTTGGCTGCGAGGAGATCCCCGCGCGGTTTTTGCGCGACGCGGAAAAAGGGCTCGGCGAGCGGGTTCTCGCCGCCGTGCGCGAAGCCAGGTTGTTGCCGGAACCCAGCGCCGCCTCGATGCCGGCAGGGCCGGCAGTCGATCAATCGCCCATGGCCCATCACCAATTACCAATAGCGACTTACTCGACTCCGCGCCGCCTGGTGGTTAACGTTCCCGCGCTCTTGCCGCAGCAACCCGACAAGGTGGAAGAAATCGTCGGCCCGCCCGTGAAGGTTGCAGTCGACGCGGCGGGGAAATATACCCGCGCGGCGGAAAGCTTCGCGCAAAAGAACTCCGTTGGCGTCGAGCAATTGGCCCGGACGATGACGCCCAAAGGGGAATATCTGTCTCTGAGGAAGTCCACGCTGGGACGCGAGGCCATCGATGTTTTGGGGGAAATCCTGCCCGACGCCATCCTTGGATTGACCTTTCCCAAGAGCATGTATTGGACGGAGAAGTCGGCGCCGCGATTTGTCCGGCCCATCCGCTGGGTGGTTTGCCAGTTCGGTGAAGGGAAGGACGCGGCCACGGTCAAGTTCCAGTTTCTCGGCGTCAAGTCCTCCAATTTCACCCTTGGGCATCGGGCAAAATCGCGGACGTCGATGCCCGTGACTGACTTTAAGGATTACATTAGGAAACTTCGTCAAGCATTTGTAGAAATTGACTATGCTGCGCGTAAGTTTCGTGTAGTTGATGGGGCTCGAGGGGTGCAAGCCGAAGCTCGCGGCAGGGTTGTGGCCGATGACTGGCTGGCCGATTGGATCGCCAACTCGACCGAGTGGCCCCGCACCATGCTCGGCAGCTTCGACGCCCGTTTTCTGCATTTGCCGCGCGAGATCCTGGTCACCGTCATGCGCGACCACCAACGATACTTCGCCGTCGAGGACGCAGACGGGAATCTTCGCCCCCACTTTGTCGCGACCCTCAACATGGAGTCGGACGAAAAGGGGCTCATTCGCCAAGGACACGAGCGCGTGCTGACCGCGCGCTTCCGCGACGCCGAGTTTTTCTGGAACGCCGACCAGAAACTGCCCCTGCGCGACCGGATCCCGCTGCTCGACAAGGTGACCTACCAGGCCAAGCTGGGGAGCTACGGAGATAAGGTTAGGCGAACGCGGGCGATCGCCGAACATCTGTGCGAAAGCCTGGAAGCAGGAAACAGAAGCGTAGAGCCGGGCTTTAGCCCGGCAGCCGCCGCCGGACTTGGCGGCCCGGCTCTGAGTGCCGCCCTAAAGGACGGCTCTACGTCTGCCGCCGCCCCGGGCGGCGCTGCGGATGCCGAGGCTCTGCGCCGACACGTCCTGCGGGCGGTCGATCTATGCAAATGCGACCTGACGGCACAAATGGTCCAGGAATTTACGGAACTGCAAGGGATCGTGGGCGGCCTCTACGCCAAGGCACAGGGGGAGCCGGAAGAAGTCTCGACCGCGGTCTACGATCATTACCTGCCGCTGGGAGTAGAGGGATCATCGCCACGGACGTTGGTTGGCACCCTAGTTTCATTAGCCGACAAGGTGGACAGCGTGCTGGCGGGCTTCGCCGTGGGGTACGAACCGACGGGTTCGAGCGACCCCTTCGCCCTGCGGCGGCAGGCCAATGGCATAATTAAAGTATTACTTGAGAATAATCTTCCACTCAGCATAAAGGAAATGGTTAGCAAGGCTAGCGGAGTGCTGAATATTCAATGGCGGAAATCCCGTGAGGAGGTCGGGGCCCGAGTGCTGGATTTCTTCGCCGAACGCCTGCGCTATTACTTCGAATCCGTGCGGGGCTTTCGCTACGACACCGTGCGAGCCGTGGTGGCGGCAGACGCCGACCATCCCGCCGACGCCCAGGCGCGCGCCGAGGCGATGCAGGCGCTGCGGGGCGGCGAGGACTTCGAGGCGCTCTCGGCGGCAGCCAAACGCATTCGGAATATTCTGGCAAAATCGGCGACGGCCGCGGACTGGCTGCCCGGCGAGATTGTGCCGAAACTGTTGGCCGAGACGGAGGAGAAAGATCTGTACTCCACGTATGAAAAGATTTCCGGCGAAGTTGAGAGCAAGCGAGCTGCAGGCGATTATCGCGGCGCGCTCGAAAACATTTCGACGCTGCGTCCTCCGGTTGACCGGTTTTTCGACAAGGTGCTGGTGATGGCGGAAAACCGGGAAGTTCGGCAGAACCGGCTGCGGCTGCTGAAGAAGTTGGACGAGCTGTTTTCCGGAATTGCGCACTTTGCGGAGATTGAAGGGCAGTGAGGAGTGACGAGCGGCTTGGTCGGCGGGCAGCTTGTCGCGTGCAATTGCTCGCCGTATCTCAATGTCGACGCGTCGACATTGAGATACCGAGTGGCGTTTCGCGGGCGGCCGAACTTGGGAACAAATCGATTCGGGCCGCGGATCAACGCGGATCTACACGGATAAAGCCTTCATTTTGAGCCAGGTAAGCCCGTTCGCATCCGCCGCCTTGGACCCATTCGTAGCTCGGGTATTATCGGTCTCGTGGGGACACTTGAAGAAACGATTGAAAGGGCTTGTGTTGAGGAGATTAATCAATGCGCGCATTCGAGGTCAGTCTGAATGGGAAAAGGCTTTGCTTGGCGGGTATCGAGAACGATGGCGCGCTAACGGCAATTGCGAACCACGTCGTTCGTCGAGGGAAAGCGAAGATGTGGCTATCCGTCGGTGGTCTGATTTCCCGTACTGATGAGCTTGTGAGTTGGCCGAACCAGAAGCTCCGCGTGGGAGATGAGATTAAGATTAACATTTTGGAGACTGTTTCCGCAGACAATCCAGAAACACGCAGTCGTCGCGATCCCGCCCACGCACTCAAAGCGCAAAAGAAGTACGTTCGAACGATGGCAAAGAAGCTGGGATGGAAGATTCAAACTCAGCGCTCAAACTGAGACACCCCCGAGCGCTTTTGACCCTTGCAAAACCTGTCGATTTGGGCCAGAATCATGGGTCGTTTGCAACGGCTTCGGAAGGGACTGTCAGCTATCGACT
>CAZCVY010000355.1:0-5771 GCA_964501985.1 uncultured Acidobacteriota bacterium | reverse complement strand
GGCGGCTTTACGCCGCCATTTGGCGAGGTAAACTCGCCGCTACGAATTCAAACTGAGACCCTGCCTTTCGATGTTTCGTTTCGATTGTCCGCTGGGAATCGATCCCCAGCACTTGTCATGGTAGGTGAGTCAAACTCCGCGAAGTTCCCCGAAGGGGAACAAGATCAGTAGCCGTAGGTGGAACCTACGGACACGGAGAGGCGAGATATTCGACCCCGTAGGGGTCGGCTTTCCCTCTGGACCGCTTCCCACGGGTTCCACCCGTGGCTAATGACCTTCGGCCCTTTCGGGGCCGCCACGGCACCACAACTTTGACGGGACCGTGATATTTTGGGGGGCAATCCCCGATCGCGCGACCTTTCCAGTCACGGCGGTATCGGAACGTATACCACAGAAAGTCCAGGCGCGCTGACTTCCCCTTCAGGCGCACCACGCGGGACCTGTCCCGGTTGCTCTCGGGCGGGCTGGCCACCTTCACGCAGCTAGCAGGGCCGAAGCAAGTTCGCTTGCTGCATGAACATGCAGTGTGGGCACGGGTTCCCGCCGAGGCACACCATGTCCACGTGTTCGGTCATCAGCACGCAACAAGCGAAGGCCCGCGGGTGGTACAGGCGCTCCTGCCTGTGCACGGATTGGTGCATTCCATGCATACCGCACAGGCAGGAGTGCCTGTGCCACGATTGAGAAACCAGAACCGGCCACGGTTAGGACGCGCTAACAGAGATGTTGCCCGGGTTCGCGCGGCGAATGCATGAAAGGCAATGTATTCGCCCCCGCGAATTATGGAGCGGCTTCGACGGTGAGTCGGAGGCCAATGGCCTTGGTGACGGCAAACAAGGTGGACAGGCGAGGGTTGCCGTGGACTGACAATGCCCGGTAAAGACTCTCGCGCTCGATGCCGGCAGACTTGGCAACCTTGGCGATGCCCTGCGCTTGGGCGAGGTGGCGCAAGGCAAGCAGCAGAACACGGGGTTCGTCCTCATCTTCCAATGCCGCTTTCAGGTATTCGGCGGCAAATTCCGAATCCTTGCGGAGCCGCCGAACGATGGCCTCGTCGTGGGAGACGCTGGCTTTGCGTTTCATGAGGTTTCGCTCCTCTCCTTATAATCCTTGAGGTAATCCAGCGCCCGGTCAATGTCGGACGGCTGTTTTCGTTTGTCGCCGCCGCAGAGAAGCAAAACACATACCCTTCCCAGCATCGCGTAGTACACCCGGTAGCCCGGTCCCCAATTGATTCGCAGTTCGCACACACCATGCTGCAACGGCTTGCAATCGCCAAAGTTCCCGGCGGCGAGCCGGTCAATTCGCGTCGCAATCTTCGCCTGCGCGCGCATCCGCCAACTCCGACAGCCAATCGTCAAAGACATCCTTTCCCGCGCCGCTGACGTAGTGGCGAATCTCGATCACGGCTTTATTGTAACTTTTAAATCACATGATGGCAAGTCAACAAAGTCGCTCGCTCCAGGAATGGGAGCAAGGGCGCGGGCGTCCGGAAAGCTCCGTGCGCGCCTTCTTGACGGGGATTGATCGAAACCCGCAAGCGGTGGAAAAAGCCCTCTTGAACAAATCGTGAAACGCGAAGGGAACCCGTGGTAGCGCAGGGCTCGCTCTCTAGCCCTGCAGCCTGTCCAAGGCGCGGGACAAGGACATCGGCATAGGCGCTAAAATAGCGCGCATCGCCTTGATGACCCCGGCTCTGCGATCCCGTCGCGGCCCTTTTCGGCCCTCAACTTCCCACAACCCCGTATCTCGGGAGTTTGCATGCGAGTGGCAGTTCTACGGTTTGGTAAAATTAACCGGCCAACCCTTGCCGCACCTCTAAGTGATTGAAAATCGGCGGGTTGGCCGGTTAATTCGGCCATAACCGGTCCAATCTGTGCACGCACCTGCAAACGTCACATTCTGCTGAAGTTAACTCGAAGCGGGCATCATGATTGGCCGGTTATGGCGACTTATCGGCAAGTGGCAGCACTCTGCAGGAGGTTGTGGTGGTCGCTCTGGAGGCTCAAGGATAGACTTGCAGCCCGAGCTGCCGGAAATGATTGTCTGTCGAAATAATTCGGCTTTGTTCAATTCCGGTGACGATCACGTAAGAGATCATGTCACACAAGTCGCAATCCACATGTATCGTGTGGAACTTCGCTTTGGCGATGTCAAAAACAGCTACAGGTACGGTCAAAATAGAGACCTGTTTTTCCATGAGCCATTTTCGCAAGAAATACGAGGCCAGATGCCTGTTTCGCTCGCCGGACGGTCCTACAAAAACGCTGTGTCGAGTCTTTGTAACCCGCCGCACCGTCTCCACGACTACAAAGCTTGAAGTAATTAGCTTACCTTGGACGCTTCCGAGAAACTGCACGTATGCGTTATCGCCTTCGGCGAAGGACTCCAATATGGCACCCGTATCGAGAAAGAAGGCGTCTCGTCCGATCTGGGTGATTATTCTCTTGTAAAAGTCCTGCGCTTCATCGCTGCTCAATGCGAGCGGGTTAACTTTCGTGTTGTTTCTAAGCGAGTATCCTTTTCTCATACCACCTGACTATCATGCTGGGCGCTTGTCGCCGCTCATGAGCTTCCAGAGCCGCTGCGTCTCTGATGGCTCAAGTCCATACGCTTCTTGCACAATTGAGTCGACTCGCTCAACCAGGAGGGATACGTCCCCTCTCTCCTCTGATGTGTCATAGAAAAGCGACCCATCATCCTTGGTCGATTTAGCTACTACCGCCTTCTCTAGTTCTCTTACCAGCGCGATCAATTCTGATTTCCGATTCGCGGGGATCATAGGAAATGGCATGGCGTTTAGTGTGGAGATCACAATTTTTCTGTTGCGCGAGTGGCCGTCGTACCATGCGTTTGCAACCGGACTGTTAAGAACAGCGGTGATTTCCTCGGCCGTAACGCCGTCCGCTTTGGGTACTATTCCATGAAAGTGGTCCGAAAAGTAAATGTCTTCGCCTGCGATCGCGGCTACAATTCTCCACGATGATCCCGGATTCCGCGTAGCATTGATAACTACCTTTCGAGCCTTGAACATTGGTTCATCTCCGCTGCGACGTAAATGACGACCATAGCGAAGCCACTTGAAAGGCCATAATGGGTGACCAGCGAGCAACGCGAATGGCCGCAGGACGTCAGGACGATCAATGAATCTGACGAGCCCATCGCGTTGCTCTACACTTACGGTCCGCTTATCATCAGTTTTCACCTGGAGACCGTTGCGTACTTCGGCCAACGTGCTTAGAGGATGGCAGTGCGATTCAAGGTTCCTCCATATGTCCGATAACGGGGAAAGGACGAATCGCGTGTCGCGGTCGCCCCGCCACAATGACGGTTCGACAGAGTACGTTCGGGTAAATGTCCCGATTTCCTTAAACGTCGATACGTCACGGGACCTTACTTCTCTAACGGTGGCAACGGATACCATGGATTGGCTCTGCGGCTTCGGTCGCTTACGCATAAGAAGTACAGCCGTCTCCGCCCCCGAATAAAACAAGCCCCCAGCCAAAACATCAATTTCGAGGAGATCACACTTGGCGATGATAGACTTGCGTGTCTTCTCTCCCGCCCGTGATTCCAGCAGGCTTTGTGGAGTCACAACCGCCAGCAAACCGTTGTCCGCCGCTAAATCAATTAGACGAGCTACGATTTCAGATGCCAGTTCTTGCCTCTCACCTCGTTTTTTTACTTCTAGAAACGGAGGGTTTGTAGCGATGATCGTCGGCCGTTGCCCCAAATCGGATATCGAAAGTTGCGTTGCGTCGCGGGCTCGAATCTTCCAACCATTCCTGTTGTACGGGTCAGCTAATACGAGCGAAAGTCCGGCAATTTCTCTTGCCATATCGTCAATGTCAAAGCCCAAGATCCGCGTCCGCAGATACTGGTGCCTTCGGGATGGCGTCCATTGAGGTGGCAAGAGATGAGACAGGCGATCAAAGCCGGTCGAAAGAAACGACCCAGAGCCGCAGCAGGGATCGCACAGGAGGCGGCTTTCCAATGGGAGGGTTTCGATCGGGAGCTTTGAGAGCATGTAGTTTGTAATCGATCGCGGCGTGTAGTAGATGCCACGTTCTTTCCGCAGCTTCGGCGTTACCAACGCATTCTCATATGCACTACCTAGCATCTCAGACGTCAGCGTTGCAAAGGCAAACCTGTCCCTAAGTTCGCGCTCTACGTATTCGATCAGGCTGCGGCTTAGATAAGGCGAATTGGCGACCGTAGGATCAATGTTCTCAGAAAAGCGATCATGTGCAAGCGACAACGTACTAATTAACGAACCATCTCCCGAAACGATCCCCTTATCCTCAAGAACCCGACAGGCGAACATCTGAAGAATAAGGCGGATAATAGCCGTATGCGCGGCGGCCCTGTCCCGATACCTATCTGGCAGATCGCTCAGCGCGCGTGCCAACAGAGATTCGAGAAGAGATGTCAGGGTCTGCCCTGTAATACTTTCTGCCCAAGACCATAAGCCGGTATCGAACAATGACAATTGCTCAGGTTCGGTCTTAATTGTGTAGAGGAAAGCAGGCGACAAATCCCGGAGCCTGGATCGAAATCTTTCTGGCCAGTCGCCCGTTTCTACGGATTCGAGTGGTTCGGCAGCTGGCGCCCTGCGTACTGGATATAGCGAAATTTTATCCGGAGTGCCTACTATGGCGACCGGCGCTGTTAGAAAACGCGCCCTCTGGAGAATTGTGGCAACATCTGCCTGGTTTGCCGCAGAAAAAACACCAACACAAGCAGTCCGCATGGTGTGTGGTGGACGATAGAACGCAATGAGGTCGGCCTTCTGATTTCGGAGGGTTTGGTCCTCTGCACGCCACGTGAATGAACACTCTGGAACAAGGTTAGCAGCGTCATAACCGAGACCCGCGAGAAATCCGATAGACTGCTGCGCAAGTGGCGTCGTCATGTAACTGGCCCCCTCATCCGATCGACCTTACGGCTGAGCGAATTTCCAGCCAGGAGGTTTCTCCTGAGCACTATTTCCGATTGGACATATCCTGACGTAGCCTGCGAAACAGCATGGAGTGGCATAATATCACGGCAGCCGTCTGTGGTTTGAGTTTTCCACCGGCCACTCTATGCCACTCCTGCCGGATCATCCGCCGCATCAGATTCATGCGCCGCGATCTCCTTACGAAACATCCTGAAATTCGGAACGCCTCGTTTGACGGAATGGAGTTCCTCCTCCGAAAGCCAGCGCTTCGCAGTAACCGGCTTCGCGCCCTCTAGCGGCTTAGTCTGCATGATCCCGAATGCGCCGCTCGCAAGTTCGACCATAATCAATTCAAAATCCATCGCAAGAATCTCGCATACAGCAACAATGAAAGCTGAACGTAAGTGCTTCCGTCCCCCGAGCAGGCGAAGCGTCGACTGGCTAACCCGCGCACGGCGCTCGCCTGATCGATGGAAGATTCCAACGATGAGAAGTGCAGTCTCTTGGGGTGTTCTCATATCATTCCTCCCGAATACGACGCTAATAATAACCTTAAAACAAGGTATTGTCAACCGTGTTTTAAGGTGTAATATGAATACGCCTGCTTTTGTGTTCTGAAAGTTTCTTGTTAGTTGGCGTGGGCATAGAGGGAGGCTTCTGGCTTGCGGTTGATGATGCCTGACATGATCTGGACGGTGCCGGTAACTTCCGAACGGTCCACTTGGCCGAGTAACGGCCTACTTGTAGAAGTCCTATCCCTAACTCCCGGGAAGTCCCCTTCGAGGAAGTATGAAACCTCGAATTAGCCAATGTACATTGCACGCGGCCGGTG
>CAZCVY010000354.1:0-5787 GCA_964501985.1 uncultured Acidobacteriota bacterium | reverse complement strand
ACAAGTGCAGTCTGCTCTAACAGTCGGCAAGCCGAGGTCAGGATGCGCAGTTACGTGGAGAAAGAAATTGCCGCTATGCCTTACATGGACCAATTGTGATTCGGCCGGTCGGCGGAGAGGGAGCCCGCAAAGGACGAACGGCCGTGCGTGAAAGGCGAGTTGCCGGTTGCGGTTTTCCCGGTGCTCCCGAATAAGCTGGATCGATTCTACCTGTCTCAACTTTCGCTTGCTGATTCTGATTCCGGAAGGCGGTGAAGACGGAGCATGGGCGGACTGCGGGTCTGCGCCAAAGCCTATCGGCGCTGATTGAATTGCGGCTTGAAAACTCATGGTCCTCAAATCATGTCCGGCGTGAAGATGGTCTTCTATGAGCGGCGGAATCCACTGGGCACTCGAAGTTATCCGTTACGCTAACTGCCGTATGGAGGGAGCAGGTGTTCCAAAACTGTTCCAAAAGCCTATCCTGTTGGCGTAAAAGGGGCTCTACTTGAAGCGAAAGCAGATTCCCGGAATTGATGTAACACTATGAGAACTAAAGGTGGGAATGAAAACAATGCGTTAGAGTGAGATATCTCTTAATCAGTGGGTTGGGGGTTCGATTCCCTCGCGGCTCAGCAACTCATTGTAAAATAATAGCTTATCGTTTTCTGGTAACCCCCTCGAGCCCGCAATTTATGGGCGCGTTTTGTTATGCGTGCGAGATCGCTTAACTGAAAATAAATGACTTACCTAGTGTGGAGAGCAACTGATCGAAAATCAGTTGCTCGGGCATTGAGTACAGAAAGGGGCCTCCATAACCTTATGTACCGATGAGAGTTATTCGCTGGCCATGAAAGGCACGTCGTTCGATGTGGTTTGGAACGTAGCTAATGGCGTCCACTCGATGCGACCGAAGCAGAATTGGTAGGTGTGCAGACCCTTTGCTGTAAGGGGCACAATGACTCCGTTGAATCAAGTGGCTTTCAATTCTTCCCGGAACGTCGAGTTTTTCGCGATCATCATCTCAGACGCGGCGCTCTTTTTGAAGAGGATGTGGTCGACTGGCTTCTCAACTTCAGGGGGAATGGCTTGACCCGGATTCTCCTATTGCTGGCGCATTTTGGCAAGGGCAGCAGGACCGAAACGGTCCATCCTGGAATCAATCAGGAGCACCTGGCCCAAATGGTGGGTACCACGCGGTCACGGGGCAGTTATTTCATAAACAAATTCCGTACGATGGCCTTTATCGATTACGCGGGCAATGGGGGTTGACGGTTAATAGTGGCCTCTTGAGCGTAATCCAACGCGACCAGTAGCAGAATCAAAACCCGACAATAAGGCCTCCACCGCTCTTCCCGATCAACTTGGTGTTCAATTTGGAACAGAGACGGTGCCCGGAACTATTTCATCGCGCCTTTCCGGTTCGGTCTGGAAACCGGGAGAAACTGTCGTCTGCGGTGTACGGCAAGTCCTTGGTGCCGTGATTTCCAGAATGATATTATGAAGCGATGTGTTGGGTGAGGCTGCGAGGCATTTGACCTCGTGGCAAAGGCTGCAGTGGCGGATATACGGCGCCGGGTCCGGGCGCCGCGCCAATCCAATCCGACGAAGCCCACCGAGGCACAGGCCCTACCCGGGTGGTCCCGAGTTGGATGAGAATATGATCAATGATTCAAGTCCAGGTGTCTCGCCCAGTTTGCACGCCAACGGAACGAAAATGATACTTCCCCCGCAGACCCGGGATTTGGCCCAACTCCTTAGTGCTAATGAAGCCGCTGCGGGCAACACCTCGGAATCCGTGGAACTGGCGGCCTTTCGCGTCTGTGATACGCTGCGCCCACCCGTTTGTGCACTCGCGGGAGTTGACGGTTTTCGCGCGCTCCTTTCTCGTGCGTTGGCGCTAGCGAGGGCGGAAGCTCCAATTCTTAGCGTGCTGCAGGTGGCCGCGGATGGATCCTTGCAGGGTCTGGACGAGATTGGGGGCAAGTTGTACAGGTCCCCCGCGCCTATGAACTCCTTCAACTCTTCGAGTTCTACGAAGCGGTTGTAGAAAGTAACGTTCTTCTCCACCTTGTTCTTGCTGGCCAGATTTTCCAGACTGAGACGATAGGTCTCGCCGTGCTCCCGCAACTCGTGGGGATGCGTCGCACCCATGACGACATAAACAACGTCCGGGAACTCCGCCAGAATCTGCGGGAGCGCATCGAGTACCTGCTCAATTCGTTTGTTGGGCTCGAGCAGCCCGAAGGTGAGCAAGACAACCTTTCCTTCTACGCCAAACTGATCCTTGTATGAGTTCGGATCGGCAAGTGGCATATCAGAAATGCCATGTGGGATCAGATCAATTTTGCCCGGTGGCGCCTGGTAAACCTGCAGTAGCATCTGCTTTGCCCGTTGAGTCATGACCACCTACCGCGTCGACCGCGCAATTAACTCCTGCATCACGAGTCTCTGTTCGAAGTTCGGCTCGCGCAGGACGGTGTGCAGTGTCGTGACCACGGGCGTTTTCAGTTCCCGCATCAGCGCGGGCAAGTGACTTCCTGCCGGACCGCCAAAAATACCAAACCCGTGTTGTAAGCAGACTAAGTCGACCTTGCTGAGGTTGATGAAGTCTGCGGCGGGCAGACAGGATGAGAGGTCGTGCTCTTCTATATCAAAACGGACGTTGCTGGGGTACCCGTAGCCTTCCTCGACGTCATTTACCGGTACGGCAAAGCACTGGGTTTGGGAGTACCTTGCCGTCACAGCAGTAAGCAGGTCGGACGTGAAGGTAGCGATGCCGCACCTGCGCGGCAAGTAGTTGCCAACGAACGCGATCTTTTCAATCTTAGGCGAGATTTCCATAAGTCCACCTGGAGTGTTCCGCATGAAATCGACACGCTGCTCTCGTTTTTGCACGGACCGTGAAGTTTGGTTTTCGCTTGAATCGCCTCTGCTTTGAATATGCTGGCCCCACCGCCCTGAAGTCCTGACCTCACTCCGCGCAGCGGGACGCTTACCCTGATAACTGCCTCTCAGAAGATCCTACTTGGGAGATCGAGACAAATTTCTTATACCCTGGCTATAATTCGCTTGGCAGTCCAAATCTGCTCCCGCGTTTGGTCAAAATAGCTCGGGCCAATCACACGAGTCGAGGTGTTCCCTTTTATACAGACACCTTGTTCTCAACTCAATTACCCTAGCCGCAGATTCTGATTCTCCATGATCTCCAGTTGCCTTGGATTCAAAATGGAGTTCCTGGCTGGCTGGATGCTCCCTGATCTGAATACCCGGGATTTGCAAGCCCGGCGGGCAGTCCTTGCATCCGCGCGCAGAATCGGCGCGGGAATAAAAATCTCAAGAGGTGAACCAAAATGCTAACGACAAAGATAATTCGTATGATTCCGCCGCTGTTTTTCGTACTCGCGGCGTTCCTGGCGATACCGGCGCCCTCTTCCGCGCAATTCTCCGTGGGTTTGAGGGTGGGCATAGCTCCGCCGCCATTGCCCGATTATGAGCAACCGCTCTGCCCGGGCGACGGCTATATCTGGACGCCGGGATACTGGGATTGGGACGGCAGCGAGTACTATTGGGTGCCAGGCACATGGGTGGAGCCTCCGGAAGTCGGGTACCTCTGGACCCCGGGCTATTGGGGTTGGGGCGACGGTGGATATTTTTTCAATGAAGGCTACTGGGGCCTTTCCGTGGGTTTCTATGGTGGGATTAACTATGGCTTCGGTTACTTCGGCCATGGTTATGATGGCGGACGCTGGGACAACGGACATTTTTTCTACAACACGGCGTATAACCGCGTGGACACAAACAACTTCCACAACGTTTACAACACCAGGGTGAACGAGGGCGAGAAGAACCGCGTCAGCTTCAACGGCGGTAACGGCGGAATAATCGCGCGCGCCACCCCGGAAGAAGAGGCTGCTGCTCATGGGACACATCGCGGGCCCGTAGCCGCTCAGAGTCAACACGCGTATGCTGCCCGCAATAACCCCCAGCAGAAGTTCTCTGCCAACGCCGGCGCGCCGCCCGTTACTGCCACTCCTCGCCCCAACCTTGCAACCCATCCGAAGGATCTGCCGCCCGTCGAACGCCCCGCGGCTCCGAAGACGGGCAGCGCGAATGTGGACCAGAAATACCAGAAGCAACAGGATAAGCTGGTCGCAAGGCAGACCCAGGACCGGCAGAAACTGCAGCAGACGCAGGACAATGAGCATCGGCGGTTGGCGAAACAGCGGGCCACTCCCGAAAGAACGCAGCAGGTGGAGCAACAACACCAGCAACAGACACAGCAGTTGCACGAAACCCACACGCAGCAGACGCAGCAGATGCAACAGAGACAGTCATCTGGCGGCGGAGGATCTCGCGGCGACGGTGGTGGCGGACATCACTAATCGAAGTTTGCTTCGAGGAAGTTTGTGCGGGCAGGCGGATCTGGTGGAAGGCGAATGCTAGAGGAGAGCGGGATATTTGCGCGGGCTCCGGTCATCAAGGTAAAGCGGGCCGCCCCCTGCTTGCCGACGCAGAGTGGTCATGGAAAATCTACGAGGGGCGTTCCTCCGAACTGACCAGTTTTAGCAAAGAGGCCCTCGTCACCCTCTCGTAATCCTTATCCGCATTTGGCAACGTAAAACATTCGAAGGAGCACTTCTGACCAGAACAGTGAGCGGTATCGGACTGCTTCGGGGAAGGCCTTCGACTATAACCAAATACAGACGACTCGCCCGGCGGAGGTTGCGCTGCATCTCGTCGACCGGGCGCAACATGCCGCAGCCGGTGCGAGATGATTTAGCATCACCTCACAAAATGCCGAGGAGGACAGGACAATGTTAAGAAATGTTTCCCAAATAACGGGTTTTGCGGTTCGAGCCAGGGATGGTGAGATTGGAATTTTGGGACACTTCTATTTCGACGATGAAAGCTGGGCCATTCGCTACTTGGTGGTTAATACCGGGAACTGGCTGAACGGGCGGTTTGTGTTGGTCCCGCCCCTCGCACTGCGTCAGGCGGAATGGCAATCCAAGCGCCTCGATGTTGCGCTGACGAAGAGGCAGATCGAAAACAGTCCGCCCATCGACACACACGAGCCCGTCTCACGGCAGCACGAGGCCGCGTACCTGGGGTATTATGGTTACCCTTCTTATTGGGCTACGCCCGATAATCGGCCGCTTTGGAGGTTCGCAGGGAAGCCCTGGCGGAAGCGAAAACCTTGCAAGCGAGGGGGGAGCGAGGGCCGGCTGACATCCACTTGCGCAGCACTGAGGCCGTGACGGGTTACCACATTCAGGCATTGGATGGTGAAATCGGCCATGTGAGGGACTTCATTGTCGATGATGAAACTTGGGCTATTCGGTACCTGGAAGTGGATACACGAAACTTGTGGCCTGGCAAAAAGGTGCTGGTGTCGCCCCAATGGATCATCCGGGTGAGTTGGACAGACTCCAAAGTCTACGTAGACATGACAACGGAAAACATCCAGAACGGCCCGGAGTGGGTCGATTCAATTCCCGTCACTCGAGAATACGAGCACAGGCTTTACGATTATTATGCCCGGTCGCCCTATTGGTCGCCCGTTTCAGTACCAGTCCATAACCGCGCAGTAAGCCAAGGCTGATTGAGGGTGAGGCCTCGCGATCAGACGTGATACTCTGACACCTACACCGCAACCCATGGAGGAACCGTGAGCGAAGAAGCTCGCGCCAGCCATCCCTTTCACGGCCTATTGCCCACGGAAATCTCGGGATTCGATTCCCTGGCGGAGCTTGCCCTGAATCTGCGTTGGTCGTGGAATCATTCCACCGACGAAGTGTGGCGGCA